>CAZVYU010000176.1:0-4215 GCA_964631645.1 uncultured Actinomycetes bacterium
GACGTGTCGTTCCTGGGCTCCGACGGTCCGAGGCGGTTCGCCGCCACGCGATCTGAGGCGGACGCGGCGCTCGACCACTTCATCACCGACCGCCTGCCGCACTTCGGACCGCACGAGGATGCGATGTTGTCCCACGACCAGTGGATGGCTCATTCACTGCTCTCCGCGCCGATGAACCTTGGTCTCCTCGATCCGATAGAAGCAGTGGAGCGGACCGAACAGGCCTATCGCGACGGTCGGGCGCCCTTGGCCTCGGTCGAAGGCTTCATCCGGCAGGTCATGGGGTGGCGCGACTTCGTGTGGCACCTGTATTGGCACTTCCCGGCGTCCTACCGCGGGCTGAACGAACTCGACGCCACCGAGCCGCTGCCGGAGTGGTTCGCGAACCTGGAGGGCGATTCGGTCCAGGCCTCGTGCCTGAGCCGGATACTCACCGACATCGGCGAGACGGGGTGGGTGCACCACATCCCCCGACTCATGGTGCTGGGCAACTACGCGATGCAGCGCGGCTGGGATCCGGCGCAGGTGACCGACTGGTTCCACCGGGCCTTCGTGGACGGTTACGACTGGGTCATGGTCCCCAACGTGATCGGTATGTCGCAGTACGCCGACGGGGGACTGCTGGCGACGAAGCCGTATGCCGCCGGCGGCGCCTACATCAACCGGATGAGCGACTACTGCGGTACCTGCCCCTATGACCCGAAGAAGCGGGTCGGGCCCGACGCTTGCCCCTTCACCGCGGGGTACTGGTCCTTCCTGCACCGGAACCGCGAAACGCTGACCGGCAACCATCGCCTCGCGCAACCGATGAGCGGTTTGCGACGGCTGACTGATCTTGACCTCCTGCTGGCACAGGAAGCCGAACGGGGTTCAGCGGCACCGTGATCAAGGGGCCGCGGCGGGCGTGAAAGGTGCGCTCGTGGCGCTGACCGGGGATGCTGTCCCTAGGCACACGACCAGGGGAGGACGCGCGCATGGGTCGCATCACGCGCCTGGGTGTCGCGGCAGCGCTCAGTGCGGCCGCCGCCTTGACGCTCCCCATCGGGGAAGCCGTCGCCGCGGACCAACCGGAGCCCCTCACCATCGTCGGCGGTCCCACCTCCGCCACCGATCCCAGCCCGGTTGGGCTGGAGGCAGATCTGTACCTCCCGGCGACGTCTCCCGCCCCTGCAGTCGTCCTGGCCCATGGCTTCGGAGGCAGCAAAGACGCCGTCGCCCAGCAGGCACAGCAGCTGGCCGACGGGGGATTCGTCGTCCTGGCCTACACCGCCCGTGGCTTCGGCGGCTCGGGGGGCACCATCTCGATGAACTCGCCCCGCTACGAGGTGGCCGACGCTCGTGCTGCGATCGACGAACTGGCCGAACGCAGTGAGGTCGTCCAGGACGGCCCGGACGACCCGAGAGTCGGCATCGCGGGCGGTTCCTACGGTGGAGCCCTGGCCCTGCTGACCGCGGGCTACGACCAGCGGATCGATGCTGTGGCCGCCGACATCACCTGGAACGACCTACGGACATCGTTGTTCGGCCAGAGCGCGAAGGTGTCCGAACTCGGAGTCTTCAAGCAGTGGTGGGCCGGTGGCTTCTTCGGGGTCGGTCTCGAGCAGCCCGGCGCCCGCGCCACCCCGTGCGGGCGCTTCTCCCCGGACTGGTGTGCCGCGTTCGATCGGGCCGCGACCAGCGGAACGACAACTCCGGCCGACGAGCGACTGCTCCGCCGGTCCAGCCCCATGACCGTCACCGATCGCATCACGGCTCCCACCCTCATCGGGATCGGCCAGGCGGACTCGTTGTTCCCGTTGGCCCAGGGTCAGGCGAACTACTCCCAGATCACCGCGGCGAACCCCGAGACCCCGGTCAAACTCGTCTGGCACGGCGGCGGCCACGACGGGGGAGTGGACGAATCGGAGCGGCTACTCCAGTTGACCCAGACATGGATGACGGCCCACCTGTCGGGCGGGCCACCGGTGGCCACCGACACCGAGGTGACGCTGTCCGACGGTGCCCTCGGAGCGGACTCACGCCGGGAGCCGGCACTGCTGGAGTTGCCGCAGTTCCCCGTCCCCGGGGTCACGGAGGTGATCCTGGACGGGGGTGCGCAATCCGTGCGAGCCCCGGCTGGTGGGGCACCTGCGGCCATCTCCTCGTTCCCCGGGATCGGCGGTCTCGCCGCCCAACTGGGAATGGTGCCACCCGGCCAAGGCGCGGTGTTCGAGTCGGCGCCGGTCACCGTGGCGACCACCCTGGTCGGTTCGGGGACGGCAGATCTGCAGGTCAGCAGCGCCGAGCCGGTCCGAGATGTCGCCCTGTTCGCCCAGCTGCGGGTCGTCACGGCTGCGGGTACCGAGATCGCCCCCCAGGGGCTCGTGGCGCCGATCCGGTTGGACCGCATCGGACCGGAACCAACCACGGTGACCGTCGATCTGCCCGGCGTGGCCACGCGTATCTCGGCGGGCGATCGATTGCGGCTCGTCGTCGCCACGACCGACGCCGCCTATCGGCTGCCTGACCGGCCGGCCATCTACGACATCGGGTTGGCGGATCCGGTGGTTCGCCTTCCCACGGCGCCGGAAGCGGCCGTTGTGACCGCGCCCCTGTCACCGGCCTTGCTGCTGGCCCTGCCGATCATCGTCGTGGTGGGACTGCTGGTGCTGCTGCTGCGCCCACGCGCGCCTCAACCACGCCGCCGCGAGGAGTACGCCGGGATTCCGGTGGTCGTCGAGGGCCTCGCCAAGACCTACCGCGGGGGAGTCAAGGCCGCGGTCGACGTGTCCTTTCAGGTGCCACCCGGAGTGGTGCTGGGCCTGCTGGGTCCCAACGGTGCGGGCAAGACCACCACGATGCGCATGATGATGGGCCTCATCCGGCCGAGCGCGGGGGCGGTGTATCTGTTCGGTGAACGTATCTACGCGGGGGCGCCGGTCCTGTCGCGGGTCGGTGCGCTGGTGGAGGGTGCGGGGTTCCTGCCCCACCTGTCCGGCCGGACGAACCTGGAACTGTTCTGGCGCTCGACGGGTCGCGCTGGTGACCCGCAGATCGCACAGGTCCTGGAGATCGCCGGGTTGGGTGATGCCGTGGACCGCCCGGTGAAGTCCTACAGCCAGGGCATGCGCCAGCGGCTCGGGATCGCACAGGCGATGCTGGGGATGCCTGATCTGTTGATCTTGGACGAGCCCACCAACGGTCTGGATCCGCCGCAGATCCGCGAGATGCGCGAGGTGTTGCGCTCCTATGCGACGGCGGGTCGAACCGTCATCGTGTCGTCCCATCTGCTGGCCGAGGTCGAGGTCACGTGCAGCCATGTCGTGGTGATGCAGCGCGGTCGATCGGTGGCCGCGGGGGAGGTGGGCTCCTGGACGGGGGCCGACCACTCACTCGAGGACGTGTTCCTGGAGATCGTCGGCACGGATCACACGGTCGGAGGATCCTCATGACGATGACTGATGCCGCGCCGGGCTACCGGGCGAGGGCTACCCTGCCGCTGCGGGTGGAGTTCATCCGCCAGTTCCGACGTCGGCGGACTCTGGTCACCTATGGTCTGTTGGTCTTGCTGCCGGTGGTGGTGGTACTCGCCGTCCGGTTCGGTCCCTCGTCCGACGGTGATTCCGACGGGCGGCGCTTCGGTGGCGGCAGTCTCGACCTCGTCGGCCTGGCCACGAGCGGCGCCGCCAACTTCACGGTGACGATGCTGTTCTTCGCCACCAGTTTCCTATTGATCTTGGTGACGTCGGTGTTCCTGGGGGACACCGTGGCCGGAGAAGCGCAGTGGGGAACGCTGCGCTATCTGCTGGCCGCCCCAGTACCCCGGCGACGGCTGCTTGCGGTGAAACTCGCCGTGGGCCTGGTGTCCACTTTGGTGGGGATTGTCCTGCTGGTGGTGACGTCGTATGTGATCGGTCTGGTGGCCTTCGGTTCAGGTCCGTTGGCCAGTCCCGCCGGGGGACTGTTCGCGGACGGGGAGATGCTGTGGCGTATCGCCGCGATGGCCGGGTACGTGTTCGTGACGCTGCTGTTCACGGCCGGGATCGCGTTCCTGATGAGCGTGTCGACCGACGTCCCGCTCGGGGCTGTGGGCACGGCGTTGATCCTGGTGATCTTGAGCAACATCCTGGACGCCATCGAGGCGCTGGGCGATCTGCGTCAGTGGTTGCCGACGGAGTACACGAACTCCTGGATCGCGCTGCTGCAGCCGCAGGTCGACTGGTCGCAGATGGCGCG
>CAZVYU010000177.1:0-2921 GCA_964631645.1 uncultured Actinomycetes bacterium
GCTTGGCCAGGATCGTGATGCCCTTCTCGCGTTCGAGGTCCATGGAGTCCATGACCCGGTCGGCCACATCGGCGTTCTCGCGGAAGGCTCCGGACTGCCACAACATGGCGTCGACGAGGGTGGTCTTGCCGTGGTCGACGTGCGCGATGATCGCGACGTTGCGCAGATCGGGTCTGGTTGTCACCCACGGAGTCTACGGTCCCCGCCCCGGCCCTCCGACCGCTCGTGGGCGCCGGCTCCGTCGCCCCCGCCGAGCAAGAAGTCCCGGCGTGCCTCCTCACCCGACGAAGCCCGTGACCGCGAGCCGGGGCAACCGGCGGCACTGGCAGTGCGTCGGGAGACTGCGGCGCTAGGTTGGGTCCATGCGCACGTATGCCCACGACGGCCTGGTGTTCGACGTCAAGGACGAGGGCCCCGAGGACGGCTTCCCCGCGGTGTTCCTCCACGGCTTCCCTCAGGACTCGACTGCATGGGACGGCATCGTCGAACCGTTGCACGAACACGGCTACCGCACCCTGGCGCCGAACATGCGGGGCTACTCTGCGGCCGCCCGCCCGTCCAGCGCGAAGGAATACACCTACGCCAAGACGGCAGGTGATGTGATCGCCCTGCTCGACGTGGCTGGGGCGGAGAAGGCCCACATCGTCGGACACGACTGGGGCGGCGCCACCGCGTGGGCGGTTGCGTCGGCGTTCCCCGATCGGGTCGCCAGCCTCACCGTGCTGTCCACCCCGCACCCCGGTGCCATGAAGTCCGTTGCGCTCAAGAGCACACAGGTGCTGCGCTCCTGGTACATGGGCCTGTTCCAGATCCCGTGGGTGAGCGAACAACTGCTCACCCCCGACGGGCCCGCCTGGCGGGCGGTCATGTCGGGCCTGCCCCCACATCAGGCGGCGCACTATACCGACCGCATGCGGCAGCCGGGCGCGTTGTCGGCGGCCCTGAACTGGTACCGCGTACTACCGCGCGAGATGGTGCGTCCCTCGCTGCCCATGCACCGCATCACCGTTCCCACGTTGTATGTGTGGGGGGAACGCGACCCCGCTCTGGGTCGCGCGGCCGCCGAAGCCACCCAGGACTTCGTCACCGGGGACTACGTGTTCCAGATCCTCACCGACATCGGACACTGGGTTCCCGAGACCGCCCCCGACGAAGTGGTGGCGTCACTGCTGGAGCACTGGAGCGACTGACTCACGTCGTTGCCACGCCGCCCGCATGGCCAGCAACAGAAGCGGCAGGGCGGCCATGATCACCGCCGCAGCGGCGATCCCCAGCGCGAGCCAGTTGTCCCCGTCGCCGGCGACCAGTCCGGCCGCCAGTGGCGCCACAGCTCCGGCCGCCATGGCCGCCGCCCCGACCACGACCACCAGTCGACCGTTGCGCGGATTGAGATCGGCGCCTGCCGCGAACACGAACGGGATCACGGTGTAGAACGTCAGATTCGTGACCAGGTTGCCGATCAGGTAAGCCCACAGGACGGTGGATGCGATGAGGATCTTGCCGACCGCCAGGGAGATGACGGACGCCACCAGCACGGAGATCTTGGCCGCGGAGGCGCCCATCCGAGCGGCGATGAGGCACCCGAGGACACTCATCACCTGGGCCACGCCCAGCACCCACCACGACCCCGTTTCGCTCAGTCCGGCCGCCTGGCCCATCTGACCCGAGAACGTCCAGATCCCCAGGATTCCGACGTTGAGCAGGAAGTATCCGGCGATCAAGGCCGCTCCCGGAGCATCCAGCCAGCGCGGGGCGGGGCCGCTGCGATCGGGTTCAGCCGAACCGAGAGCGGGGATGCGGGTTCCGACCAGGCCGAGCAGCACCAGGACCAGCGCGAGTCCGCCGAAGATCGTGACCCGGCTGTCGTCCAGCGGCGCCAAGGCGGTCCCGACCAGGACAGCGGAGCCGATCACGATGCTGGCGACCGTGACCGCGGCATAAGCCCGTTCGGTGTCGGATGCGTAGCTGAGCGCCGATCCACCGGCGGCATAAGAGATGCCGGCGCCCAAACCGATCAGCACCATGGTGAGGGTCACGCCACTGCCCGCGGGCACCACGGCCGCGCCCACAAATCCCGCGGCGCCGAGACCGCAACCGATGAGGCCGGACCAGCGACGGTCGAACCGCGCCACCCACCCCGTCGTGGCGAAGATCACGATGGTCGCCACCTGCACGACGTGCAGTGCGGTCAGGTGGGCTCCGATGGCGGCGTTGTCCAGGCCGGCGGTCCGCAGGCCGTCCGCCAGGAGGGGGGCGACGACGGTGGTCAGGACGCCGGCGATGGACAAGGCTCCGCCGCCGACGAGGAGTCGGTTCTCGCCCCCGCCGTGCGCACCGGTCATGACCACCGCTTGATCGACGGATTCTTCCGATACCGCGCAGGCTAGGGACCGCGGATTCGGAATGCCTTGTGGGCAGCGGTGTCAGGCAGAACGCCCGGGTTTGTCCGGGTCAGACGTGCTTGGTCGCGACCACGCCTTGGCCGAAGCGACGAAGCGAGCGGGTGACCGCCCAGCGGCTGATGGGTCGGGTGAGCCGCCACAGGGCGGAGCCGACCGCGCCACCGGGGATTGCGAGGTTCTCGATCCACACCACGGCGCTGCGGTCGGGGCCATCGGGTTCAACGCGGAAGGTGCCGGAGCCACGCACGACCCGCCCGGTGTGATCGACGGTGACCTCTACGCCGTCGTTCCAGTCGGTCACGACCATGGTGTCCAGGAATCCGACCGGTCCGACACCGGTGAAGGCCTCGAGTTGATCGCCGGGTGCCCGGCGCTGGGGGCCGATGCTGCGCACGGTGGTGCCCATCATCCATTCGCTCTGGGCGTCCCAGTCGGTCAACGCGTCGAACACGTCGCGGGCGGGAGCGTCGACGGGGACAACTACTTGCAGTGCGGTCACCCCTCCAGGGTGAGTGAGGG
>CAZVYU010000177.1:3021-4186 GCA_964631645.1 uncultured Actinomycetes bacterium
CTGGCGATCTGGCTGGCCGTGGTGATCACCCGCGGCAACCACGACTGACCACCGCCCCCACCACCCCGCCAGAGTCGGGGGGCGGGGGGGGGCGGTTTTGGTCGCATGCGACCAAAACCAACACCTGCGACCGAATCTTCCAGTCGCATCTGGACCTTTCGGTCGCATGCGACCGAAACCGTTCCCCGCGGCGCGCGGGGGGTCAGAGGTCGGGGGTGCAGGGCCCTCGGCCCAGGCGGGCGAGCCCGGCGCGGTCACCGCTGCCGAGCCCCGAGCCATGCAAGCCGCCGGCCCACATGATCTGCGCTCCATCTGATACGTGATCCAGGCCCATGACATGCCCGAACTCGTGGAGTACGGCTTCATTCAGGTACCCCTGGTTCGCGGGATCAGCGAAGAAGTCACGGTCGAGGACGACCGAGCCGGTGACGTACGAGGGATCCCCGACGACCGGATCGAGCGACAGGCTGCCACCGAATCCGACTGCGTCGCCGTCGAACTCCGGCACCGAACCGGCGCCGGCGAACGACACCAGGATCGGCGCCCATCGGTCCCCATAGCGTCTGGGCTGAAAGGGCCGTCGCTGAGATGAGTAGCGCTCGCGAGTGGTCCCCGCCACCGTCAACGACAGTCCTGTCGCCGCGCTGATCTCGGCCACCGCAGCAGACACCGTGGCGAGCGCGTCCGGCGGAGCCCCGCGAGGATTCACCACAACACTCAACCGTCGGCACGGCGAGTAACGAACCGGCTTGCCCCCGGACATCGTCAGGAACCGGTATTCACCGAACTCCCCCGGCGGCCGCACGTCCGGGAGGATCCGGCGGGGCTCGGCATCCGCCCCGGCCGGAGGCCGGTCACCGCCGGCGATCATCCCTGTGATGCTGCGCCGGACCGACTCCGGCGTGAGCAATCGCGAATCGAACGCCCAGTAGACGCCGATCGCAAGCAGCGAGACGACGAGCAGCCACACGAGCGGTCGCGCGCTGCGGGGCGTCATGCCCTCATCATGCGCTGTTCAACGCCGTCTGCCGAAGCGGCGGCTTCGCAACCCCCGGTCGTGAGGCGTGTTCTCTGCCCGATCGTGCTCATTCACACGCGACACCGTCGCCATCGCCGTCGAGATCGGGGTTGAAGCGTGGGTCCGAGCGCCGCAGCGGCGCTGCCC
>CAZVYU010000178.1:0-4178 GCA_964631645.1 uncultured Actinomycetes bacterium
CGTCCCCCGCCACCAGTGGCGCCGCCGACAACCCCCCGAACACGACGCCGCCTGAACCCAGTTCTGCTCGCGGAACCTCGGCTCCGTGGGACCGATAGATTGGGGCAGTGACAAGCGACTCGGCCGATGACGGTCCCACTGTCGGATTCGACGATCTCGGCCTGAGTGCCCCGCTGCGGGACACCCTTCACGATCTGGGCTACGAAGCCCCGTCGCCGATCCAGGCGGCCACGATCCCACTGTTGCTCGAGGGGCGGGACGTCACGGGGCTGGCCCAGACCGGCACGGGCAAGACCGCCGCGTTCGCCCTTCCCATCCTTGATCGGCTGGAGCTCGAGCAACGCACCCCGCAGGCGCTCGTCCTGGCACCGACGCGCGAACTGGCCTTGCAGGTGTGCGAGGCGTTCGAACGCTACGCGAACCGGTTGGACTCCGTCACCGTGCTCCCCGTCTATGGCGGCCAGAGTTACGGCGTCCAACTCAGCGCACTGCGTCGTGGGGTCCAGATCGTCGTTGGCACCCCTGGGCGGGTGATCGACCACCTCGACCGCGGCACGCTCGACCTCTCCGGCCTGCGGTTCCTCGTCCTGGACGAAGCCGACGAGATGTTGACGATGGGTTTCGCCGAAGACGTGGAAACGATCTTGGCGCGCACGCCCGCCGACAAGCAGGTGGCCCTGTTCTCCGCCACCATGCCGCCGGCTATCAGGCGACTGTCGCAGAAGTACCTGGATCACCCCGCCGAGGTGACACTTCGCACGGAGACCACGACCTCGGCGAACACCCGGCAGCGCTACCTGATCGTGTCCTATCCGCAGAAGGTCGATGCCCTGACCCGAATCCTCGAAGTCGAGGAGTTCGATGGGATGATCGTCTTCGTCCGCACCAAGCTCGAGACCGAGGCGGTCGCCGAGAAGTTGCGGGCCCGGGGACTGTCCGCAGCGGCCATCAACGGAGACATGCCGCAGGCGGCGCGCGAACGCACCGTCGAACAACTGCGCGCGGGCACCCTGGACATCCTCGTGGCCACGGATGTGGCGGCCAGGGGCCTGGATGTGGACCGCATCAGCCATGTCGTGAACTACGACATCCCCACCGACACCCAGGCCTACGTCCACCGCGTGGGTCGCACCGGTCGCGCCGGTCGATCCGGCGAGGCGATCTCGTTCGTGACCCCACGCGAGCGCTACCTACTGAAGGTCATCGAAAAGGCGACACGTCAACCGCTGGAGCGGATGGACCTGCCCAGCGCCGAGGACATCAACGACAGCCGCCTGGCGCGGTTCGACGCGTCCATCACCCAGGCGCTGCAGTCGCCGGAGGTGGGCTTCTTCCGCGAGGTGGTCGGTCACTACGTGCGCGAACACGATGTCCCGGAGGCGGATGTCGCTGCCGCCTTGGCGGTGGTCCTGCAAGGCGACAGTCCGCTGCTGCTCGATCCGGACGCCGATCCGCGTGACCACGACCGCGGGCCAGGCGGCCGACGTGAGTCCCGGGCGATGACCCCGTACCGGATCGCCGTCGGCCGCCGGGATCGCGTGGATCCACGCCAGATCATGGGAGCCCTGGCCAACGAAGGTGGCCTGCAGCGCCGGGACTTCGGTCGCATCGACATCCGCTCCGATCACTCGGTGGTGGAACTCCCGGCCGATCTGACGGCGGAGACGAAGGAGCGCCTCAAGCGCACTCGCATTTCGGGAGTGCCGATCCGCCTCACCCCGACCGACCACAGGCCACGGGACCACCGAGGCCGCGGTCCGCGGCCCCGACCGTCCGACCGGCCCAGGTCACGTGACGATCGCGGATCGAAGCGGCGCAAGCCGCGCAGTCGCTGAAATCCTCCCTCGAGCCCCGGTAAGCGGTACAACGGGCACGAGGAGGAACGATGTCCGACGATTCGTCCGCTGCCGCTGCTTCGGCTAACAGGTCCGCCACGCCATCCGGGTTTGCACCCGTGCCCTACGTCGAGGCTCTCGAAGCCGACGTTCAGAACCGGATCCGCGACTTTCAGGACCCCCGTCAGGAATGGCGTCGGGTCATCAGTGAACTGGTCGGCACGTTCTTCCTGGTCACCGTCGCGGCGGGTGCGCCCATGGTGGGGGCCAAATACCCGGGGACCGTCGGTCTGGCCATGGCAGTGGTCGCGCCGGGCCTGATGGTGATGGCGGTCATCATGTTCATGGGCAAGGTCAGCGGCGCCCACCTCAACCCGGGGGTGTCGATGGCCTTTGCCCTGCGCGGGGACTTTCCCTGGGGTCGGGTGCCCTTCTACATCGTGGCCCAACTCGCGGGGGCGTGTCTGGCGGCGCTCATGTTGACCCAGTTGGTGGGGGTGTCGGCGACGATCGGTGGTTCCTACCCCGGCGCTGAGACGTCGCCCTTCGCTGCGATGTTCACCGAAGCGCTGCTCACGTTCGGACTGGTGAGCGTCATCCTGGGGACCGCCTCCGGAGCGCAGAGCTTGGGGATCATCGCCGCGACCGCCGTCGCCGCCTACATCAGTCTCGCCGGACTGTGGGCTGCGCCCTTGTCGGGGGCCTCCATGAACCCGGCCCGGACCCTCGGACCGAATCTGGTTGGCGGTGACATGTCGACCTATTGGGTGTACGTGGTGGGACCGCTGGTGGGGGCTGCACTGGCTGTCGGCTTCGCCTACGTGCTGCGGGGCCCGGGCGGCGGTCGGTCCGGCTCGTTGGCGGCCCAGGGCGCCCTTCATCCCGATATCGCGAACCCGGACAAGTTGTGATCATGAGCGATTTCAGTCTGCAGCCCATACCGGCCGACGCGTTCGACACGTGGCGGGACCTGTTCGCCCGCTACTGCGAGTTCTACGAGACCGATTGCCCCGACGACAAGGCCCGCACGGTGTGGAGCTGGTTGCAGGACCCGGACCATCCCGAGGAAGGGCGCTTCGTATGCCAGTCGGATCGGATCATCGGGATGCTGCACTTCCGCGCCGCCCCGCTCACGCTGACCGGCACCGACGTCGGGTTCGTCGACGATCTGTACATCGGTCCTGATGCGCGGGGAGAGCGGGCCGGGCAGTACGTCGGCGAACAGCTCCGGCAGATCGCCCGAGAGCGGGGCTGGCCGTCGCTGCAGTGGCTGACTGCCGACGACAACTACCGCGGTCGCACCCTGTACGACCGCATCGGCAAGCGCACGATGTGGATCACCTACGAAATGGACCTCGACTGAGCCTGCTTCCCGCGTCGGGCGGTCCGCCAAGCCCTACCATCGGGGCGTGACCACACACGACGGTACCGAGAGCACCGGCCCAGAGCCGGTCGCTCCGCCCACCGCAGCCGACGCCGATCCCAGCGCCTCGCCCACGACAGCGGCCGACCAGAAGGGCACCTCGGCGGAACTCACCGATGCCGAGGCGCGGCAGAGTATCGGTGCCGGCGGCATCGACCGGAAGAAGACGATCATCGGCGGCATCGTCGCCGTGGTCTTCCTGGCGATCGTGTTCACCCGCGTGATCCCGCAGATCGGCAGCTACTCCGAGGCTGCCGACTATGTGAAGGCCATGAGCGCCCTGGCCATCGGCGGCCTGGTGGCCGCCACCGTCTGGTACCTGTTCGTCTACGGCTGGCCCTTCGTGGCCGCCACCCCCGGTCTGCGCTACAAAGAGGGCTTCATCGTCAATCAGTCGGCGTTCGCCGTATCCAACGGCATCCCGGCCGGCGGGGCCTTCGGACTGGGCCTGCAGTACGCCCAGTTGACGTCGTACCAGGCGACCCCGACCGTCGCCACGGCCGCCATCGGTGCCACCGGGCTGTGGAGCGTGTTCGTCACCCTGTTCCTTCCCGTCACCGGGATCCTGGCCCTCACGCTGAGCGGTGAAGGGGCCGGCAGTTATGTGCTGGGTGCAGTCGTCGGAGTTGTCGCCCTGGTCGTGATCATCGGGCTCTTCGCACTGATCCTGCGGTCAGAGAACAACGCCGAACGAATCGGAACCTGGGCGGACAAGGTCGTCAACGGCATCATCCACAAGTTCAAGAAGAACACGACGATCGACCTCAAGGGTCAGGTGCTCAAGCTGCGGCGTGACATCGTCACCCTGGTCGAACGACGCTGGCACGTGATCACGATTTCCCAGATCGCGGTCTCGTGGTCGCAATTCCTGATCCTGTACGTCGCCCTCCTCGGGGTCACCAAGGACGTCGGCATGCCGA
>CAZVYU010000179.1:0-4092 GCA_964631645.1 uncultured Actinomycetes bacterium
TGGTGCCCTAAAAGGATATCCGCCCGGGGCCGGGGCCAGTGCCACGGGTCAGCGGGGCGGATCGACCCTGACCAGGGCCCCGGTGCGGTCGCGGGAGTCCATCGCGATGAGCACCGAACCGTCGCCGGTGACGGCCAACCCCTCGGGTTTGGCGATGCCCTTGTCCAGCGGAAAGGTGTCGGCCACCAGCCACGCGTCGGCGCCCTGTTCCAGGCGGGCCACCAGACGATCCTGGTCGGACAGCACCCAGACCGAGCCGTCCCAGACTGTTGCATCGCTGATGTCCGCAGGCGCTCCGCCCAGGGGACTCCAGGCCTGCACGACCAGTGAGTGGTCTCGAGGACCCGACCAAGGAGAGGTCCCCCACCCGTTGTGCGAATCGGTCGACGGCGCGCCTTCCACCACATCGACCGGCCCGAACACCACGGTGAGGACCGGGTCCTTCTCCTTCACGACCAACACTTGGCCGTCGCGTCCCAGGAGAAGACCCTCGCCGCGGGAGTTCTCGTCGGCATCCCAGCGTTTCGCCAGGCGTCGATCGGCGGCGACATCCAGATGCCACCATCCGACACACGCTTGCTCCGCCAAGTCGACTTCCATGAGGAGTGCCGGCTCCTCGGCCAGGATGACGATCCGGCCCTCGCCAGAAGTTGCCACTGCCTCGAACTGGCCCGCATCCTCGGGACAGTCGGCCAGGTCGGACACCGTCAGGGTCCGCCACTCACCGGGACGACCCTGTTCCCACGGGGCCCAACCGATCGTGGTGTCGCGGTCTCCCACGACGACGACGTGTTCGACCCTTTCGAGCGACACGGTGCACAGCCCACTGACCTCGTCGATCGGGACGTCGAAGGACTCGCGCACCGCAAGGCGACTCATGAGCGCTTGCGGGTACGGACCCGCAGGTTGATCCGGATCGGTGTCCCCTCGAAACCGAACTCCTCGCGCAGGCGGCGTTCCACGAACCGACGGTAGCCCGCCTCGATGAATCCGGTCGTGAACAGCACGAAGGTCGGAGGCTGCGTGGACGCTTGGGTCGCGAACAGGACGCGCGGTTGTTTGCCGCCCCGGACCGGGTGGGGATGGGCCGCCACCAGTTCCTTCATGAAGGCGTTGAGTCGCCCCGTACCGATGCGGGTGGACCAACCCTCCAGTGCCGTGTCCAGGGCTCCGGTGAGCCGGTCGACCCGTCGACCGGTCAGTGCTGAGACGTTCACCCGCGGGGCCCACGCGACCTGGTGCAGGTCCCGCTCGAACTCCCGCTCCAAGTAGTAGCGGCGCTCGTCGTCCACCAGATCCCACTTGTTGAAGGCGAGGACCAGAGCGCGGCCGGCCTCGACGATCATCGTCAGGATCCGCTGGTCCTGCTCCGACACCGACTCCGACGAGTCCAGCACCATGACAGCGACCTCGGCCCGTTCGATGGCCGCCTGGGTGCGGATGCTGGCGTAGAACTCGTGGCCCGATGCCTGGCGGACGCGACGCCGGATTCCGGCGGTGTCGACGAACAACCAGTCCATGCCGTTGATGTTCACGACCTCGTCCACCGGGTCGACTGTCGTGCCGGCCACATCGTGGACGACCGCGCGGGTGTCGCCCGCCAGCCGGTTCAACAGACTCGACTTGCCCACATTCGGTCGGCCCACCAGGGCCACTCGATGCAGGCCGGAGTCAGGGACCGGCTGGCCATGTTCGGGCAGTACGGCCAGGACCTGATCAAGCAGGTCACCGCTGCTGCGGCCATGCAACGCAGACACGGGGTACGGCTCCCCCAGCCCGAGCGACCACAGCGAGGCAGCCTCGGCTTCCGCCGCGGCATTGTCGACCTTGTTCGCCACGAGCAGCACGGGCTTGTCCGTGGCGCGCAGGAGCTGCACCACCTGCTCATCGGACGCGGTCGGGCCAACGGTCGCGTCGACGACGAACATGATCACGTCGGCATCGCGCATGGCGCGTTCAGCCTGCTGGGACACTGACGCGGCTCGGCCCACCGCGTCCCGGTCCCAGCCGCCGGTGTCGACGATGGTGAAGTCGCGCCCCGACCACGTGGCGCGATACGGCACCCGATCGCGGGTGACGCCGGGGACGTCCTCGACCACTGCTTCGCGGCGGCCCAGGATCCGGTTGACGAGAGTGGACTTGCCGACGTTGGGGCGCCCTACGACGGCGACGACGGGGAGGAGTTCGGTCTCGACCCCGTCGGTGTCGACCTCGACCCACTCCGACTCGGCGGCCGCGGCGGCAGCCTGTTCGAGTTGTTCGTCGTCGACGTCGACGACCCATTCGCGGTCGTCGAGCGTCGGATCGACGCCGTCCGGGGACTCGTCGTTCATCGGGTCGTCGATCACGGACTCACCGCCTCCCGCACCAGGTCGCTGACTGCGGCGATGGTCTGAGTCAGATCCAGATCCGTGGCATCGATCACGGTGGCGCCTTCGTGCTGCCGCAGCGGCGAGTGTTCGCGGGTGCGGTCCAGATCGTCGCGCCGGCGCAGAGCAGCTTCGGTGGCTGCCACGCCGTCAGACCCGTGGGCGCTGTCGGCGTCCTGCGCCGCGCGGCGGGCAGCGCGCACCGCCGCGTCCGCGGTGAGATACACCTTCACCGCGGCGTCGGGCAGGACCTCAGAGCCGATGTCCCGACCCTCGACCACGATGCCGGATTTCGCAGCCAGCGCGTCGGCCGCGCAGGTCCGCTGCAGGTTGCGCATGTGGGCGCGCACGCCGGGGACCGCACTGACCACACTGACTGCCTCGGTGACCTCGGGTCCACGGATCGGGCCGCTGACGTCGATGCCGCCGATGGTGATCGTGGGTTCGTCCGGGTCCGTGCCGCTGACGAGCGTCGCCGCGGCGACGGCTCGCGTCACTGCGTCTCCGTCCGCCAAGTCGATCTGCTGGTGCAATGCCCACCAAGTCGCGGCGCGGTACATCGCGCCGGTGTCGAGGTAGCGGTAACCGAACTCGCGAGCGACCCCCTTGGCGACGCTGGACTTGCCCGAACCACTGGGTCCGTCGACGGCGACGACCACGCCACGGTTCATTGGGCAAGATCCATGCGCAGCACCTCGGCGCCGCGCAGATAGACATGCTGGATGTCCGGACGCGGCACGTCGAGTTCGGCGTGCATGAGCACTCGCACGACCAGTGGCAGCGCTCCCGACACGTCGATCTCACTGGCACACAGCAAGGGCACGTCCTCAAAGCCCACGTCTCTGGCGGCGGCAGCCGGGAAGCCTGCGGTGATGTCGGGGGTGGCGGTGAAGATGACACTGATCACGTCATCGACGGGCAACTCGTTGCGCATGAGGATGTCTTGGAGGAGTTCGACCACGGCCTCGTTCATCTCGACCGCGTCGTCAGCGGTCAGACAGGTAGCGCCTCTGATTGCGCGCACAGTCACAGGTCCTCCTCCAGCACAGCCGCCAGCCTAGGGGGTCGAAGCGCATGTCGCCCCATTCCCGGGGACCCTCTCAGCCCGCGGCCGCGTACAGGGCGCGTACCTCGGTGTTGGTGAGTTCCCGCAGCCGGCCTGGTTTGACGCCCGCCAACTGCAATGGACCGACCTGGGTGCGCACCAAATCGATCACCGGATGACCGACGGCGTCGAGCATTCGCCGCACGATGCGGTTGCGGCCCTCGTGCAGGGTGAGTTCGACAATCGCCCGGTCGCCATGGGTGCTCACCACTCGGAACGAGTCCGCGCTTGCCGGACCGTCGTCCAACTCGACGCCGGCGAGCAGGCTGCGCCCTACCGATCCGGGCACCGGGCCGGGGACCGTGGCTCGATAGGTCTTGGCGACCGCGTGCCGCGGATGGGCCAGCAGGTTCGCCAGTTCCCCGTCGTTGGTGAGGAGCAGCAGGCCGGAGGTGTCGGCATCGAGCCGACCGACATGGAACAGGCGCTCAGGACGATCGGCGACGAAGTCCGCCAGGCACGGCCGGCCGCGGTCGTCCGACATCGCTGACACCACTCCGCGTGGTTTGTTCAGCAGAAGGACCGTGAGTTCCTCATTGCGGGGGATGACGTTGCCGTCGACGCGGATCTCATCGGCGGGCCCGACGCGAACCCCCTGTTCCGAGACCGTGCGTCCGT
>CAZVYU010000180.1:0-4040 GCA_964631645.1 uncultured Actinomycetes bacterium
TCACCCCGCAGGACGACCGGGCGTCAGGCGCGGACGTCGCGGATCTGGAAGGCGATGTAGCCGGCGACGCCGAACGCGACCCCGATCGCGGTCAACCACAGCATCGGGGCCAGCGCCAACGACTCGGCCGGGGCTTTGGCGATGTGGCTGAACGGCGACAGGTTCATCAGCCAGCTCGGCAACCCGAACACCGCACCCAGTTCGGTCAGCAACGCGAACGCGCCGACGACCACCCAGGCCAGACCCGCCCAGCGCGGGACGATCCCGACCAGGGCGAGTGTCAGACCGACAACGAAGATGACCGCCGGGATCCACGCGGCCACGGCCTCGAGCAGGCGGGGAACGTCACTCAACCCCGCTTCCGACTGCAGGCCGAACGCCACGCCAAGCACCAGGCCCAGCGCTCCCAGGATCACCGCTCCACCGACGACGGCCAGCACCACGTATGCGCTCAGCCACCGGGACCGTCGCGTGGCCGTGGCCAGCGCCATCTCGGTGTGACCGGACTGCTCCTCGGACTCCAGCCGCAGCACCATAGCGACCGCGTAGAAGGCCACCACCACCCCGCCGAGCCCCACGTAGGTCGCCAGGAACACGTCGATGATCGCGCCGGAGCCGCCGAGGGCCTCGAGGATCTGGGTCAGGGCAGGACTGCCTTCGGCGAACCCGACCAGAGCGTCGCGGGACAGCCCGATGAAGAGCCCGATCGCCACATAGCCGATGACCCAGAACACCAGCACCGGTCGCTCGAGCCGCCAGGCCAGCGAATACGCGCCACGGAGCCGGGGACTTGCGACCGGTCGTCCCGCCCGCTCCGGGAGCAGTCCGGCGCCCACGTCGCGGCGCGACTGCAGGACCACCGCCACAGCGACCATGATCAACGTGACGACCACGGCGAGACCGACCACCGCCCACTGGTCGGCGCCGAACGCGTCGGCCTTGCCCATCCAGCCGAACGGCGACAGCCAGACCAGCGCGTTCTCCTGCAGGTTGCCCAGACCGGCGATGGCCCAGGTCACCACCAACACGGCACCCGCCATGGCGTTGGCACCGCGCGACGTCCGAGCGATCTGATTGGTCACCGCGGCGACTCCGGCGAACACCCACCCGCACGCTGCCCCTGCGGCCGCGAACATGACCGAGCCTTGCAACGGAAGCCCCACCGCCACCATCAACGCGCTGGCGACCACGACGAACAGCAGCGCCGACACGAGCGTCACTCCCAACGCCGCCCACAACGGGGCGACCCGGCCGGAACGGCCGGCGCGCAGGAATTCCATCCGGCCCGACTGCTCCTCGGCCCGCACGTGGCGCGTGATCGTGAAGATGTTGACCAACCCGAGCACCACGACCACACCGACACCGATGCGCCAGGCGGTCAGACCGCCGGTGGACAGCGGGTTGGTCAGCGGCCCCAGCAACGCCGTCAGCGCCGGGTTGCCGGACAGGATGGCGACCAGTTGCAGTCGCTCATCGGTGGTCGGGTACAGCCGGTCCCACGACGATGCGACACCGACGACCATGATCGCCAGCAGCCCCACCCACAGAGCGATCCGAACCTTGTCGCGGGAGAGGTCGAACCGCAGCAGCGTGCCGACCCCGGTCACGACGTCACCTTGTGTTCGTGACCGTTCTCTTCATGTCCGTTGCCCTCAGCGCTGCTGGCACCGTCGGTGAGATCAGCGGCCGGGTGGTCGGAGCCGGTGTCTGTGTCGGCGCCGGTCGCGTCGTCCTCGATCTGGGTGTCGTCGGACTGATCCGGTCCGTAGTGGCGCAGGAAGATCTCCTCCAGGCTCGGCGGGCGACAGTCGAGTGCCACCGGACCCGCCGCCTGCACCGCGGCCAGGACGGTTGTCAGTCCGTCGGGGCCGACGTCGCAGCTGATCCGATCACCCTCGATCACCAGGTCGTGCACGTGCTCATCGGACGCCAGCCCCGTGACCGGCCGGGCCGTGGTGGCCGTGACCCGGGTCCGCGTCAGATGCCGTAGTTCGGCGAGAGTTCCGGTCTCGACCGCTCGGCCGTTGCGCAGGATGGTGACCCGGTCGGCGATGGCCTCGACCTCGCTCATGATGTGGCTGGACAGCAGCACGGTGCCGCCGGCGTCGCGCACCTCGGCCACACACTCGCGGTAGACCTGCGCCATCAGCGGGTCGAGCCCGTCGGTGGGTTCGTCGAACAGGTACAGCGGCACATCGGCGGCGAACGCCGCGACCAGGGCGACCTTCTGCCGGTTGCCCTTGGAGTAGTCGCGGATCCGTTTGGCCGGGTCGAGGTCGAACCGTTCGATCAGTTCGGCCCGCCGGGTGGGGCGGACCTTGCGCATGCGCAGCAGCAGGTCGATCGTCTCGCCGCCGGTCAGCTGCGGCCACAGTTGCACGTCGCCGGGAACATAGGCGAGATGCCGATGCAGTCGCACCGCGTCGTGCCAGGGGTCCAGACCCATGATCGTGAGCACGCCCTCGTTGCGCTGCACCAGACCGAGCAGGATTCGCAGCAGGGTGGTCTTACCGGCCCCGTTCGGGCCGAGGAACGCGTGCACCTCTCCGGTCGTGACCTCGACGGCAAGATCGTCCAGCGCTTGTGTGCTCCCGAAGGCCTTGAAGATCCCGCGGCCCTCGATCATGGGACCGTCGAACTCGGGGATCGGGTCGGTCTCGGGCTCCTCGTCCTCGGCTTCTTCGGCCTCCCGTTCGACCTCGTCGCCGACAGCGACGTCCACGCCGCCCTCCGCCACCTGGGCCGCAAGCGTCGCCTCCACCTCGGACGCGCCGTCCTCGATGGCCGATGACGAGTCGCCCTGCGCACCGCGGTGGACGGGGGGCTCGGGCTGCACGGCGTCCGCCGAGGACGGGTTCGAAGCGGAGGACGGAGTCGAAGCGTCGGAGTCCTGCGGGCGCGGGTCAGTCATGCGCCGATGTTAGGCGGAGCGGTTCCGGCGGCGTCAGAGTGCCACCCACCCGTGACCCTCTCGTCACCTGTCAGACGCGGGCCGCCTCGAGCGTCATCCCGGCCCGCTTCAATGCCGTGATCAACGGTTCCCCGATTCCGGTTGCGGGCGTCAGGACTCCCGCGACGTCAGGCAGGTCGGTGCCGGTCGCCAAGGTCATCCCGGTCGTGGCCAGCATCATCGCGGTTGCGGCATAGCCGGGGTCGCCCTGCGCTGCGACCTTGGCCCGATACGGCACTCCCTGCTTGGTGCGGGTGTTCAGCACGATGCTGAACCGGCCTTGGGCGCGGGCCTCCTCACCCGGACCCTCGCCGGGATCGGGCAGGATCTTGGCGGCCAAGGACCGCACCGGATCGAGGCCGAGCGCGGCGGCCGCCGTCGCCATTCCCGCGGACAACCCGAACGCCGACAGACGTCCGAGTGGACCGTCGCCGGTGGCCACGTACTCCTGATACCGGAAGCCCCGGCCATACGAGTAGTCACCGAGCGCGTTGGAGCGGCGCACCACGCGACTGTTGATGGGGCCCATCAAGAACGGAGCCAACCAGGCTCCGACCACGTCGTCGTGCACCGGGCCCTTCGGGTCGGCGGCATCGCCCGGCGTCGGCTCCGCCCCGCGGTCCGGCGACAACGAATAGGGGTCGGCCAGCACCCGGGCGGCGGTCGCATCCGACCCGGCCCGCTCCAGTTCGCCCAAGCCCGAGGCGATCGTGCCGCCGCTGACCCCGCCCTTGGCGCCGGTGACAACCAGGCGGGTGTCGCCCAGTTCGGCCTTCGGATCGTCGGCGGTGGCGGCGAGTTGCAGCGCGAGCACGCCCAGGTCGCTGGGGATGGAATCGAAGCCACACGAGTGCACGATGCGCGCCCCGGACGCACGGGCGATGTCGTCGTACCGGTCGATGCTGTCGCGCATGAACAGGACCTCGCCGGTGAGATCGCAGTAGTGGGTACCGGCCTCGGCGCAGGCGGCGACCACCGGAAGTCCGTAGCTGGCGTAGGGGCCGACGGTCGTGATCAGCGCGGTGGTGTCGGCGGCCATCGCGGCCAGTGACGCGTCGTCCTTGACGTTCGCGGTGACGATGCCGAAATC
>CAZVYU010000181.1:0-3772 GCA_964631645.1 uncultured Actinomycetes bacterium
CATGCACAAATCAAGGCTTGCGCATGCTCAACGGTCGGTGTTAGAACAGGACTCCGGGACATTTTGAGCATGCTCAATATGGCGTCCCGGTCTCGGCTCGGGCTGCCTCAAGGAGGTGAACGATGTCCAGCTCACAGTCTGGGTGCGGGTGTTCGCGCCTACCTGCCAGGTGTACCGCCGCGCGCAGCCGCGTCGCGGCCCGCCGAAGAGGAGGCCGGAGCATGGCATCGAACGAGGACGCCCGCGCGGCAAGGGAAGTGAAGCTCGACGAGCTGCACGAGAAGCTGACTGGCGCGGTCGAGTCGCTGGTCTCGGGTGACGACTGGCGGCAGGCGCTCGCGTTCGCGGCACGGTTCCGGTCGCGGTCGTTCAACAACACGATGCTGATCTGGGTGCAGCACGAAGCCGCCTACGAGGCGGGCCGGGTGCCAGAACCCTTCCCCACCCTGGTCGCCGGATACCGGCAGTGGCAAGGGCTCGGGCGGCAGGTAATGAAGGGCCAGCCGGGGTACATGATCTTCGCGCCCGTGACGGGCCGGTTCGCTACCGCGACCCCTGCCGATGCGGGATCGTGGCGACGGCTCGGGCCGAGGGAGAAGCCGAAGGCCGGCGAGGTGGTGCGCTCGCGGATGGTCGGGGCCAGGCCGGCCTACGTATGGGATGCCTCCCAGACCGACGGCGAGCCGCTGCCGGTGCCGCCCGCTCCGACGCTGCTGGAAGGCGAAGCACCGACGGGGCTGTGGGAGGGGCTGTCCGGGCAGATTCGCGGCGCGGGGTTCGAGGTGCTGCGGGTGCCGCACGAGGGGATGATCTCCGGCGCGAACGGCATGACCGACTACCAGGCTCGCACGGTGGCGGTGCGGGAGAACATGGACCCTGCCGCGCAGGTCAAGACGCTCGCGCACGAGCTGGCGCATGTGCTGATGCACGATCCCGACGATGAGGAGGCACGGCAGCATCGCGGCATCCGCGAGGTCGAAGCCGAGTCCGTCGCGCTGATGATCGGTGCCGCGCACGGCATGGACACCGCCGGGTACACGATCCCGTACGTCTCGACCTGGGCCGCCCGCGTGGACGGCCAAGAGCCCGTCCAGGTGGTGCAGGCCACCGGCGAGCGAGTGCGGAAGACCGCGCTGGCGATCCTCGACCAGCTCGACACGCTCCAGCTCGGCGACGGCTCCCCGCCCGGCCTCGAACGCGACGCGCCAAGTCCGCGAACCTTCCGCACGGCCGCGAACTCGGTGGAGACCGATCGTCCGCGTGCTGCGTCGGTGCCAGCCCTGGCCGGGCGGGGGCTGTGATGCCCGAAGCCTTCGATGTCCTTGCGGCACTCATTCGCGTGGATCGTTCACCGAGCCTGGCGCTGGCGGCGCGGAGGCTGGCGGCGGCGGGAGTGCCCGTGTTCCCGTGCCTGGTCGAGGGGAAGCGTCCGCTGATCCGCCGCGGGTTCCTCGACGCGAGCAACGACCCGGAACAGGTTGCCGCGTGGTGGTCGCGCACACCGAATGCGAACATCGGCATCCCGACGGGAGCGCCGTCGGGCGTTGTCGTCGTCGATGTCGATGTCCACGGCCCCCACGACGGCCGCGCGGCGTACCAGCGCGCCACCGACGCGGGACTCGTCGATGGCGCGGGACTGCTGGTGCGCACACCCACCGGAGGCACGCACGTGTACTTCCCGGCGACACCGGGCAAAGAGCAGCGGTCATGGCAGGCCGCTGACGTGGGCGTCGATTTCCGGGGCGACGGCGGCTACATCATCACCCCTCCGTCCCGGCGAATCATCGACGGGAACGTGAGGCTCTACGAGGTCGCCGACATCGCCGCCCACTCGGTCGGCAGCGTGGACGCGGCCCGGCTGCGGGACTTCCTCGACCCGCGCCCCGTCGCCCCGCCACGTCCCAGCAGCGGCTCGATGGATGTGGATGCTGAGCGGTTGGCGGCGTGGGTCGCCGGGCGGGGTGAGGGCGAGCGGAACCGGGGCCTGTTCTGGGCTGCCTGCCGCCTCGCCGAGAACGGCGTCTCGGCCACGGACGCGCTCGACGCGCTGGGTGCCGCGGCACATACGGCGGGTCTGGGGGATCGCGAGATCGCCACGACGGTGCGCTCGGCCTACCGCGCCACCCAGCCTCCATCGCAGGCCACGTCAGGCCGCCGGATGCAGAGCGCGGATCGGTGGTTCGGCTACTCGGCGGGCCCACCGTCCCCAGCTCTTGGGAGGGCTGGGTTGTGAGGCGTGAATCGGAAGGGCGGCGCTGGGCCGCCATGACGGCGGTTGCGGGGACGGTGTTCATCGCCGCCGGAGCGTTCTGGCTGTCGTTCACGTCGTTGGCCGATCTGGCCGCTCGCTCCGGGATCGGGGCTGGGCAGGCGTGGGCGTGGCCGCTGATCGTGGACGGCATCATCGTCGTCGCCACGGTCGCCGTCGTCGCCCTCGCCGGGCAGCGCTCGGCCTGGTATCCGTGGGCGCTGCTGATCGGCGGCGCGCTCGTGTCGGTGACGGCGAACGCCATTCACGCCGTCGTGGCCGCAGACGCCGACGTGCCACGGATGCTCGCGGCCTCGGTCGCCGCGGTTCCGCCCGTCGTGCTGCTCGCCATCACGCACCTGACCGTGATCCTCACCCGCACCACCGACCCCGGTGTGCAGCCTGCCGCCTCGCGTTCGACGGTCACTGCGGAGTCGATGCCCGCGCTGCCGTCCGCCGAAAGCGAGCCGGGTCGTCGGGGCGGCGGTGTGGCGGATCGGCGGGCGCTGGGATGGGAGCTGCGGGAAGCGGGCTGGTCGAACAAGCGCATCGCCCGCGAACTCGGCGTCCATCCCTCGACCGTGGGCCGCTGGTTCGCCGTCGCGCACCTCACTGACACAACCGACACCGCCGACGAGCGGGAGGAGACGACCCCATGAACACCACTGAGAACCCGCAGCGCAACGATCCCGCGAGGCCCGATCCGGCACGGCAGGTGTCGGAAGCGTCGCGGGAGCGCCCGGAGGCCGTCGAGGCGACGAGCACGCCGGAGGCGGTGCGGGCCGCGCAGGTCGCCCGCGACGACAAGCAGCACGCGCTCGTTCGCGGGCGCGGCGTGGAGTGGGTGCGCCCCACTGACCTGATCGCCCGGCACTCGGCGCACGCGGCCGGTCGTGGCCTCGACTTCCAGGCCGAGCTGGCACGCCGTACCCGCACTCCGATCGGGGCTGGCGTTCGTCGTCTTGGGGACCGTGCCCGGCGGTTGCCGCCGATCTCGGCGTTCGGGCGCAGCACCGCACCGGCGTCGCAGGTGTCCCGCTCCGGGGTCTCGATGAGTTGACGGTGGTGAGAGGTCATGGCTGCGGCGGCATCGGCATGCAGGACGCGCTCGTGGGAGCGAGTGCGCACCTGCCTGCCAGGAGGTGCCGACACCATGACCAGACCAACCAGCACCAGCACCGAGCAGACGGCCGACGGGGCTGAGGACTTCACCACCGGCGAGGGCCTGCGCGCCCTGCTCAATCGCCTCGCCGAGGGCGGCGAGGATGCCTGGGTTCACGACCCGGTGGCCCGCGACCTGATGGAGTTCGCCGCCGACAAGTACCGCGCTCTCGCGAGGAAGCACAAGCTCGACACCTGGGAAGCGGTCACGGCGGCGTTCGACGCGATGCAGTACCGCTCGACCCGCGAGGCCAACGATCCGTGGGCGATCATCACCCACGCCGTGCGGATCACCTGCGTCTACGAGGAACGCGCCCAAGGTCTGCTCTGCTCGGTGCACCAGGCCCGCCGCGCGCACGTCTC
>CAZVYU010000182.1:0-3745 GCA_964631645.1 uncultured Actinomycetes bacterium
TGATCGGGCGCGACCGGGTGGTGGCGCTGGAGATCCCCTCCCACACGTGTTCGGCGCGCTGGCTCACGCAGTAGACCGCCCCACGCGGGGTCTGGAGCACCTTGCCGGCGCCGACCACGATCTGGCGACTGATCAGGAACGGCAGAAGGGCGTCGGCCAGCCGGCCGAACTCCCCCACCCGACCGACCAAGTAATTCTCGTGACAGCCATAACTGTTACCCGCCGAGTCGGTGTTGTTCTTGAACAGGTAGATGTCACCGGCGATGCCTTCCTCGCGCAGTCGGCGCTCGGCGTCGACGAGCAGGCCCTCGAGGATCCGCTCCCCCGCGCGGTCCTGGATGACCAACTGTTCGATGTCGTCACATTCGGCGGTGGCGTACTCGGGGTGGCTTCCCACATCGAGGTAGAGCCGGGATCCGTTGCGCAGGAAGACGTTGCTGGAGCGACCCCACGACACGACGCGGCGGAACAGGTAACGGGCGACCTCGTCGGGACTGAGGCGGCGCTGGCCGTTGAACGTGCACGTGACGCCGTACTCCGTCTCGATGCCGTAGATCCGCCGGTCCACGGCTCAGCCCTCGGCGGGGCGGTCGGGGTGCGGTGAACCGTCGGTCGACTCCTCTGCCGGCTCGCCGACGGGCACATCGGTGGCGGGGGGCAGGATCGCAGTCAGGGCAGCGGCCGGCAGCCGCCGGAACTTCCGGCGGGGCCGGGAGCGGTCCAGGACGGCCACCTCGAGTTGTTCCGGGGTCAGACGATGACCGTCCGGTCCGGTCTGTTCCAATCCGCTGACACAGATCCGCAACGCCTCGTCCAACGACAGGCCCACGCGCCACTCGGCTTCGATCAGGGTGCTCAGTTCGTCGGCGGACCCGCCCATGGCCACGAACCCCTTCTCGTCGGCGACCGACCCGTCGAAGCGCAATCGATAGAGCTGGTCGTCCTCCCGGGTGTCCCCCACCTCGGCGACGACGATCTCCACCTCGTACGGCTTCTGCGTCTCGGTGAAGATGGTGCCCAGGGTGGTGGCGTAGGCGTTGGCCAGACTCCGGGCAGACACATCCGACCGGTCGTAGGCGAAGCCGCGCATGTCGGCGAGCCGAACGCCCGCCACTCGCAGCGACTCGAACTCGTTGTACTTGCCGACGGCGGCGAAAGCGATCCGGTCATAGATCTCGGAGATCTTGTGCAATGCCCGCGACGGGTTCTCGGCGACAAGGAGGATGCCGCCGTCGTATTCGATCACGACCACGCTGCGGCCGCGGGCGATCCCCTTGCGCGCGAAATCCGCCTTGTCCTTGATGACCTGTTCGGGCGAGACATAGAACGGCATCGACATCAGTCATCCCCCTCCACCCGCGCTTGCGGCCCGTCCGGACGTTCGTCGCGGCCGGAGACCAGGCGCCGCATCCGGTCGTGCAACTCGTCTTCGTCCACCCGCTCGAACCCGTTGGCCGTGATGACCGCCACGACGGGGTAGATCCGCCGCGTCAGATCGGGGCCGCCCGTGGCCGAGTCGTCGTCCGCGGCGTCGTACAGCGCCTGAAGGACCACCGCGATGGCGTCGCCGCGGTCGTGCCCGGGGTCGTACAGCTTCTTGATCGAGCCCCGCGCAAAGACCGATCCGGAGCCGATCGAGTGATGCTGGTGCTCCTCGTACCGGCCGCCGGTGACGTCGTAGGAGAAGATCCGACCCCGGCCTTTGGTCAGGTCGTAGCCCGCGAGCAGCGGCACCGCCGCCAGTCCCTGGAGTGCCATGCCCAGGTTTCCGCGCAGCATGGTGGCCAACCGGTTGGCCTTGCCCTCCATCGACAGTTGGGTGCCCTCGATCTTCTCGTAGTGCTCCAGTTCGACCTGGTAGAGCCGCACCATCTCGACCGCGATCCCGGCGGTTCCGGCGATCCCGACCCCGGTGTGATCGTCGGCGGCGAAGACCTTCTCGATGTCCCGCGATGCGATGACGTTGCCCATGGTCGCGCGGCGGTCACCTGCGATGACCACGCCGTCGGCGAAGGTCACGGCCACGATGGTGGTGCCGTGCGGAGCCAGCTGACCGGCGTCCTTCCCATGGATCACCGGGGTGAGCAACTCCGGTGCCTGGTCGGTGAGGAAAGCCGCGAAGGAGGATCCGGTGGGCTGCAGGTACGCGGCCGGGAGGCCGGAGGACGTCACGGTGTCACTCCCCGCCCTTCTGGACGAAGCCTCGGACGAACTCCTCGGCATTCTCTTCCAGGACGTCGTCGATCTCATCCAGGATGGCATCGACGTCGTCGTCCAGCGCTTCCTTGCGTTCCGCCGCGTCCGGGGACGGGCCGACCGGTTCCTCGGTCTCGTCGTCGCGGCGCGACTGCGGCTGGGGTCGCTCATGAGTGGGCACGGGGGCTCCTTGGGGCGATCGGATGTCCTGTTCGGACAGTAGTACCGCAGTCGCCGCCCGCACAGCGGTATCGCGGGCCAACTGGTCAGGAGGTGAGCATCCGGACCAGGTCGGCCGCCGTGCGCGCCCGGTCCAGGACGGCGCCCACGTGTGCCTGGGTACCGCGCAACGGGTCGAGGGTCGGCACCCGTTGGAGCGCGGGCCGGTCCGGCAGGTCGAAGATGACCGAATCCCAGGACGCCGCCGCGACCTCGTCGGCGAACCGGCGGACACACTCGCCGCGGAACCAGGCCCGCGTGTCCACCGGTGGATGGGCGATGGCATGCGCCACCTGGTCGTCCGTGGTGATGCGCTGCAACCGCCCCCGTTCCGCCAGGCGGTTGGCCAGGCCCTTGTCAGGGCGGACGTCGCTGTACTGCAGGTCCACCAGTTCCAGTCGGGCCGCCCCCCATTCCAACCGGTCGCGGTGCCGGTAACCGTCCAGCAACACCTTCTTCGCGACCCAGTCCAGTTGGTCGGCCAAGGAGGTCGGATCGGTGCTCAGGGAGTCCAGCACCGCGGCCCACCGGTCCAGGACGTCCTGGGTCTGAGGGTCGACACTGCCCCCCAGCGAGTCAGCCACGTGTTTGGCGGCCATCTCGTGGAACTCCCATTGCAGTTGGACGGGCGTGAGCGTGCGGCCGTCGTGCAACTCGATGCCGTAGTCCAGTCCCTGATGGGACACGTTGTGCAGGTCGACGACAGGCTGGCGGGGCATCAGTCCCGGCCTCAGGGTGCCGGCTTCGAGGGCGGCGAGGACCAGCGCGGTCGTCCCCATCTTCAGGTAGGTGGCGGTCTCGCTGAGGTTCGCGTCGCCGACGATGACATGAAGCCGGCGGTAGATCTCCGGATCGGCATGTGGTTCGTCACGGGTGTTGATGATGGGCCGCTTGATCGTCGTCTCGAGGCCGACCTCGACCTCGAAGTAGTCCGCCCGCTGGCTCAGCTGGAATCCCGCGACATCGCCGTCCTGGCCGATGCCCACCCGACCGGCCCCGGTGATCACCTGCCGGGAGACGAAGAAGGGGGTCAGGCAGGTGACGATGTCGGGGAACCGGGTGGCCCGGGACATCAGGTAGTTCTCATGCGTGCCGTAGGAGGAACCCTTGGTGTCGGTGTGGTTCTTGTACAGCTGCAGGGGGAGGCCCCCGGCCAGAGTGGCGGCCCGCGCGGCGGAGCGGGCCGTGCTGGCGGCTCTGGTCTTGCCGACCGAGCAGCGCTTCCGCGACGCGGCGACCTTCAAGGCGGCGCTGGCTGGCGGACCGGTCGCGGCTACGAAACCGGCGGCCACGGGGCCGGTCGTCATCGCGCCGACGGTGGCCGCGCCAG
>CAZVYU010000183.1:0-3743 GCA_964631645.1 uncultured Actinomycetes bacterium
GCTTCACGAACTCGCTGAGCTCCAGGAGGGTCATCTCCTTGAACGCGTCCAGCAGGTCCTCGGTGCTGAGCTTCGCCATGGTGGCGCTTCCTTTCGTGTGCTCCGGCAGGGCCGGACTCCTTGACGGGCCGCCCGAACGGACGGCGTGGGGGTCAGGGCGTCAGCCCTCCTGCGATGCCTCCTCGGCGGATGCCGAATCGGCGGGTGCCTCGGCCGGAGCCTCGGCGTCGGCCGACGGGGTGTCGTCGGCCGAAGTCTCTGGAGCGGCGGCCTCTGCCGGCGCCGGGGTGTCGGTGGTCTCGGGAGTTCCGGCGCCACCGGCCAGGATGCTGGGGTCGGCCTCCGCCTTGACGCGCAGCGCCTCGACCGTGCGGGCGGCCTGGGACAGCGGGGCGTTGAACAGGGCGGCCGCCTGGGACAGCGACGCCTTCATGCCGCCGGCCAACTTGGCCAGAAGGACCTCGCGCGATTCGAGATCGGCCAACTTGTTGATCTCGTCCGGGGTCAGCGGCTTGCCGTCCAGGAATCCGCCCTTGACCACGAGGGCCGGGTGATCCTTGCCGAAGGTCTTCAACCCCTTGGCGGCCTCGACGACATCACCGGTCACAAAAGCGATGGCCGACGGGCCGTTGAGCAGGTCATCGAGCCCCTCGACACCGGCGTCGCGGGCAGCGATCTTGGTCAAGGTGTTCTTGACGATCGCGTACTCCGCATTGCCACGCAGTGCCGTGCGCAATTCGCGCAACTGGGCCACGCTCAGCCCGCGGTATTCGGTGAGGACGGCGCCGGAGGAGTTCGTGAACTGAGCCACGAGGTCGGCGACAGCCTGAGTCTTGGTGTTCCGCGACATTTGGTCCCTTTCGTGCGGGACCGCTGGTCGCGAGGAGAGAAGGGAAGTCGATCGACTTCCGGTCATCACCTGCGCGGGTGGCCCTTACGGGCGATTGAGCCTTGCGGCACCAGCGGTCTTCGGCTTGGTCAGCGTACGGGTTGTCCAGCGCCCTCGTCAAAAAGGCCGGACGACTTGGTGTCGGTCAGGAAGCCTCGGCTTCGCGCACGACGGAGGGATCCAGGGGAACGCCGGGGCCCATGGTCGAGCTCACGACGATCTTCCTGATGTAGCGCCCCTTGGAACTCGACGGCTTCAGCCGCAGGATCTCGTCGAGCGCCGCAGCGTAGTTGTCGGCGAGCTGTTCGGCGGTGAACGACTTCTTACCCACGACGAAGTGCAGGTTGGAGTGCTTGTCCACCCGGAACTCGATCTTGCCGCCCTTGATCTCTTCGACCGCCTTGGCGACGTCCATCGTCACGGTGCCGGTCTTGGGGTTCGGCATGAGCCCGCGGGGACCGAGGACCTTGCCCAGCCGACCCACCTTGCCCATCATGTCCGGCGTCGCCACGGCGGCGTCGAAGTCGGTCCACCCGCCGGCGACCTTTTCGATCAGATCGTCGGCGCCGACCTCGTCGGCTCCGGCGGCACGCGCCTGCTCGGCCTTCTCGCCGCCGGCGAACACGATCACGCGGGCGGTCTTGCCGGTGCCGTGCGGCAGATTGACGGTGCCGCGCACCATCTGGTCCGCCTTACGGGGATCGACGTTCAACCGGGCAACCGCCTCAACGGTTGCGTCGAACTTCTCCGGACCGTTGTCTTTGACCAGGGTCATCGCCTGCAGTGGCGCGTACAACGTGTCCTTGTCGATCGCCTCGGCGGCCTTGCGGTAGTTCTTTCCGTGCTTCACGGTTCTGCTCCTCTTTCGGTGATGGCAGTTGTGGTCGAACGGGCCAGCACGGGCCCTGCCACAGGTGGTCGGGCGGGGGTCAGCCGGTGACGGTGACACCCATCTGGCGGGCGGTGCCTTCGATGATCTTCATGGCGCCGTCGATGTCATTGGCGTTCAGGTCGGGCATCTTGGTCTCGGCGATCTGCCGGACCTGGTCGCGGGTGATGGAACCGACCTTGGTCTTGTGCGGCTCGCCGGAGCCCTTCTGCAGACCAGCCGCCTTCAGCACCAGCTTCGCCGCGGGCGGCGTCTTGGTGATGAACGTGAACGACCGGTCCTCGTACACGGTGATCTCGACCGGGATGACCTCGCCCCGCTGCGACTCGGTCGCGGCGTTGTAGGCCTTGCAGAACTCCATGATGTTCACGCCGTGCTGGCCCAGGGCCGGGCCGACGGGCGGGGCGGGGTTCGCCTGACCTGCCTGGATCTGCAACTTGATCAGGCCGGCGACCTTCTTCTTGGGAGCCATTGCTGTCCTCTTCCTTGCTTCTCGACTTCGTCAGGCCCGCTCGACCTGGTCGAAACGTAGTTCCACGGGGGTATCGCGGCCGAACAGTTCGACCATGGCGGTGAGCTTCTGGCTCTCGCCGTTGACTTCGGAGATCGTCGCCTGCAGCGTCGCGAACGGCCCGTCGATGACGGTGACGATGTCGCCGACCGAGAAATCGCTGACCACGGTGGTCGTAGCCGTCGGCGTGGTTCCCCCGGTACCCGCTGTGCCGGCGCTGCCGGAGTCGGTCGCGGCGGCTGCGGCGGGCTTGGCGGGCTCGGGCGGCTGCAGCATGCGCACGACCTCGTCGATGCTCAAGGGCATCGGCGCGGTCGAGTTGCCGACGAAGCCGGTCACACCGGGGGTGTGCCGCACGGCGCCCCAGGTCTCGTCGTCCAGGTCCATGCGGACCAGGACGTAGCCGGGCAGTTTGATCCGGCGGACCTTCTTCTTCTCGCCCTTGCGGAACTCCCAGACCTCTTCTTCGGGGACCTCCACCTGGAAGATCCGGTCCTCGAGGTTCATGGTCTCGCGGCGTCGTTCCAGGTTCGCCTTCACCCGCTTCTCGTAGCCGGCGTAGGAGTGGATGACGAACCATTCCCCCGGCTGCATCGTCAAGGACTCGCGCAGGTCCGGCTCGGCCTCGGGCTCGCCATCGGAGGTGGGCGCGGCATCGGCGGTCGCCGCTGCGACGGGCGCATCCGCGTCCGCCGAGGTCTCCGCGCCGGCAGGCGCAGCGGAGTCAGCGGGGGCGGTTGCTTCAGCCGCCTCGGACTCCGGGTGGTCGAAGGACGGTGCTTCCGATGCGATGGCCGCCACATCCTCGGCATCGGTCACCTCGGTCGCGGCCACAGCACCGCCGCGCTCGAACTCGTCAGAGGCGTCGTCGGCCAGCGACGGGTCGGTCACCGACCCCAGTTCGGCGTCCACGGCAGCGGTCTCGTCGGGCGCAACGACTTCCGTGGTCGACTCGACCGCGGTGTCGGCAGACGTCTCGGCGCGGTCGGACCACGTCGGCTGATCAGGCACAGGTTCCTCAGTTCTCTCTCGTCCGACCTACGACCCGAACAGGGCCAGAACGCCCCGCCCGAACACGTAGTCCATGAGCGCCACGATCGCGGCCATGATGACCACGAACACGATGACCACCCCGGTGTAGGCGATCAACTCCTTGCGGGTCGGCCAGATGACCTTGCGCAACTCGGCGATGACCTCGCGGAGAAACAGGGACAGCCGGGCGAACCAGCCCAGGTTGTCCCGGTCGGCGCCCGCCGTTGGGGTTCCGCTCACTCTTCCTCCGCGTTCGTCGGTCGCCGTCGCCGGCGCCGGTCATCCGTGTCGTCGGCAGGCCACCCCCGACACTGGCCCCGTCTGCGACAGGGCCACCGTCCGAACCACCGACAGATCGGTCGCCCGATCCGAGCAGGGCCGGAGGGACTTGAACCCCCAACCGCCGGTTTTGGAGACCGGTG
>CAZVYU010000184.1:0-3712 GCA_964631645.1 uncultured Actinomycetes bacterium
CTGCTGACCAGTGCGCCCGGCTGGGCAGCGCACGCCGCCTGGCGGGTGCGGGCCGGTCACTCTCAGGCCGTCACCGAACTGCTGGTTGTGCGGATGGCGCACGACCTGGCGATCGCGGGGCCCGCAGCCGCCCCCATGGCGCCGATCGGCGTGCCGGAACCGGTCATCGCGATGGCCGACCCGCTGGTCCGCCGTCGGATCTGGCAGGCGGCGCTGGAGCAGTCCTACCGCGCCCCGCTGGTGGCCTCGGTCGTCGATGCCGCGCTGAGCTCAGCGCCTCGCCCCGGCGCTCCACGCGCCCAGTTTATGTTCTGCATCGACGTCCGCTCGGAGCGGTTGCGGCGGCACCTGGAAGCCGCCGGCCCTTACGAGACGTACGGCTTCGCCGGCTTCTTCGGTGCCGCGATCCGCTACCGCTCCGAGTTCGGCCACGACCAGGACCAGTGCCCCGTGCTGCTGAACCCCACGCATCAGGTCGACGCGTCACCGCTGGTGACGGACACGACGGTGTTCGCGGGGCGCCAGGCCGTCGGTTCGGCGTGGACCACTCCCGGGGCGCCGTTCGCGCTCGCCGAGGCCACGGGCGTGGGTGCCGGGGTCATGAGTGCCCTGCACACGCTCGCCCCCGGTACGACCACTCGCTGGGGCCACGCCGGTGCGCCGGCGCAGTGGCATCCGGCTCCCGGCCTGGAGCGCATCGAGCGCTCGGAAGCCTCGGCGGCGGACCTGCCCGTGGGATTCTCGGTGGCTGAACTGACGGACCTTGCCTACGGCGCCCTGCACGCGATCGGGTTGGAGTCCGGTTTCGCCCCGCTGCTGGTGATCGCCGGACACGGCGCGACGGTGCAGAACAACGCCTTCGCCGCGGCCTACGACTGCGGTGCCTGCGGCGGCAACGCCGGGCTCGACAACGCCCGGATCTTGGCCTACGCGATCAACCACCCCCAGGTGCGCGCCGGACTGGCGGCCCAGGGGATCGTCGTGCCCGCGGACACGGTCGCGACGGCGGCACTGCACGACACGACCACCGACGACCTGCTGATCGATCAGCCGGCCGGGCCCTCTTTGCGGGCCGGGGAAGCTCTGGCCGGGTTGCGGACCGACGCTGAATGGGCGGCCCGCGAGACGAACCGCGAACGGCTGGCACAACTGCCGGGTGCCACGGTCGATGGCGAGCGTCGCCAGGTCCACCGGCGCGCCGGCGACTGGGCCGAGCCGTGCCCCGAATGGGGCCTGGCGGGCAATGCGGCCTTCGTCATCGGTCCGCGATCGCTGACGCGGCATCAGGATCTGCAGGGACGGGTGTTCCTGCACTCCTACGACCCTGCCTCTGACGTGGACGCGTCGGTGCTCACGACGATCCTCACCGCCCCGGTCGTCGTGGCGCAGTGGATCAACAGCCAGTACTACTTCTCGACGGTGGACGCCGGGCACTTCGGCTCCGGCGACAAGTCCACCCACAACGTGGTGGGTGACGTCGGCGTCATCACCGGAGCCCACGGTGATCTGAAGGTCGGTCTGCCGTGGCAGTCGGTCTTCGCCGACGAGGACGCCGCAGACGCCGGGTGGGGACAACACCAGCCGCTGCGCCTGTCGGTGGTCGCCTACGCCGACGAGACGGCGATCCAACGCATCGTCGCGGAGTCGGCGACGCTGTCGGCCCTGGTCGGCAACGAGTGGGTGTCGATCACGGCCGTGAGCCCGGTGGACGGACGGGCGCGGGAGCTGCGCCCGGATCTGCGCTGGGCGCCGGTCGCGCCGTCCCCCGTCGCGCCGGTCGGCGACGACGACGCCCAACTGGTGTCGGCTCGGGTTGCCTGACCTTTAGTAGTGCAGTAGGATTCCTGAATACAACTTCGGTCATCATGAAGGAGGCCGAACAACCGGAAGGAAGATGACAAGTGGACGTCCCGTTGTGGGCCTGGGCGGCAGTGCTGGGAGTGATCCTGGCGATGCTGGCCATCGATCTCTTCGCCCACCGCCGGGCCCATGTGATCGGAGTGCGCGAGGCCCTGGGCTGGTCGATCTTCTGGGTGGCCCTCGGCGTGAGTTTCGGTGCCCTGATCGGCGTGGTCTACGGCGCGGAGTTCAGTGCCCAGTACTTCGCCGGCTACGTGATCGAGAAGTCCCTGGCCGTCGACAACGTGTTTGTCTGGGCCATCATCTTCAGCTACTTCGCGGTCCCCCGTGAGTACCAGCACCGGGTGCTGTTCTACGGGGTCATCGGGGCGTTGATCTTCCGCGGGGCGTTCATCGCCGCCGGATCCGTGCTGATCGCCAGCTTCTCGTTCGTGCTCTACCTGTTCGGCGTGTTCCTGATCGCCACCGGCATCCAGATGCTGCGGCACCGCAACGAACACATCGACGTGGCGAACAGCCGGGTGCTGCGGTGGTTCCGTCGGACCGTCCCGCACACCGACGAGTACCACGGTCAGCGGTTCTGGGTCCGCAAGGCCGGCAAGTGGGTGGCCACGCCGCTGCTGTCGGTGCTGGTCCTGGTCGAGATCACCGACATCATCTTCGCGGTCGACTCGATCCCCGCCATCTTCGCGGTGACGCAGGAACCGTTCCTGGTGTTCACGGCCAACGCCTTCGCGATCCTGGGGCTGCGCGCCATGTACTTCCTGCTGGCGGATCTGATCCACCGGTTCAAGTACCTGAAGACCGGCCTGGCCTTCGTGCTGGTCTGGGTGGGCATCAAGATGCTGCTGCTCATGGTGGACGTGAAGGTCCCGACCCTGGTGAGCCTGGGGATCGTGATCGCGATCATCGCCACGAGTGTCGTGCTGAGCCTGCGGGCCACGCGCGGTTTGCCGGCCGGTACACCGACGGACGGGCACGACCAGTCCGACGTGGAGCCCGACGCCGACGGGCGCCACGATGGCGCCGGGCCGGACCCAGTGGTGACCGGCCCGGCCACCCCTCCCCGGGGTGAGTAGCGGCGTGCGACCCGCCACCCCTCCGCGGGGTGAGTAGCGGCGTGCGACCCGCCACCCCTCCGCGGGGTGAGTAGCGGCGACAGCCGCGTATCGAAGCCCTCGGCTCCTCCGGCTCGGACCCACCGGGCCGGAGGAACACCAGCAAGGCCCGCGGTACTCAGCACGGGACATCGCCCCCACTAGCGTGGGGGCATGGCACCAGATGTGACCCTCGCCGGCCGGAAGAAGTGGGTGGCGCTGCTCTTCCTGGCGCTCGGGGTGGCGATGATCATCCTCGACGCGACAGTCGTGAACGTGGCCATCCCGACGATGGTCAAGGACCTCGGTCTGACCACGACCGACGCCGAGTGGGTCAACGCCATCTACGCGCTGACGTTCGCGTCATTGCTGCTCCTGTCAGGCCGGCTCGCCGACCTGTTCGGTCGGCGCCTGATGTTCATGAGCGGTGTCGTCGTGTTCGCTGTCGCCAGTGCCCTCGTCGCCGCCTCGACCGGGCCGGCCGGATTGGTGGGTGCCCGGGCGCTGCAGGGCGTGGGTGCCGCCATGATCCTGCCCGCGTCCCTGTCGGTGCTGAACGCCGTGTACCGCGGCCGGGACCGCGCGGTGGCCTTCGCCGTGTGGGGCGCGACCATCGGCGGGATGGCGGCCCTGGGGCCGTTGGTCGGCGGCTGGCTCACGACCTACGCGTCGTGGCACTGGGCGTTCCTGATCAACATCCCCATCGCGATCGCGGTGGTCGTCGGGGTGTTCCTGCTGGTGCCCGAAACGCGCGA
>CAZVYU010000185.1:0-3671 GCA_964631645.1 uncultured Actinomycetes bacterium
CTACAGGCGGGCGTCGATCTCGGTCATGACCTCTTCCACGGTCAGTTCGTCGATGAGCCCGAGGCGCCGGGCGATCACCGCCATCTCGATGGAATCCCGGACCGTCACCAGACTCGCCGAGTCCGGACCTTCGATCACCGTTTCGACCTCGACCTCCGCCGGTTGGGCGGCCACGTCGCGGATCATGGCCAGTTCGATGCGGTCCGGGTCGGACTCCAGGAACTCCTGGTAGATCTCCGGATCCCGTTCCCCGCTGTCGCCGATCAGGATGAACGACATCTCGGGGTAGGCGTCGAGGATCCTGCGGATGCGGGCCGTCTTGTGGTGTGACTCGAACTTGCCGTCCTCGTCGTTGCTGGGGGACCCCGGCCGCCAGTCCGTCAGAAACAGCGGACCCCGTGGGAAGCCGCGCACGCCCAGGAACTGCACCAACATGTCGTAGAGGTTCCACGGTCCCGAGGACACGTAGAAGAAGGTGGACTCCGGCCGCGTGGTCGTCCCGCGCGCCAGCCCCCGGTAGAGGCTGGGGGTTCCCGGTACCGGTCGGCGGCCGTTGGCGTCGCGCAGCAGGGTCCGGCGCAGGGCCTTGAGTCCGTCGGTCATGCCGGTGGTCAGGATCGTGTCGTCGATGTCGGTGATGAAGCCGACTTTCGAGGCGGGGTCGGGAAGTACGACGCGGCCCCGCGCCGAGATCTCGTTGCCTCGGTCCACGGCGGAGAAGTGCACTTCGTGCCAGCCGGGTTCGATGTCCCCGACCGGTACCTTGGCAATGACGAACCCGTCAGCGTTGCTGTTGACGGTGACCGACTTGCCGGCCACCGTGACGGTGACCTCGACGCCGGCCATGTCCAGCACAACCCAGCGCAACAGATTCCCGGCGAGGGTGGCGTCGATGCGCAGACCAGGTTGGGTGTCGAACACCGGCTTCTCCATGACCCGGGCGCGCACGTTGGCGATGCCGTCGGCCACGAATCCCCGGTAGGGCTGGATGATGGTCGGTCCCAGCAGACCGGTCACCCGTTTGCCCGTCCGCAGCGACTGGGTAGCCAGATCCTCCATGTCAGCGCCGAAGCGCAACCAGTCGACCATGCCCGGAGTCTGGCACCAACGGCCGCGCGTGGCGCGGGAAGTCGGAGGCACGCCCAGGGATCGAGCTGGATTAGATTGCGTCGACGTGGATGGTGAAGGCCGGCCAGTCGGAACTGTTCCAGGTGTCGTACTTCTCCTTCCAACTGTCAGATTCGCGCTTCACCCAGAACTTGTGGCTGGGCGTGATCTCGTGGTGGGACTCGCCCTCCTTCCAGCTGGTGCGTTCGTTGACGGTGATCCCGGGGCCGCTGAAGTAGGTGTCGGGTCGGCCGAACGTGGGGTCACACAGCCGGAACTCGCTGATGGGCGAGTGAGTGGTGTCGCGCCTGATCTCGAGCCAGGTCCCGTCGCCTTCGCTCAGGTCGCCGAACTTGTGCAGGTCCTTGTCGGAGTAGAACACCACAGCCTGTTGGGGTGGGACCCGGACGGAGCGGTCAACGGTTGTGTCGCGCACTCGGATGGTCTCGTTCGTGTAGTTCTTGACGATCCCTTTGACCCCGTCGTCCATCCAGACCCGGCGGAACTCGTTGTTCAGGATGTAGCCGGCCACTGTCATGTTGGTTGTAGCGGGGGTGGGTGGAGCTGTGGCGGTCACTTGGGCGGGCGGTGCAGCGGCCGCATCGGCCTGGGCAGCGGTGGTGGGAGCAACGGCAACCGCAGCCAGGACGCCAGCGGCGCCTACCAACAGGTGCTTCTTCATGGGATCTCCTTGGGTGAGGTGATCCACTTCTGCCCGGCGGCTTCAGCGTCATGCGTTGCGCGGTTGCCGGAACGTTCCGGCTAGCCAACGGTCAGCCGCGCAGGGCCGCACTCGGGTCAGCCGGTGCCGCGGATTCGGCACTTCACCGGTGGTGTGTTGTCCACACGCCACTTGCGGGTCCAGGTGGCCTTGGGGGCACCGGCCTTCTTGGCGGTGACCTTGGCGTGGACCGTCAGGCCGGTGTTGCACATCGGCATCACCTTGATGCGCAACTTCTTCTTGGACACCTTGCGGGCGGCGTTGAGCCACCCGGCGCTGCCGGGGGCGGTGACGTTGACGGTGCACAGCTTCTTCTGGACCCGTCGCGGCAGCCGGTTGCCCTTCAGCTCACACCACGCGGTGGCGCGGGTGATCTTCCCGTCGGTGCGTACCGAGGACACGAGTTTGTTGGCCCGGTCCACCTTGAGCTTCTTGTTCTTCCCGGCGGCTTGGACCTTCAGTGCGGTCTCGGCGTATGTCGCGTAACCGAACACCTCCGCCCGTTCGCCCAACAGGGGACCGTCGGGTTCGTAGAAGAACTTCAACAGCCCACTGCGCAGTGGCCCGGCGGCGAGGGGTGTCCACGACAGCGCCACCGTGCACGTCTTTCCGGTGGCCAGCGCAGTGCCGACAGCACACGAACCCCCAGTCACCGTCACGCCGCGACCTCTGACCTTGATGGCCGAAAACGTCAGCGGCGCCTCGCCGTCATTGGTCACTGTGACGCTCAACCGCGACGTAGCCCCCACCTCAGTCCGCGGGAACCTGGTGGGACCGAGGGAGAGGTACCGCGTCGGGGTGATCTTGGTCACCGTGTTCTCGAACCGGTTGGCGGTGAAGACATTGTCAAGGGAGTCGATAGCGATTCCGAACGGTCCGCTGCCGGTGGCGTCGCCGAACTGTTCGGTGCCGGTACCGTCGGCGCTGATCCGGGTGACCGTGTCCGCGCCGTCGTTGGCGGTGAAGACGTTGCCCTCGGCGTCGATGGCGATCCCGGACGGACCTGATCCCGTGCTACCGCCGAACTGGGTCGTTCTGGTGCCGTCGGCGCTGATCCGGGTGACCGTTTGGTCGTTGTAGTTGGACGTGTAGACGTTGCCGTCAGCATCGATGGCGATCCCGTAGGGGGCGTTTCCAGTGGTTCCGCCGAACTGGATGGTGCTGGTGCCGTCGGCGCTGATCTTGGTGACCGTGTCCTCGGTACTACTGGCGGTGTAGACGTTCCCGTCGGCGTCGATCGCGATCGCTTCGGAGGACGGTCCGGTGGTTCCACCGAACTGGGTCGTGCTGGTGCCGTCGGCGCTGATCTTGGTGACCGTGTCGTCCCCGAAGTTCGCCGTGTACACATTGCCAGCCCGGTCGATAGCGATTCTGTTGGGGTTGTTGCCGGTGGTTCCACCGAACTGGCCGGTGGTGCCGTCGGGCCTGATCCTGGTGACCGTATTGGCGTCGAAGTTGGCGGTGAAGAGGTTGCCGGACTTGTCGATCGCGATCCCGGTCGGAAGTTGTCCGGTCGTACCGCCGAACTGACCCGTCGTCTCCCCGTCCGCGCTGATCTTGGTGACGCTGTTTCCGAGTGCGTTGACTGTGTAGATGTTGCCCTGCGCATCTACGGTGATCCCTACCGGTCGCGCACCGGTCGGGCCGCCGAACGGGTTGGTGGTCATAGCCGCCTGTGCAGGAGCGCCAGCAGCGACGCCGGCCAGAGCCAGAACCGCCGCTGTGCCGACAGTCAGTAGTGGTCTCCACGGTGCCATCCGGATCCCCGTCCGTAAGGCGGGTGCGATCGCCACCCGGCGTGCTGCGCACCCTACCTAAGCGAGCCCCGGGGCACCAGGGCCGG
>CAZVYU010000186.1:0-3644 GCA_964631645.1 uncultured Actinomycetes bacterium
TCCCCGCAGTCCTCATGCCCAACTGGCCCGACTACCTCAACGCCTGGCTCGGTGCTGCTGCCCTCTTCGCGTTCTACTTCCTGCTCGCCTTCATCTACCCGGCGGGGATGGGTTTCGGCGACGTCAAACTCGCCGGGGTGCTCGGTCTGTACCTGGGGTGGCTGGGGTGGGGGCCGGTGATCGTCGGCGGGTTCCTGGGATTCCTGCTGGGCGCGGTGGTGGGCATCGGCATCCTGCTCACCCGCAAGGGCGGGCGCAAGACCGCGATTCCGTTCGGGCCATTCATGCTGGCCGGCGCGCTGCTGGCGGTGCTGTGGGGCGAGAGCCTGGCCGACCTCTACACCGGTGTCGTCTTCGGCTGACGCACCAAGATCACGAAATCACAAACTTCTCTCTTCGGACAGTTCAGTTCAGACCCACTCATACCGTTACTCATTGCAGTTGAGCGATTACCCAAAAGAGTGGGTGAATGGGGGAGCGCAGGAGCATGCTGGAACTACGGATCGTGGGAGGTGACTGATGGGGAAGTCCACCAGGATCGGTCTCGACATCTCGACCTCCAGCGTCCGCGCTGCCCAGTTGTCCGTGAAGGATGGGGTGTTCCGGCTGGATCGCTTCGCCCAGATGCCTTTGCCCGTGGGAGCTGTCGTCAACGGTGAAGTCCTGGATCCGATCGCGGTCGGCACTGCGATCAAGCACCTTTGGAAGGCAGGCAAGTTCAAGGGGAAGGAGGTGTCGATCGGTGTCGCCAGCCAACGGGTGGTGGTGCGCCAGGTCGACATTCCCTACATGTCGCCCCAAGACCGCGCGAAGGCGCTGCCGTTGATGGTGGCCGACCAGATCCCGATGTCGGTGGACGACGCCGTTCTCGACTTTGTCCCGTTGGAGCAGGTGCCAGGTGTGGACGGTGCGACCGTCGCGCGAGGCCTGTTGGTGGCAGCCGCCGAGGAACCCATCCTCGCGTCCATCGCCGCCGCAGAGGCGGGCGGCCTGACCGTCACCGATGTGGACCTGACCCCCTTCGCGACGGTCCGCTCGCTAGCGCGGGCGGATCCGTTGGGGATGGCTGTCGAAACCGAGGCCGTCATCGACATCGGCGCATCGACAACCACGCTGGTGGTCCACAGCAACGGCATCCCGCAGTTCGTTCGACTGCTCATGATGGGGGGTCAGGACGTGACCACTCGGCTGATGGAGGATCTGGGCGTCAACCTTCCGACCGCTGAGTCGCTGAAGCGTGAGACGACGCTGACCGATGAGAGTGCCATGGCCTCCGATGCTCACTCACCTGCTGGGGTCATGAGTTCGGTGGTGCAGTCCCTGGTCGAGGAACTGCGGGGATCCCTGGACTACTTCCAGGCGACCGGCACCACCGCCCGCCTCGACCGGATCATCCTCACCGGTGGAGGCTCCCTCGTGCCCGGTTTTGAGCAGCAGTTGGAAGAGGCAACAGGCCTACCGGTCAGACGAGGGACCGCGCTGACGGCCTTGGGTCCGGGACAGAGTGGGCTGAGCGAAGATCATCTGGCGTTTGCTGATCCGTTGTCGGCCGCTGCCGTCGGCCTGGCCATCTGGGACGACGTATGAGTCCGCTCACCCTACGACGCAAGAAGGCGACGGACGAGGAGTTCGTCGAAGAACAGTCGCTCGAACTCCACGAAGAGCGCCCATTCCCCGGGTTCGTGCGAGTCAACCTGCTGCCGGAGTCGATCCGGGAGCGGGCGCGAGTCCGCCGGGCCAAGCGGATCGTGGCCGTCTTGTTCGGTCTGGTGATCTTCGCCCTGGCTGCCCTGTGGCTGGTAGCCCAGCGGGACATCCAGGAAGCGGAAGCCGAACTGGTCGTCGCGCAGGAGCAACAAGCGCGACTCCAAGCCGAGGCGGCCCAGTACGCCGAGGTTCCCGCTGTCTTTGCGACTGCCAGCAAGGGAGAAGAAGCGCTGTCCGCGGCGATGTCGCGCGAGGTGCGGTGGGCCTTCCTTCTGAACCAGTTGTCGTTCGCGACTCCCTCGGGGGTCACCCTGAGCACAGTGTCCGGCAGCCTTGCTGAGGCCGGCCCGACTCAGACCAGCCCAGGAGGGGTCCTTCCCCCCAAGGAGTCGGTCGGCACCATGACCTTCGCCGGCACGGGCAACTCGTTCAGCGAGGTGGCGGCCTGGCTCGACAGTCTGCAGACACTCAAGGACTACACCTATCCGTTCCTGACGAACTCAGCGAAGTCCGACGAGGCGACCACGTCCGGCACCCTGGCCGGACCGATCACCTGGGAGTCGACCGCGGACTTGAGCACCAACGCGCTGTCCGGTCGATACGGGGAACCGACGGCCGCGCCTGAAGGTGCGAGCGGCGGCGCACCGGCGCCAGCAGAGACCGCTCCACCGAGCGATGGTGCCCAGGGCGGTGCGTCCTGATGTCCCCCAGTAAGAAATGGTTGCTCGGCGGATCCGCTGCGGCCGCTCTCCTCTTCGTTCTCGGGTTCCTTCTGGTGGTGAACCCGGCTCGGAATCAGGCGGCCGACCTGCAGGCGGATGTCGAGGCCATGAACGAGTCCAATGTGCGCCTGGCCGCCAAGGTGGAGCAGCTCAAGCAGCAATCAGCCGAGGTGCCGTCCAAGCTGGCTGAGATCGAAGAAGTCAAGAAGAAGCTGCCGTCCGAGGTGAAGCAGCCGGAACTGGTGCGCTCCATCGAACAGGAAGCTCAGTCGGCTGGTGTAGATCTCACCGGTATCACCCCGGCGACCCCCACCTCGCTCGACGGGACTGGCACTCAGATCGTCGTATTGCCCATGGCGATCACCGCCAAGGGCCGCTACGCGAACGTCAAGACCTTCGTCGACAACCTCGAGCGTCAGGACCGAGCCTTCCTGATCAACAGCGTTGAGGTCACCACCACGGAGTCGGCGGACGAATTCGAGTTGTCCTTGGACGGCGACTTCTTCTCGTTGCCCGAGGGCACGCTCGACACCCCTCAGGCGGCGCCTGCACCGACTGAGCCGCAAGCCGCGGCGGCGGCGCAGCGCCCGAAGAGTGTCGGCAAGGACGGGGCCAAGACTGTCCAGAAGCCATCATCGAAGTCGGCCAAGACAAATAAGTCGGCGCAGCACAAGAAGGCTGACAAGCAGGCGCAGGCGAAGAAGCACATGAAGGCCAAGAAGCATGCGGACGGGAAGAAGCACCCTCGTTCCAGTCGCTGACCGAGCCGCCGCGGGGTGAGCGGTCCTGGACGAGTTGCACCCCGCCGCGGGGTGAGTAGCGGGCGCGGCCCGCGTATCGAAGCCAAGGCGGAGTGCGGCCCGCACTCCGCACCCGCCGCGGGGTGAGTAGCGGGCGCAGCCCGCGTATCGAAGCCAAGGCGGAGTACGGCTCGTACCTGCTGGGAAGGTCGGCTCGTGCTTGGGTCGAGTCGTTGGCGGCGGGCGGCTCGTGATGCCAGTCTGGGCGGAGGCCGATCTGGGCGGGCTTCGATACACCGCCTTCGGCGGCACTCACCCCGCAGTCCACCGCGGTAGTGCCGGACTAACCCGAGGTCCTGGGCCGCAGCCGCCGCGGGGTGAGTAGGCGCGGTAGCGCCGTATCGAAGCCAAGGCGGAGTACGGCCCGCACTCCGCACCCGCCGCGGGGTGAGTAGCGGGCGCAGCCCGCGTATCG
>CAZVYU010000187.1:0-3575 GCA_964631645.1 uncultured Actinomycetes bacterium
GACCGACCGGATGGACGGTGACCTACGGCACGATCGCCGGCCCACGTTGTTTAGGGTTCGCGATCGCGGGTAGGCGCCTGGGGAATCCACTTCGGAACGATCCTCAGAGAGGAGAACCATGAGCACGCCCCTGCCACTGGCGTCGTCCAAGGAGCCGCGCTTCCCGCTGATCATCGTGGACTGGGCCAAGGACCGGAACCACTACGACTCGGGCTGGCTGCGCATGGTCGGCCCCGCTGAGGTGTCCCACCTCGTCCTCAGCCCCACCTCTCAGACGTGGGACGGCGCCGGACGCCCCGTCACGATCCACGGGACCCAGGTCACCGTCACGACCCTGGCGGTCGACCCCGCCGTCCGCAACATCTTGCAGACGTGGCGCAGCCGGGTGCCCGTCGCGGTCATGCCCGGGATCCGTTCCGGTGAGACGGCGGTTCCGTTCATGGTCGACGACGTCGTGGTCGCGCAGGACAAACTCGGGGAGTCGGGCGAAACCCCCCGGCCCGATGGCCGCCGACGCATCCTGCCCATCGTCGGAGTGTTCCTGGCGGCAGTCCTGCTGATTCCGTTGCTCCGGATCGACCTGCTGGTCGCGTCGCTGGCCGTGATCCTGTATGCCGTCAGCGCCGCCGGAATGGCGCGATGGAGCTATCCGGCACTCCACTGGGGGGAGCCCCCGCGACGCGATCCCCACGACACCATCAGCCGGGTCGCCGTAGGCGCCAAAGTGACCTTCTGGGCCGTCGCCGCAGCCGCAACTACACTCGCCGTGCTCGACTGGGCCGAAATCGTGCCTGGCCTGTTCCCCTGGGCCTGATCGCGCTGCGCGAACACCGGCGGCGGCAGTCACCGGTCCGGTGTACCGTCAGAGCAGGTCCGTAGCGCCAGCCGGACCCCGATGTAAAGGCCTCACCCTTCCCGATGGACATCAAACGAATCGCCCGTGGACCGGTGCTGTGGATCCTGCTTGCGCTGGTCCTGCTGCTCGTCGCCACCAGCGTCATGTCCGACCTGCGCGGCCCGGCCGAGGTGTCCACCTCGCAGGCGGTCCAATCCATCCAGCAGAACCAGGTCGCCGAAGCCACTTTGATCGACAAGGATCAGCGGCTCAACCTGACCTTGAACGACGGCACCCAGCAGACCAGCCAATACATCACCGGCCAGGGCGTCGAGCTTCAGAACCTGCTGCAGACCAAGTTCGACGAAGGGCAACTGAAGGACGGCTACAACGTCGAGGTGCCGCAGGAGAGCCTGCTGGTCACCCTGCTGGTGTCCTTCCTTCCGATCCTGCTGATCCTGTTCCTGCTCTTCTTCTTCCTGAACCAGATGCAGGGCGGCGGCGGTCGGCTGATGTCGTTCGGCAAGTCCAAGGCCAAGGTCGTCAACAAGGACATGCCGAAGACGACGTTCGCGGACGTGGCCGGCGCCGACGAGGCGGTGGAGGAACTGGAGGAGATCAAGGAATTCCTCCAGGACCCCGCCAAGTTCACCGCTGTCGGGGCGAAGATCCCCAAGGGCGTGCTGTTGTACGGGCCGCCCGGGACCGGAAAGACGCTCCTGGCCCGCGCCGTCGCCGGAGAGGCCGAGGTGCCGTTCTTCTCCATCTCCGGGTCCGACTTCGTCGAGATGTTCGTGGGCGTGGGCGCGTCTCGCGTTCGTGATCTGTTCGAACAGGCCAAGAACAACGCCCCCGCGATCATCTTCGTCGATGAGATCGACGCCGTCGGCCGCCATCGCGGCGCCGGCCTGGGCGGCGGTCACGACGAACGCGAACAGACGCTCAACCAGATGCTCGTCGAGATGGACGGCTTCGACGTCACCGGCGGGGTCATCCTCATCGCTGCGACCAACCGGCCCGACATCCTCGACCCGGCGCTTCTGCGCCCGGGCCGGTTCGACCGGCAGATCGCCGTGGAGTCGCCGGACCTCTCTGGTCGCGAGGCAATCCTGAAGGTCCATGCGACCGGAAAGCCGCTGGCTCCGGACGTCGATCTTCTCAGCATCGCCAAGCGCTCCCCGGGATTCACGGGAGCGGACCTGGCCAACGTGCTCAATGAGGCTGCACTGCTGACCGCCCGCAACGGTGACAAGCTGATCACCAACCAGGCGTTGGACGAGGCGATCGACCGCGTCATCGCCGGACCGCAGAAACGCACGCGGGTAATGGACGACATGGAGAAGAAGGTCACCGCGTACCACGAGGGTGGGCACGCTATCGTCGCGGCGGCGCTTCCCGGCAACGACCCGGTGCACAAGATCACGATCCTGCCGCGCGGGCGCGCCCTCGGCTACACCATGGTGCTGCCCGACCAGGAGAAGTACTCCCGGACCCGTTCCGAGATGCTCAATCAGCTGGCCTACATGCTGGGCGGCCGGGCGGCCGAGGAACTCGTGTTCCACGACCCGACCACCGGAGCGGCCAACGACATCGAGAAGGCCACAAGTGTCGCCCGCGCCATGGTGACCCAATACGGCATGACCGAGCGGCTCGGCGCCATCCGTTACGGCCAGGAACAGGGTGAGGTCTTCCTGGGCCGCGACATGGGCCACACCCGGGACTACTCCGAGGACGTCGCCGGTGCCATCGATGAAGAAGTCCGCACCCTGATCGAGGCCGCCCATCAGGAGGCGTACGACATCCTGGTCGCCAACCGCGACGTCCTGGATCATCTGGTTCTGGAGTTGCTCGCAAAGGAGACTTTGGACAAAGGGCAGGTCGAGGCCATCTTCGCCGCGCTCGATCTTCAGGATGTGCGGCCGGCCTGGACTGGCTCCGCTCGTCGTGCGCCGTCCGAACGACCTCCGGTGCTCACCCCACAAGAGGTGGCGCAGCTCAATGGGCATGCCAACGGCCGCAACGGACACACGCCTGACCACGACGAGGCACCCGCGTCGGTCGGGCCCTGGGAAGGCCCTGGCGGCGATTCAGGCTCCTCGCCCGAGGTGGGTCCCTGGGATCCGCCGAGCGGAGATTCACCCGTCGGACGCTGAGCGTTCGGGTGGCGCCCGCCGCGCGGTGGCACCACACTGGCGGGCGTGACCGAACGTGAGATTCCGGCCTACGACCATGCCCGCGCAGAGGCAGCAGTCCGTGAGCTGCTGCTGGCGATGGGAGAAGATCCGGAACGGGACGGGCTGCTCGATACCCCAGCCCGTGTGGCGCGCTCCTTCGCCGAGGTGACGGCGGGTCTGCGCCAGCAGCCTTCGGATGTGATGACCACCGAGTTCGATGCGATCTACGACGAGATGGTGCTTGTGCGCGACATCGAGGTCTACTCGCTGTGTGAACACCACCTGGTTCCGTTCCACGGGATCGCACACGTCGGCTACATCCCCAACGAGAAGGGGCGGATCACCGGGTTGTCCAAGCTGGCCCGCCTGGTGGATGTCTTCGCCCGACGTCCCCAGGTGCAGGAACGCCTGACCACCCAGATCGCCGACTCGCTGGTCGAGTTCCTGGAGCCTCGCGGTGTGGTGGTGGTCATCGACTGCGAGCATCTGTGCATGGCAATGCGCGGTGTACGCAAACCCGGCGCCCGCACCATCACGAGCGCCGTCCGCGGCCAACTCCGCGACCC
>CAZVYU010000188.1:0-3512 GCA_964631645.1 uncultured Actinomycetes bacterium
AGGCGGTGTATCGAAGCCCGCCCAGTGCGGCCTTGGCCTGGGATCTGGGGCGAGTAGCCGCGCGCGGACCACTTGTCGCCAGGCAGGATGGCCGCATGACCTCTGCCCGCCAGCTTCCCCTGGCCGATCAGATCGCCCTGCTCAGCGGCCTGGATGTCTGGCACACCCAACCGCTGCCCGACGCGGGTGTGCGCTCAGTGATGCTCAGCGACGGACCTCACGGACTGCGCAAGCAGGAAGTGGGCGGGGACCACCTGGGCACCACCGGCAGCAAGCCGGCGACGTGTTTCCCGCCCGCCGTCACGCTGGCCAGTTCGTGGGACCCGGCCCTGCTGCATGAGGTCGGAGCGGCCCTCGGCCGGGAGGCAGCCGCCGAAGGCGTAGCGGTTGTGCTGGGCCCGGGGCTCAACATCAAGCGCCACCCCCACTGCGGCCGGAACTTCGAGTACCTGTCCGAGGACCCCTTGGTGGCAGGCCGGTTGGCCGCCGCGATGGTCGAGGGCATCCAGAGCCAGGGCGTGGGAGCGTGCCTGAAACACTTCGCGGTCAACAACCAGGAAGCCCATCGGCTGGTGGTCGACGCCGTGGTGGACGAACGCACCCTGCGCGAGTTGTACCTGGCGGGATTCGAACACGCTGTCACCCAGTCGCGACCGTGGACGATCATGGCGGCGTACAACGCGGTCAACGGGACGTTCTGCACCGACCATCACCGCCTGCTCACTTCGATCCTGCGCGACGAGTGGGGCTTCGACGGCCTCGTCATGAGCGATTGGGGCGCCACCAACGACCGGGTGGCGGGAGTCCACGCCGGGATGGACCTGGAGATGCCCGGCAGCGGCGGAGTGTCGGACGGCGACGTGGCGGCCGCGGTGGCGTCCGGGAAGCTGGCCGCCGAGGCCGTGGTGGCGTGCGCCGATCGCGTCCTGCACCTGGTCGACCGGGCCCCCTCCGGTCCGGTCGGGGACACGGACCACGAGGAGCATCATGAACTGGCCCGCCGCGCTGCCGCCGAGAGCACTGTCCTGCTCACCAACGGCGGCATCCTCCCGTTGTCCCCGGATCGCCGCGTCACAGTGATCGGCGCGTTCGCCAAACACCCACGTTTCCAGGGCTTCGGCAGTTCGCTGGTGAACCCGACCCGGGTGGACACCGCGTGGGACGCCCTGAGCCACCGCGGTGTCACGCAGGACTACGCCCCCGGGTACGACCCGGTGAATTCGGTGGCGGACGAGGCGCTGATCGCCGATGCCGAGCGGATCGCCGCGGATGCCGATGTCGTCGTGCTCATGGTCGGACTGCCCGGGGTCGACGAGAGCGAAGGATTCGACCGGACCCGTTCTGGCCTGCCGCCGCAGCACGACGCCCTCGTGCGCCGGGTCTGTGCTGTCAACCCGCGTACCGTCGTGGTGCTGTCCAACGGCTCCCCGGTCACCATGCCGTGGGTCGATCAGCCCGCAGCGATCGTCGAGGCCTACTTGGGCGGGCAGGCCTCGGGATCAGCGCTGGGCGACGTGCTGTTCGGCGACCACGAACCCGCCGGGCGCCTGGCCGAAACGTTCCCGGTCCGGCAGGCCGATGTTCCGTCCGACCAGTGGTTTCCCGGACACCCGCATCAGGTCGAGTACCGGGAGGGATTGGCCGTGGGGTACCGGGCGGCGGAGACCGTCCCGGCTCCGTTGTTCTGCTTCGGCCACGGCCTGGGCTACACGACCTTCGAGTACGGCGATGTGTCGTTGAACCGCACCCGGAGCAGATCCGACCAGCCGGTACTCGTCACGGTTCCGGTCACCAACACCGGGACCCGGACTGGCAGTGACGTGGTCCAGGTGTACGTGCACGACACAACCGGCGCCGTGGTCCGGCCGCGGCGCGAACTGCGCGGCTTCGCCAAGGTCCGACTGGATCCCGGTCAGACCGAGCAGGTCGTGATCGAACTGCCGCCACGTGCCTTCGCCTACTACGACGTGGCCAGCGCCGAGTGGCGGGTCCCGGCGGGCGTGCATGTCATCGAGGTCGGGGCGTCGAGCCAGGACATCCGCACCAGCACCGAACTGACGATCACCGGAACCGCCCCGCATCACTCGACCGAGAGTTCGCTGACCGCCCGCAGCGACACGGCCTTCGCAGCGCGGCTGGGCCGGTCCATCCCGATCCCCCGCCCGGATCGACCGTTCACCCGCCTGACCACCGTCGGCGAGCTGCGGTTGTCCCCGCTAGGCCGCATCGTCCGGTCCGGTCTGCACCGCTACACCAGGGGTCAGTTCCAGCAGATGGCCGACGGCGACGACCTCATGGCCGAACGGCTGGCCGGTGCTCTGGATGAGATGCCGCTGCGGGCAGCGGTGCTGTTCACGGACGGCGCGGTCCCCTGGTCGGCGCTCGACGGACTGCTCGCCCTGCTGAACGGACGTCCCCTGTCGGCGTTGAGCAGCGGGGCCCTGACCGTCGGGACCTTCACGAAACGACTGGCCACGGGTCTGCGGGGGCGACTGGGTCGTTGACGCGGTGCGCCGATCAGGGGCGACACGGCTGATCGGGTCACCCCATTGGCGCAGAGTCGCATACCCGGCAGGCTGGGCGCATGACTCGAACTCTGGCCTTCGGCGGCGTGGCCACTGCCGCACTCCTCGTCCTGACCTCCGTCGCCCCGGCGTTCGCTGCGCCTCAGAAGGACGGCTCGTTCGCCGTGTCTTCAGTCGGTACCAACAACCAGATCGCGCGAGGTCCCGATGGGTCCATGTGGGTAACCCTCGACGGGGGCACGACCGAGGTAGCCCGGGTGACTTCGGCGGGCACAGTGACCGAGTTCGACCTGCCGGGCGTCAGTTCGCCGGTCGGCATCGTCGCCGCCGCCGGCAAACTGTGGGTGGACTACAACGGCGGCGTCGCCTCGTTCAGTCCGGCCGACCCCAGCGGCACAGTCGCCACCACCGCCATCGCCACTCTCACCGGTCCGCGCATCATGACGCGGGCTACCGACGGATCGGTCTGGACCGCCTCCACAGACAAGGTCTTCCGGATTCCCCCGGCCAACCCTGCAGGCTTCACCCAGTTCGCCACTGCGACCACCAAGGTCAAAGACGCCAAGGCCATCACGGCCTCGGGCGACGGGACCGTGTGGGTGGCCGACGGTCTCGGCGGCGCACAGGTCGTCAACGTGACCGCCGCGGGTGTCGGAACGGCGTATGCGACCGGCGGGGGCCATCAGGGCATCGCCGCGGGCCCCAACCGTCAGGTGGCGTACGCCAACCAACTGGCCAATCCACAAGCGGTCGGCCGGATCACCGCCGGCGGCACCCCGTCCACCCGGACGACCCCGCAGAAGGATCCGTTCGGGGTCACCTACGCCGCCGACGGGGCCTACTGGATCGCCCAGTTTGCCGACGACTCCTTGGGCCGGCTGACCCGGACCGGCGGGTACTCGACACCCATTCGGTTCCCCGCGGGCTCGGGCCCGCGCCAACTGTCAGCCGGTCCCGACAAGACGATATGGGTCACGCTCGATCAGA
>CAZVYU010000189.1:0-3494 GCA_964631645.1 uncultured Actinomycetes bacterium
GAGGTGGGCCTTGGCTTCGATACGACGCTGCGCGTCTACTCACCCCGCGGCCCGGGGGCGCGCGTCTACTCACCCCGCGGCCGGGGGGTCAGACGTCGTGCCGCTCCACGGCGGTGATTTTCCAGCGGGACTTGGCGAAGCTGCGATGCACCACGATGAACGATCCGGGCGGCAGGGTGTCGGTGAACATCGACTGGGTCTTCTTGCCGACCAGATCGGCAAAGGGGGCCATCAGGGCCGGGAGAACCGGTCGGTGGCTGCAGATGAGGAGAGGCTGCTGGAGCGTGGCGAGTTCCAGTACCCGCGCCGCTGCCGCCTTGGGCTTGTCCTCGAAGCCCTCTTCGCTGATCGACGGCTCCTTGCGCACCGAGACTCGGGCGGCGCTGGCGTAGGGGCGGACCGTCTGCACACAGCGCGCGGCACTGGAGCTGTGGATGCGCTTGATGCCGAAGGCTGCCAGCAGCGGCACCAGCTCGCGAGCCTCCTCACGGCCCCGGCCGGAAAGAGGCCGGCCGGCGTCGTTCTTGCCGCGGTAGTCGACGCGCTTCATCGCGGCCGTGTGCCGCAAGAAGATCATCGGGATGCTGGTCGGAAGTTCGGTGGCCTCTCGCACCAACTCATAGTCCCGCTTGTAGGTGAGCAGATTCTTGGCTTGCGCCGGAGTCACCCAGCGAATCTCGTCGACCTCAGAGTTCTTGGTGAACCCGTTGTCCCGGCCCGCCTCGGCGCGCCAGTAGTCGACCACCTTCGGCCGACCCATGACCGGATACTCCTGACGCTCGAGGGGAGGGCCGAGAATGGGTACCACCCCGGTCTCCTCGTCACACTCACGCACGGCCGCCGCGACGACGTTCTCGCCGCGATCCAGCTTGCCTTTGGGTAAGGACCAGTCCTTATGACGCGGTCGATGGACGACCAGAACCTTCGTGTCCCCCTGCCGGTGGCGCAGCAGCACCACCCCCGCAGCCCGGATCGGCGTCGCCATCAGGTGAGCGGGTTGTCGGTACGGCTCTTCACGATCTTGGGCCACAGCCGTTGGAAGTCACGGCGCAAGCCCATTTCGTAGTCCACCTCGAGTGCGTACAGCAGACCCAATGCGAAGCCGGTCGGCGCATCCATGCCGGGCTCGGCGGCCAGCGACTTCAAGGTCATCTGCGCCACGTGGGCGTCCTGATGGTCACCGAGGATCTCGGTGACCTGCTCCAGTGCCTTGACCAGATCCTTGGCCGGGCGGCCGAACACGGGCTCGACCGCCTCGGCCGAATAGCGTGCCTTCTTGGCGGCGATCCGCGTCTCGTGCCACGGATGGGCCGGACTGTCGAGGTGGAGCTGATCCACATCTTTGGCCAGCCGTCGCCACGTCTTGTCGACGAGCGGAGGCAGGGCCTCGGTGCAGGAGCGCCGCGCCGACTCCGTGAGTTTCGGGTCGGCTGCGGCCTCGACCAGAGCCACCAGCAATCGATGATGTCGCTCACTGCGCAGAGCCCCCAGCGCGTGGGCGCGGGCGTCGCTGATGCGAACGCTCAACGCACGATCCACGGCCGTCTGCGCGAGATCCGATTCGTCGGGGGGAAGGTCGGCTGCCCGTTCGTCGAGGCGCTCGATCATCACCTCGGTGTCGCGGACCGCGCCGAGCTCACCGGCGATCCACCCGAGTTCGTCGCGCAGGTGTTTGGACCATTCGGCGTCCACAAGCGGGCCGAACCCGCGCAGGCCACTGCGAATCCGCCGCGCCGCCACCCGCATCTGGTGCACCGAGTCGGGCAGGTCGCGGCGAACCCGCACATCCTGCACCAGGAAACGTCTGATGTGTTTGGCGAGATGGGCCCGAACGGCGTCGCCGGCAGGGTCCTCCGGCAGGACTGCCTCTGATTCCACGACGTCCGGCGGAGCCGACGCCCGCGGACCCAGCGCCGTTGCCGCTCTGGTGGTCACACTGGGCGCGGCACCCAGCGATTGCAGGGCGTCCCCCACCACCTGAGCCAGTGGCCCGCGGGCGGCGTCCGGGTTGAGTGGCACCAGTTCGATCTCGCGGAACCGGGCTGCGACATGTTTGCCGTCGAGGATGCTGACCGTGTCGTCGAGCAGTGCCAGGACGGGTTCGGCGGACTCGTCGGCCAGCTCGTAGGCGGTGCGTTCCGTGCGCAGGTGAGCCACCGGGCACAGGACCTGTTCGCGGGTCAGTGGATGGAGGAGTTCGCGCAGCTCCGCGGGAACCTCCTTGCTGTCGGGGAAGATCAACTCGTCGTCGGCGCCGTCGAAGCCCTCCGCCGGGAAGGCGCACCGCCACCCCTTGTCGGGGCCGCCTTGCCGACGGGTGAGGACGACGCCCCAACGGAACAGTCGGAGGTCGTCGGTGTCGTAGTGGATCTCGTCGATGGTGGCGGTGTCCCCGCGACTGATCGCAGCAACTCCCGGCAGCTCGGTCAGCTCCGGCAGTCGGAAAAGGGCGTGGACCCGCAACTGGCGCGGCTCACTCATTCTCACGCTCCCCGGCGGCCGGTCTTCATGGCGATCACGGTGTCCTGGTAGTCCACCAGGTCGTTGCCTTCTTCATCGACGATGCGGCGGGTCCAGGTGCCGTCCGGGTTGAGATCCCACCCGGAGGTTCCCGGGTCGAAGGCCAGGTCGAACAGGTTGGCAACCTCGCTGACGTGTTCCGGCGTCTCGAGGCGGACCAGCGTCTCGACCCGGCGGTCGAGGTTGCGGTGCATGAGGTCTGCGGATCCGATCCAGACCTCGGTCTCGCCCCCATTGGCGAACTCATACGCACGCGAATGTTCCAGGAACTTGCCCAGGATGCTCAGGACTCGAAAGTTCCCTTCGGTTCCCGGGATGCCCGGTCGTGCGGCGCAGATACCCCGGACGAAGATGTCGACCGGGACTCCCTCCTGGGCGGCTCGGTACAGCGCGTCGATCAGTCGTTCATCGACGATCGAGTTGCACTTGAACCGGATCCGCGCGGGCCGGCCGGCACGGTGGTGTTCGACCTCGCGCTCAATCCGTTCGACCAGACCCGACCGGATCGAATGCGGGGCGACCAGCAGTCGGTCGTAGGTGGTGCTCATGGAGTACCCGGACAGGACGTTGAACAGGCGGCTCACGTCCTCACCCACGACGGGGTCGGTGGTCAGCAGTCCGAAGTCCTCGTACAGCCGGGCGGTCTTCGGGTGGTAGTTGCCCGTGCCGATATGGCAGTACCGGCGCAGCACGTCACCGTCGTCACGGACCACCATGCTGAGCTTGCAGTGAGTCTTGAGTCCGACCAGTCCGTAGACGACGTGGACCCCGGCGCGTTCGAGCTTGCGGCCCCATTTGATGTTCGCCTGCTCGTCGAAGCGGGCCTTGATCTCGACCAGAGCCAGCACCTGCTTGCCCGCCTCGGCAGCATCGACCAATGCGTCGATGATCGGTGAATCGCCGCTGGTGCGGTACAAGGTCTGTTTGATCGCCAGGACCTGTGGGTCGGCCGCGGCCTGTTCGAGGAACCGCTG
>CAZVYU010000190.1:0-3478 GCA_964631645.1 uncultured Actinomycetes bacterium
CCGGGGGCGCGGGTGCCGATGGCGCCGGCGACCAATCCGGTGCCGGAGCGCCCGGAGACGGAACCGGTGGCGCGGGCGGAGGCGGAGAGCACCCGGGCGACTCGGGGGGCACCAGCACCGCCGACACCGCGGGTGGCGCGGGGGGCGCCTCCATCGGCAACGACGGCGGCTTCGGCAGCGGCAGCGGCTCGGGGGGCGATGGCGCCGACAACTCCGGCTTCATGGCCGGCGGTGGCGGGGGTGGCGGTTACGGCGGTGGCGGAGGGGGCGGCGTCCCTGACTTCGGGACGTCGGGGTCGGGCGGGGGCGGCGGCTCGCTGGCACCGGCGGGAGCTGGGTTGGCGGCACCGCAGATGGCCCCCAATCCCGACGGCGCCGAACCGGGGAGTCTGACCGTGACGACCCTGGATCCGCCGCAGGTTCAGGTCACCCCCGGCAACGGGTCGGCGCTGATCCAGTGGGCCATGGACGGCGACATCAACTACTACGTGTCGGTGAACGGCGTCCCCCAGGAAGATACCGGGACCGCACCCGTGACGCTGTCGTTGCCCAACGGAACCCCCGCCGACATCACCGTCACCGCCTTCACCGGCACCCCCGACGCCGTGGCGATGTCCACCACGAGCGCGACCTACCCCGTCACCCCGGGCACCTCCCCCACCGTGTCGGGTGTGACCACCTCGGGCACGGCTGCGGTGAACCAGTCGATGACCGTCACCGTCGGGTCGGTCACGGGAACCCCCACACCCCAACTGACCTACCAGTGGTTCCGGGCGGACTCGCTGGTCAGCCCGCTGGCGTGGGAGCCCATCAGCAACGCGACCGGCAGCACGTACCGCGTGGGGACGCAGGACTTCGGCTACGTCCTGCGAGCCCGGGTGACGGCCGACAACGGCGTGGGCAGCAAGGCGGTCAAGTACTCGCCCACCACGACTCCGGTGGCGGGTGAGCCGCCCCAGATCACCAGCGTCGAGTTGGGCGGCGACCAGGCGGTCGGGGGTGCCGTCACCAGTTCCGTCGAGGTCACCGGCTTCCCCACCGCCGACCTGAGTTACCAGTGGCAGAGCTCGGCCACCGGGACCGGCGGCTGGCAGACCATCCCCGGCGCGGTCGGCGGCTCCTACTCCCCGCCGGCGTCGCTGTATGGGGACTACGTGCGGGTCCAGGTGAACGCGGCCAACGGATTCCCCCCGGCCACGTCGCAGGTCTCCAACGCCAGCGCCCAGATCGCCGGACAGGCCCCCAGCCTCTCCGGGGTGAACGTCACCGGCACCGCCGAACTCGGCCAACCACTCACAGCTGACGCCGTCGGTGTGGGCGGGACGCCTGACCCGGCGATCGCCTACGTCTGGCAGAGCGCCACCCAGGCCGGCGGCCCGTGGTCGGACATCGACGACGCCGACGCCGCCACGTTCACGCCCGGCGCGGGACAGGCCGGGCAATGGGTGCGCGTGGTCGCGACCGCGATCAACGGCGTCGGGGATCCAGCCGATGCCGTGTCCCAACCTCTGGGGCCGGTGGTGGGGACTGCCCCGCACATCGCCGCGGTGACAGTGACCGGCACCGCCCGCATCGGGTCGGTCCTGACCGCCCAGCCGCAGTCGGTCACCGGGGTCCCGGCGCCCACGGTCGGCTACCAGTGGCAGGTCGGCACCGGGCCGGCCGGGTCGTGGACGAACGTTTCCGGGGCGACGAGTCGGTCATGGCGGGTGTCACCGAAGGGGGCGCAGAAACGCGTGCGGGTGGTCGCGACGGCGTCCAACGGGATCGCGCAGGTGGCCGCGGCGGTCAGCCCGCCGTCGGCTCTGGTCCCCGGTGTGGCACCGAAGATCCGCAGCGTGGGGTTCACCGGGACCCTGCGAGCGGGTGCCCGCCTGACGGCGCGCGTGTCCGGGGTGTCGGGACAGCCGACCCCGGTTCTGACCTACCGGTGGCAGACCCGAGCCAGCGCGACAGCGACGTGGCGCACCGTAGGCACAGCCCCCCAACTGGTGTTGCCTCCGACCAGCGCCGGCGCACGGGTCCGATTGCTCGTCACGGCCTATAACGGCGTGGCGCCGGCCGCGGTGGGCGTCTCGTCGATCAGTCGGCCGGTGTCTGGGCCGGGGCGCCCCTGACCCCTGTGTCATCGTGGGGGCGTGTTCCGCGTCCTGGTCGTCTGCACGGCCAACATCTGCCGCTCACCGGCCAGTGCCACCCTGCTGCGGCGCGAGTTCGCTGCGGCCGGACTGTCGGAGGTGGTGACCGTCGAGTCGGCCGGAGTCGCCGCCGTCGACGGCACCCCCGCCTGTGATCTGAGCAGCGCCCTGGTGGGTGAGTTCGTGGCGCGGCACTACGCGGGCCAGGAACCGCAGGAAACAAACGGCAACACTCATGGTTCGCGACGCGTCACCGCTGAACTGACGGCCACCGCCGACCTGATCCTGGCGTTGGATCGGTCACATCGGGCGGCACTGGCCCGGTTGGATCCCGCAGCGCGGCCGCGCACGTTCACCCTGCGCCACGCGGCAGGTTTGTCCGAGGTGGTCGCCGGGTACACGCAAGCCGGGCGGGTGCCACCCGGCGCTCCCCCGCTGCCGGAGCTGCCGGAGGATCGGTTGCGCTGGTGGGTGGCGGAGTTGGATGCCGCGCGCGGCATGACCGTCGCCGCTGCGTCCGAGGATCCGCCCGGGCTGCAGTGGCATCCCGACGATGTGCCCGATCCGCACGTGGTCGGATACCAGGTGCATGGCGCAGCAATCGAATTAGCAGAAGAGGCAATCGTGTTATTGTCTTCGGGTGTTGGCCGAGTTGTGGCCGCGCGGTCGGACGGATCGGCCGTTTCGCCCCCGTAGACTGTGACGGTTGCCCAAGAGGGAGGTCGGTGTGTCGGACACGCTGAACGTCAGTGAGGACTCCGTACTGGACGTCCTGGAGGCCGAGGCCATCAACGTCTTCCGCGAGACCGCGGCCGCGTTCCGGAACCCGGTGCTGCTGTACTCGATCGGTAAGGACTCCTCGGTCCTGCTCCATCTGGCGGTCAAGGCGTTCGCGCCGGCGCCGATCCCGATGCCGGTCATGCACATCGACACGACCTGGAAGTTCCGCGAGATGATCGCCTTCCGCGACCAACGGGCCGAGGAACTCGGTCTGGATCTGCGGATCGCGACCAACCACGAGGCCGTCGCCGAAGGGATCAGCCCCTTCACCCACGGCACGCACGAATACACCCGCATCATGAAGACGGTCGCCCTGCGCGAGGGGCTCGACCGCTACAAGTTCGACGCCGCGATCGGCGGGTCCCGGCGCGACGAGGAGCGCAGCCGCGCCAAGGAGCGCATCTTCAGTCTGCGCGAACCGGGTCACCGGTGGGACGCACGCAAGCAGCGGCCCGAGTTCTGGCGCACCGCCAACACCCGGCTGTCCGAGGGGCAGACCATGCGGGCGTTCCCCATCTCGAACTGGACCGAGATGGACGTGTGGAACTACATCCGCCGCG
>CAZVYU010000191.1:0-3326 GCA_964631645.1 uncultured Actinomycetes bacterium
ATGCGGATCGTGGTGTCCCGCCTGCTGGACCTACTACGCCCCCAGACACGCGACGACGCCGAGCAGGCCGACTACGACCGCCGCCACCTGTCAGCCACCCACCACGGCGGCATGACGATGATCAGCGCCGACCTGCCCGGAATCGACGGCGCCGCAGTCATGGCCGCGTTGGAAGCTCTGGCGGAGTCGCTGCGGGTCGAAGGCGACGGATACACCCGCGCCCAACGACGCGCGGATGCGTTGATCACCCTCGTCAACGCCGCCGCAGCCCACGGGGACCTGCCCGCCACCGCCTCCGGGCTTGCCGTGTCAGCGACCATCACCGTGGGCGCCGCCGAAGCCGATCGGGTCGCCGCCGGTCAGCCGCGTGACCGGGTCACCGACCTGGAGACGGTGATCACCTCCGGTGCCGACCCCGCATCGTTGGGAGTCACCCGCACCGGGGTCACCGCCGACACCCTCGGCGACGCCGCGTTGCGGTTCGCCCTATGCACCGGACACTGGACCGGCGCCTTGGTCGATGACCGCGACCGGGTGCACATGCCGATCTCCCAAGCCTTGGCCCACACCCGCACCCAACCCCTGGCCCTGGGTCGCACCACCCGATTGGCCACCAGCGCCCAACGAACAGCCCTGGCGCTGCGCGACGGTGGGTGCCTGCTGTGTCAGCGACCCCCGGCGGAATGCCAAACCCACCACGTGACCGAGTGGTCGCACGGCGGCACCACCGACGTCGACCAGATGGTCCTGCTGTGTTGGAGTCATCACAGACAGGTGGATTTGAACCGCTGGGCCATCACCCGAACCACGGACCCCAGCCCCGGCGACCCGTTCTGGCAGGTCACCCCCGTCCCCCGAGACCAATGGCGCCGCCAACGACCGGCCGCCTAACGCAATCACCGGGTCACGATTTGGCGACACGCGGTGACCGGGTGCCAGGGCACGGTCGCGATCGGGTGACACTGGGAACGCTGTCGACGCGGGAGAGAGTTCCAGATGAAGCGCATGAGCCCACTTCAGGCCGGAGTCGCATGGGGGGTGCCCGCGGGGGTCGTCGTCGGCATGACGGCGATGCTGAGCGGCGTCTACCGCGTCGAGGGTCTGGTGGCCGGCCTCATGGATGTCGTCCTCGCGTTCGCCTTAGGTGCCGTGATGATCGGTGGCATCGCGGCCTTCGTGCAGTGGCGTCGGATCGTCAACAGCCTGGGCGATGTGGCCCCTCCGGGGTGGTACGACTCCCCCGAGGACGACGGCACCCAGTGGTTCTGGACCGGCACCCGCTGGACCGAGCGCACCCGGCCGACACCTCCCCGCACCCAGACCCGACGCTTCTGAGCGTCGTGACCATGCCTTACCGGAGGCATGGGTCGTATGACGACGGGACGGTCAGAGAACGTAGTCCTGGGGCTCCGCCTGATCCGGCAGACGAACGGTCCGGTGACCCTCTTTGGGGTTGTGCCCCGACCTGAGCAGTGCCCGGAAACCCGCGGTCTCGAACTGCGCGGCCGGCGTGTCCATGACGAAGTCGGTCAGCGCTGTCGCGAACCGGTGCGGGTCGTCCTCGTGCGGCATGTGACCGGCGCCCTGAAAGATCTCCAGCCGGGATCCGGGGAGTAGAGCGTGGGCGGAGTAGGCATGTTTCTGCGGGATGACCAGGTCGTGATCCCCCCATACGACCATCGTGGGCACAGTCCGAGCCAGATACGCGCGGTCGATCATCGTGATGACCTGGCCGCGCCAGTCGCAGGCGGCTCGCAGCACATGCAGGAACGCCAGTCGGGAATGGTCGTCGGAGAGGTCCAGATAGACCTCCATCAACCCGGGCAGATCCTGTGTCGCCGGCAGCCCCGACGCTGCTAGGGCGTGGAGGGCGGGCTCCACCACTTTGCGGACGGGGGTGCTCACGGCAACCGCCAACGCCGGACCCGAGCCGGGGATCGTCAATGCCCGGATCAGTGGGTTGACACTGCGGCCCAAGCCACCGGAGGAGACCAAAACGATCCGTTCGGTCATCTGCGGGAATTGGTAGGCGAACTGCATGGCGATGCCACCGCCGAGGCTGTTGCCGACCACCGTCACCGCCGGGATGTCCAGATACGTGAGCAGGTCACGCATGCCGTTGGCGTAGCCGGCGATGCTGTAGTCGGCCCGGGGCTTGTCCGACTCCCCGTGCCCCAGCAGATCCGGCGCGATCACGGTGAAGTTGCGGGCCAGGGCAGGGAGAACGGGCAGCCACGTGCGGTGATTCATCCCGATGCCGTGCAGCAGCAGAATGGCCGGTCCTTCGCCCGCCAATACGAACGCCCGGTTGTAGCCGTGGATCCGCACCTTCCGCACCCGGAACTCGTCTGTCACACGCTCAGTATCCGCCCTGTCACGGTGCTCCCGGACGTTCCCGCCGTGATGGCGGACTGTGCGATGAATCACAGAGCGATAACAACAGACGGTGATCGCGTCGCAACGGACAGCCGACGATCGCTAGCGTCCAGAGCATGCGACCTCCTGTGGCGCCCGTGGCCCCAGCCCTCGCGGCGGTGGTTCTCGCCGCATCCGGCTGGGCCGCGGTGGTACCGGTCCGGGCAGAGCCGGCCCCGACGGTCATCCCCCTGTCGCGAGCGGAGGCGAAACTCCGGCCCGTGCTGCGACCCGGGGCTCACGGCCTGTGGGTGCGTCGACTGCACCGGGCTCTCGCCATCGTCCCCGCCCGCCAGCCGTTCTCCGCTGCAACTTCCCGTGCGGTGATCACCTTCCGGATCGCCCACGGCCTGTCGCCGAAACCGGTGGTGACCACCCGCACCTGGATGGCATTGGGCTCCTCGGTGATCGTGGGTCGACGTTTGCCCGTACCGGCGGACGTAACCGTCAGCCCACTGGCGCGGACCTCGCGCGAGTACCGGATGACGGTGGGCGTGCAGAGGTTCGCGACGTCCACCACCGCACGACGAGTGGTGTCGCGCGAATCGGGTGGGCAGTGCACCATCGCCGACCCGAGCGGCACCTACCGGGGCAAGTGGCAGATGGACGCTGACTTCTGGTCGACCTATGGGGGTCGGCAGTTCGCGGCCCGCCCGGATCTGGCGACGTGTGCCCAACAAGACGTGGTCGCCTACCGCGGTTGGGTGGATCGCTGGTGGCAACCGTGGTCGACCGCCGCATGGTGACGGTCGCTAGGCTGCATGCCTCGGCCCCAGTAGCTCAGTTGGTCAGAGCCCCGGACTCATAATCCGGTCTGCGTCCGTTCAAGTCGGACCTGGGGCACCGGATCGGAGGAGCTCCCGCGGCTGGACTCGAACCAGCAACCTGTCGATTAACAGTCGAATGCTCTG
>CAZVYU010000192.1:0-3207 GCA_964631645.1 uncultured Actinomycetes bacterium
TGCCAGACCCACCATGTCCGCCCCTGGTCCGACGGCGGGCGTACGGATGTCGACAGCCTGGTGCTGTTGTGCTGGACCCATCACCGGGCCGTCGACCTGAACCGATGGACGATCAGCCGCAACTCCGGCTACCGAACGGGTGACACGGAGCCGTACTGGAAGGTGACCCCTGTCCCGCGCGACCGATGGCGCTCGCGCGAATGATCAGGGATTGACGTCCTCACGCGAACGCTTGTCGAAGACGTCACGCAAACCCCGCGTGACCGGACCGACCGGAAGATCCCGCGTCCCCACCCGGGTCACCGGATGGACATCTCTCGTCGAACTCGTGATGAACACCTCGTCACAGGTGTCCAACACGTCCGCGGGAAGCGACTCCTGCTGCACCTCGCCCCACTCACACACGAGTTCGCGAGTGATCCCGGCCAGACAGCCCGACTCCACCGGCGGTGTCATCGCGCGCCCATCGACCACGACGAACACGTTGCTGCCCGTTCCCTCACACAGGTCGCCGACCAGGTTGGCCAACAGCGCCTCGGAACACCCCAGCCCCTTCGCCCAGGCCAAGGCCACGGCATTGTCCGCATACGAGGTCGTCTTCAGGCCCACCAGGGGTGACCGCTCGTTGCGCGGCCACGGGGCCAATGCGACCGAGGTCGTCTCCGGCCATGGCCCGCCCGGTTGTACCGTCACCGCCAACGTGGCCGGTCCCGGCCCACGATCACTTCCCAGCGGACCGGGGCCCGACGTGTACGTCACGCGGATCCGCGCATACTCCAGATCAGCCTCAGCGTTGGCCAGGATCGTTGCCGCCACGGCCTCTGCCACCTCGCGGCTCTCGGGCACCTCCAACCCCAGACCGAGCGCAGAACGTTGCAGCCGGGCGATGTGGCGCGACAGGGCGAACGCGGTGCCGTCGGCGTACTTCATCGTCTCGAACACACCGTCACCGACGGTCACTCCGTGATCCAGCAGGGAGACGGCCGGCGCGTCGACCGGGAGCAGTTGGCCGTTGCACCATGCCGTCATGGCGGATTGTGAACTCATGGACTCAGCATCCCAGGCGCACTCGCCAATCGGATCAACCTCCGCGCCTTCAGTTCCGTCTCGGCCCATTCGGCGTTCGCGTCGCTGCCCCACGTGATGCCGGCCCCAGTACCGAACCGCACTGTCCCATCGCGAACCCAGAACGAGCGGATGGCCACAGCGAGTTCCGCAGTGCCTGCATCGACATCGATCCAGCCGAACGCCCCGCAGTAGAACTCACGCGGCACCCGCTCGAGCTCCCCGATGACGGACAGTGCCGCCAGCTTCGGCGCACCGGAGACCGAACCGGGCGGGAACGTCGCGGCAAAGACCTCCGGCCAGGACGTCCCGGGGATCACGGCACCCGACACATACGACACCAGGTGAACCAGTCCCGGATGGGTTTCCACGCGCAGCAAATGCGGCACCTCGACGCTGCCGGGCACACAAATCCGGGACAGGTCATTTCGGATCAGATCGACGATCATGACGTTCTCGGCCCGGTCCTTGTCCGACAAGCCGGACTCCGCAACGGCTGTCCCCTTGATGGGCCCCGAGGTCATCACCCCGTCCGCCAGCCGCAGGAACAGCTCCGGACTCGCAGACACCACCGCTGTTCCGGGGATGCGCAGAAAACCAGCGAATGGCGCCGGATTGCCCTCCCGCAGAGACCGCCACAACGCCGCCGGATCGCCCGCCCCGGGGTCGGGCAACGCCGCGTTCAGGACCCGGCACAGGTTCACCTGATACACATCGCCGGCGGCGATGCGGTCACGTACCCGGCCCACTCCCGCGACATAGTCCGCTTCGGGAAGCGAGTCCGACCACCGCGCGATTCCCGGTCCGTGCCAGCGACCGATCTCTGCGGCCATGGGCGGACGATCGGACCAGTCAGCGAAGCGCGCCAGCGTGACGTCCCCTTCGAAGGTCACCGCCACCGCCCACCGACCGCCGCTGTCCAACGCGCTCAGATTGTGCGCGACCTCGACCAGATCACGGGCCGTGACACCGGGGAATGACGCACACGGCAGGGATCCGGCGGCCGACACGTGCCGATCATGACGCAGCCCGGCGGCTTTGTCGCCCGACCGGGGGGTGGGCTATCCTGACGCGTGGTCCGGCACCGCCGGTCTGCGGACGTGGCTCAGTTGGTAGAGCATCACCTTGCCAAGGTGAGGGTCGCGGGTTCGAATCCCGTCGTCCGCTCGGAAGAGATCCGATGGCCCAGGTCATCAGGTCTCCTCGGTGGAGTGGCCGAGAGGCGAGGCAACGGACTGCAAATCCGTCTACACGGGTTCAAATCCCGTCTCCACCTCGAACTCCCCGCTGGGGCGATTGGCGCAGGGGCTAGCGCGCTTCCTTGACACGGAAGAGGTCACAGGTTCGATTCCTGTATCGCCCACCAGTTCCTGGCGTCGCCAGGCCGTCCTCGATGACGAACCAGCGATGACCGGCGATGACGATCAAGTGAGGTGGCGTGTCCGCGGCACCTCACTCATCAGTTCCCGGATCGCAGTCGCCGGCGACCCGCTCCACGGGGAAGATCATCGCGGCGGGCGTGATCGGCGGCTTCCTGGCAGGCCTGTTCGGGGTGGGTGGCGGCATCGTCATGGTGCCGCTGTTCGTCCTCTGGCTCGGTCTCGATCAGCGCCGTGCGGTGACTACCTCCCTGGTCGCCATCATCCCCATCGCCGTCTTCGGCATCGCCGGATACGCGACCGGTGATGCGGTCGAGTGGCTCGTCGGGTTGGTCATCGGAGTGGGCAGCATCGTCGGTGCCCTGTTCGGCACGTGGCTACTCCCCCGCATCCCCATCCCGGCTCTGCAGCTCGCTTTCGCAGCGCTGCTCCTCTACTCCGCCTACCGGCTGGTGTTCCCGCCGGAGTTCGGTCCGCCGATCAGTAGCGCCGACGAGCCATGGGCCCTCTTGGTGATCATGGGACTGATCGCCGGTGTCATCGCCGCCCTGCTCGGCGTCGGTGGCGGGATCATCATCGTGCCGGCCCTGGTGTTGCTCGTCGGTTCCTCGTTGACCGACGCGCGCGGGACCAGCCTGCTGGTGGTGCTCATCACCGCCATCGCGGCATCGGTGACCAACGTTTCCCAGGGCCGCGCGGACACCCGCATCGGGGTGATCGCGGGCATCGCCGGCGCCCCGGCATCCCTCGCGGCAGCGTTCGT
>CAZVYU010000193.1:0-1666 GCA_964631645.1 uncultured Actinomycetes bacterium
GCGTTCCCCATCTCGAACTGGACCGAGATGGACGTGTGGAACTACATCCGCCGCGAGAACATCCCGATCCCCGAGCTGTACTTCGCCAAGCCGCGCCCGGTGGTCGAGCGCGACGGCACGCTGATCATGGTCGACGATGACCGTCTGCCGCTGCGCGACGGTGAAGAACCGCAGATCAAGAACGTGCGCTTCCGCACGCTGGGCTGCTACCCGTTGACCGGCGCCGTCGAGTCCGATGCCGCCGACATGGATTCGCTGATCAAGGAGATGGGCGAGGCCAAGATGTCGGAGCGGTCGGGTCGGCTGATCGACGGCGAGGGCAGTTCGTCCATGGAAGCCAAGAAGGCGGAGGGCTACTTCTGATGACCGCGACTCTTGTGTCCGCGACCGACTCCCTGACCCGGGCGGCCGACATGCAGACCGCCGTGCTGCGCATGGTGGCCTGTGGCTCGGTCGATGACGGCAAGTCCACCCTCATCGGGCGGCTGCTGGTCGAGACCGACTCGGTGCCCATCGACCAGCTCGAGTACGCGCGCACCACGCGCCGCGGCGGGTCGACCATCCCCGTGGGCGAGATCGACTACTCCCTGCTGACCGACGGCCTCGAGGCCGAGCGTGAGCAGGGCATCACCATCGACGTCGCCTACCGGCACCTCAACCTGCCCAGCGGGCGGCGTGTGATCATCGCCGACGCCCCGGGCCACGAGCAGTACACCCGCAACATGTCGGTGGCCGCTTCGACCGCCGACCTGGCGGTCCTGCTCGTCGACGCCGCGCGTGGGCTGCGGCCGCAGACCTACCGGCACCTGACCGTGTGCGCCCTGATGGGCGTCAGGAGCATCGTGCTGGCCATCAACAAGATGGACCTGGTCGGCTACGAGCACGCGACCTTCGAAGAACTCACCGGCGGCGTGCGCGCCGCTGCCGCCCGGCTCGGCATCGAAGAGGTGACGGCAATCCCCGTCAGTGCGGTCACCGGCGCCAACGTCATCGATTCCGATCCGGTGAACATGCCCTGGTACCACGGGCCGACAGTGCTCGATGCCCTCGTGGCGTGGGAGCCCACGACAACTGTCGAGGATGCTCCGTTCCGGCTTCCGGTGCAGCTGATCACTCGGGCCGAGGGCAACTTCCGCGGCTACAGCGGCACGATCGTGTCCGGCACGGTGCGCCCGGGCGACGTGATCGCCGTGGCCGACTCGGGTCAGACCGCGACTGTCGAACGCGTCGTCACCTACGACGGTGATCTCGAGGCTGCGACCGTCGGGCAGACGGTGACCATCACCCTCGATCGCGAGGTCGACATCACCCGCGGCGACCTCCTCAGCGCTGCGGGCACCGGTCAGGCCAAGCCGGCCGACCGGTTCGCCGCCGACCTGGTGTGGACCGGCGAGGAGCCGCTGGCGCACGGCCGTTCCTACCTGCTGTACGTCGGTCCGAAGGTGGTGCCCGCGACTGTCACGTCGGTGCGACACCGCCTCGACGTCGTCACCGGCAACCACGATGCCGCCCGCCTGCTCAACATGAACGACATCGGCCGCGTCGAACTGGCGACCGACTCGCCCGTGCCGCTGGACGAGTACGACCTGTGCCGCGACACCGGTGGCTTCCTGCTCGTCGACCGCGTCACCAGCGACACCGTCGCCGCCGGCCTGACCCGCCACGC
>CAZVYU010000193.1:1766-3162 GCA_964631645.1 uncultured Actinomycetes bacterium
TGCTCGTCGACCGCGTCACCAGCGACACCGTCGCCGCCGGCCTGACCCGCCACGCCATGCGCCGTGCGTTCAACGTCACGCCGCACGACTACGCGGTCGACCGTGACGCCCGGCAACGGCTCAAGGGCCACGAGCCCAAGGTCGTGTGGATGACCGGCTTGTCCGGATCCGGCAAGTCGACGATCGCCGACGCCACCGTCGCGATCCTGCACGCGCAGGGCGTCCACACCTATGTGCTGGACGGCGACAACGTGCGCGGCGGCCTGAACCGCGACCTGGGGTTCACTCCCGAGGACCGCGCCGAGAACGTCCGCCGCGTGGCCGAGGTCGCCAAGCTGATGGCTGACGCCGGTCTTGTCGTCATCGTCGCGTTGGTGTCGCCCTACCGGTCCGACCGTCGGTCTGCCGCAGAGATCTTCGAGGGCGACGAGTACCTCGAGGTGTTCGTGGACACCCCGTTGGCCGTGGCACAGGAGCGCGACCCCAAGGGCCTGTACCGCAAGGCCGCCGAGGGCAAGATCCCGAACATGACCGGCGTGGGCCAGGAGTACGAGGCGCCTCAGAACCCGGACCTGCGCCTGGACGGCACTGACGACGTCAGCGATTCGGCCACGAAGCTCGCCCGCCTGGTCCTGGGCGAGAGCGACTGACCCTGCGGCGATGCCCTCACCGCCTCAGGGCAGTGCGGGCGTCGCCCCTGGTCGGAGTCGTGCGTCCCCGTGCTGATCCTGCTGCCCCCGTCCGAGGGCAAGACTGCGGCGTCCAGGCGGCGTCGACCCATCGACCTGGCCTCCCTGTCCTTCCCGGAGCTCACTGCGGCAAGGCGTTGCCTGGGTGACGCTCTGGCGGCAGCCAGTGCCGAGGCCGATGCTGTGGCCGCTCTGGGCGTGGGGGCTTCGTTGGAGCACGAGGTCCGCAGCAATGTCGACATCTGGGAGTTGCCCGCCGCTCCCGCGGGTGAGATCTACAGCGGCGTCTTGTACGACGCGTTGGACATCGCCAGCCTGGACCCGGCCGCGCGCCGCCGGGCTGCCCGCGGTCTGCTGGTCGTGTCGGCGCTGTGGGGGGCCGTGCGCATGACCGACCGGATTCCCGCTTACCGGCTATCCATGTCGGTGTCTCTGCCCGGTGTGGGCCCATTGGCGGCCTACTGGCGGCCGCACCTGACCCAGGCGTTGGCCGACGTGGCACGCCGCGGCGTCATCGTGGACTGCCGCTCCGCGCCGTACCAACAGGCCTGGCCATCGCCGGCGCCTGAACGCACCGTGCAGGTGCGGATCCTCAGCAAGGACTCCCGCACCGCGGTATCCCACATGGCCAAATACACGCGCGGGCTGGTCGCCCGGCACCTTGTGAGCCGGGACGGGACCACGCCCAGGACCCCCGAACGGCTCGC
>CAZVYU010000194.1:0-3119 GCA_964631645.1 uncultured Actinomycetes bacterium
TACTACGTCGACTTCCATGTCCAGGATCGTTCCGGTGTGCTCGCCGAGATCGCCCGACTGTTCGCGGAGCACGGGGTGAGCATCTCCGGCGTGCGTCAGGAGGGCCGCGGCGACGAGGCGTCGCTGATCATCCGGACCCATGAGGCGAGCGACTCCGATCTGCGCGCGACGATCGAGGCTGTGGCAGGGCTGGACAGCGTGCGCCGGGTCGCCGGAGTGATGCGGGTGATCGGCGAATGATCGTGGCAGACACCACGGAACAGTGGCGCGGCATCATGACCGAGTACGCCGCTCGACTGCCGGTCGGTGCGAACGTCGTCTCGTTGTGCGAGGGCGGGACGCCGTTGATCCACGCCGAGTACCTGAGCGGCGTCCTCGGCGCCGACATCTGGCTCAAGCTCGAAGGCGCCAACCCCACCGGGTCATTCAAGGACCGGGGCATGACGATGGCGATCTCTCGGGCCGTCGACGAGGGGGCGCAGGCCGTGATTTGCGCGTCGACCGGAAACACCAGCGCCAGTGCGGCGGCCTATGCGGGCAAAGCCGGTCTGGTGTCGGCGGTCCTGATCCCCGACGGGAAGATCGCCATGGGCAAGCTCGCGCAGGCGATCATCCATGGCGCCAAACTGCTTGCGGTGCAAGGGAATTTCGACGACTGTCTGACCCTTGCCCGCGATCTTGCTGACGAGTACCCGGTCTCGTTGGTCAACAGCGTCAATCCGGTGCGGATCCAGGGCCAGAAGACGGCGGCGTTCGAGATCGTCGATCGGCTCGGCGATGCGCCGCTCATCCACTGTCTGCCCGTCGGCAACGCGGGCAACATCACGGCCTACTGGCTCGGCTACCGCGAGTATGCCGACGAGGGGACTGCGAGCCGGCTGCCGCAGATGTGGGGATTCCAAGCCGCCGGAGCCGCGCCGATCGTGACCGGTCAGCCGGTGCCCAATCCCGAGACGATCGCCTCCGCCATCCGGATCGGTAACCCGGCGTCGTGGCAGTCCGCGGTCGCGGCCCGCGACGAGTCGGGCGGGTTCATCGAATCGGTCACCGACGAGGAGATCCTGTCCGCCTACCGCCTGCTGGCCACGAAGGAAGGGGTGTTCTGCGAGCCCGCCAGCGCTGCCGGGGTGGCCGGACTGCTCCAGCGAGCCGATGCCATCCCGAACGGGGCGACGATCGTCTGCACGCTGACCGGCAACGGGCTCAAGGACCCCCAGTGGGCGCTCGACTCGGCGCCGGCGCCCATGGTGATCCCGGTCTCCGCCGCAGCGGCCGCCGAGCAGCTGGGGCTGGGAGCCGCCTGATGCGGGACAGCGCGGCCGTCTCGGTGCCGGCGACCAGCGCCAACCTGGGCCCCGGTTTCGACGCGTTGGGCTTGGCCCTGGACCTCCGCGACCACTACGAGGTCGAGGTGACCGGCACCGATGTCGTGGTCCACGTCTCCGGCCAGGACGCCGCCGCGCTGCCCCGCGACCACACCCATCTGGTGGCCCGGGCGCTGCTGGCGACCGCCACCGAACTGGGCGCGCCGCTCGAGGGGTTCGTGCTGACGTGTGAGAACAACATCCCGCAGGGGCGGGGGTTGGGTTCGTCGGCGGCCGCCATCGTCGGGGGGGTCAGGCTGGCCGCGACCTTGGCGGATGAAACCGACCCGGGGCGGCTGCTGGACATCGCCACGCGACTCGAGGGCCACCCGGACAATGTGGCCCCGGCCCTGCTCGGCGGGTTCACCATCGCGTGGCTGGACGAGGGCGTCGGGAACGCCGTCGCCCTGCCGGTGCATCCGGACGTCGTCCCGGTGATCTTCGTGCCCGAACGGACGAGTCCCACGTCGGCCGCGCGGTCGGCATTGCCGGCGACGGTGCCGCACCGTGACGCCGCGTTCAACGTGGGCCGCAGTGCGTTACTAGTTGCGGCGCTCACGTCGGCTCCGGAACTCCTCCTGGCGGCCACTGCCGATCGGCTCCATCAGGACCAGCGGAGCGGGACCTATCCGGAGGCGTCGAAACTTGTGTCCGCCCTGCGCGCCGAGGGTCTTGCGGCCGTCGTGTCGGGGGCAGGTCCCTCGGTGCTGGTGCTCACCGACCGGCAGTCGGCGGACTCCGTCGCCGCGCAAGCGCCGGCCGGTTATGAGGGTCGGGTGGCCGAGGTCGGGGTGGGCGCGGTGACACGCGAGTCGGACGCTTCGGACTGAGCGCCCGGTCATCCGTGTTACGGTGGTCACACCGCCGAGGGAATTGACCTCGAAGAGAAGACTCGGAATCTTCTACACACGTCAAGACGCGGTTTCATCCACGCTTTCTTTTCGTCGCCTCCATCAGCGGTTCGAATCACCGGGCAGTGCGCTCTGCATACCCGCCGACCTTCTCGGAAGGACACCATCGAGTGACCGAGACCATCGCGAACGACACGACCGCCGATGAAGCGGCCGATCTCAGCACCGACCAGGCCCCCCGCCGCTCCCGCGGACTGACGGGCATGTTGCTCCCCGAACTACGCCAGGTCGCCGCCGACCTGGGCATCTCCGGCGTGAGCGGGATGCGCAAGGGCGACCTCATCGAGGCCATCGGAGCCCGGCGCTCCGGCTCCGGCCCCGCGCAGGACAGTCGCGAGGCCGACACCGACGCCGGCACTCAGGTCGCCGACAAGAGCGCCGACAACCGCGCCGCCGACGATCAGAGTTCCCACGATCGGGGCTCGGACAATCAGGGCGACCAACGCCGCGGCAACCGCCCACGGCGCGACAACCAGGCCCGCGACAACCAGGGTCGCGACAACCAGGCCCGTGACAACCAGGGCCGCGACAACCAGCCCCGTGACCGTTCCGACGGGGACACCCGCGGCGAGGGTGGCGACGACTACGACGACCGGCGGCGCAACCAGAACAACCAGAACAACGAGGGCGGCAACCGACGTCGGCGCCGAGGCCGCGACCGCAACAACAACCGACGCGGCGGGGGTGGCGGCAACCGCGACATCGAGCCCGTGGTGACCGAGGACGATGTCCTGCTGCCGGTGGCCGGCATCCTCGACGTCCTCGACAACTACGCCTTCGTGCGGACCAGCGGCTACCTGCCCGGTCCGAATGACGTCTACGTCTCGCTGTCGATGATCAAGCG
>CAZVYU010000195.1:0-3090 GCA_964631645.1 uncultured Actinomycetes bacterium
GAGGACGTACAGGTCGGGGTCGGGAATCCGCACCACCGCGACGTCCAACTCCCGCACCTCACCATCGGTGCGGGTGATGGTGATCATCTGGCTCTCGGGGGTGACTCCCGGACGTAGGTCGGCCAACGCGGCCACGATCTGTTCGGCCGCTGGTTCGGTGGCCGCTGTTTCAACGGGGGCGGTGACGCCGGTCATGGCAGCCAACGCCGGGCTCCACAGCATGACGCGTCCGGACCCGTCGAACCCCGCGATGCCGTCGGTGGCGTGATCGACGACCGCGGTGAGCTTCGCGGTCTCATCCCGCAGCGCGGCCAGGCTGCGCGCGGCCCGCAGGGCGCTTGCCAACGAACCGGCCAGGCTTCCCAAGGTCGGTCGGTCGTCTGCTCGCAGCCGCCACAGCTCGCGACCCCCCTTCGCCCACGGCAGGATGCGATCCAGTCCGCGCGGGGGACCGTAGGCACCGAGTGCCACCATGCCGGCGTGCCCGTCGCCGACATCGAGCGGGACGTTGTATCCGGAAGTCCATCCCTGGGGCAGCCGGTCCTTGGGGATGTCCAGCACTTCGTCGGAGCCGGTGGGAACGCTGTCGAGCAACTCCTGTTCCCGGGAGGTGATCGTGTACCGCGCCGTGCGGTGGCTGCGGTTCGACATGACGGCTTCGCGATCGACGGCGGCCAGCACTTCGTCGGCACCGAAGATCCGGCGCAACCGTTCGGCGGCCATCGGGAGCAGTCGGTCCGCACTGCGCGTTGACGTGAGGACGCGCGAGAACTCCGCGATGGACTGGGTTCGGACCTGCGCCTCCAGTCGGGCGCCAGTGACCTTGTAGGCGTACCACAACGCCACGGCCGGGAGCAGTGCGAAGAGCGCGAGGATGGGCGAGATCGGATACATCGCGACGGCAGTCATCGCCACACCGACCGAGGCCACCGCCATGAGCACTGTCAGCAACAGCTGGCTGCGCCATAGTTCGCGGAAGCCCACCCCTTCGACCGCGTGCAGGATCCACGACAGGCACAGCAGGTTGATGAACTCCCAGGCCAGCGCCGCCACCAACAGGGCCAGGACCGACCGGGTGCTCAGACGATCGGCCGGTCCGTCGAGGACCGTGTAGGTCACGACCAGGACGCTGGTGGCGATGGCATTCGAACTGAGGTTGAACACTGCCTTGATCACTGACCGGACCAGAACCAGTTCGGCGAAGAGCAGGCCGAGCAGGGCCCCCACCAGTGCCACGGACGGCGCGAAGAGCAGCACCGCCACCATCAGGACGATCTCGGAGAACGTCTGTTCTTCGTAACTGTCTCCGTGTCGGACTGGGTAGTAGACGATCTCGCCGACCATGATCGCCAGGCCGAGCAGCAGGTATGGCCACCAGGTGTCGGGCGTCAGGGTGTCGGGATGCGGCGGCTGTCCCCGCGTCCACCACAGGGCCGCAGCGAAACAGCCGACGCCGAGGACGGCCAGGACGGTGACGACGCTGCGCGCCGACATCCGCGCCGGTTCATCTGCGTCTGGGTCCGACGAATCAGCCAGACCCAACTGCGGAGTCTGCGTCATCTGGTCTCCGGTCGGGGATCAACCACCCCAGCCTGTCACGGACCACTTGCGCCCCGCCCACTCTTCGGTGGACCACTTACGCCCTTCGAAGGCGAACTCGGACCACTTGCGACCGGACCAGTCGCTGCCGGACCACTTGCGTCCGTCCCAACTGGCCGAGGACCACTTGCGCCCGACCCAGGCTTCAGTCGACCATTTGCGGCCCGCCCACTCGTCCCCGGACCACTTGCGTCCGGTCCAGTCGTCGCTGGACCACTTGCGCCCGACCCAGGCTCCGGACCACTTGCGACCGGTCCATTCGTCGCCGGACCATTTACGTCCGGCCCATTCGTCGCCGGACCATTTACGTCCGGTCCATTCGTCATCGGACCATTTACGTCCGGTCCATTCGTCATCGGACCACTTGCGTCCGGTCCACTCGTCGTCGGCCCACTGGGCGGCGATCTCGTCGCTGGCAACCTGTGTGGTCCACGCAAACGCCAGCCAGTCCGAGCTCGACCACTTGCGGCCCGCCCAGTCTGCGGTCATCCACGTGTCGCTGGACCACTTGCGCCCGGACCAGTCGATACTCGACCACTTGCGGCCGACCCAGTCGTCGCTGGACCACTTGCGTCCCGCCCAGTCCTGCGTCGACCACTTGCGCCCGGCCCAAAGGCGATAGGCGAAGTCTCCTTCGGGTGCGGTGAGCCCGCGCGTGAGCACTGCCAGCGACCAGGCATTGGCCGCCCAGCGGCGGGTCTGCGGCGACAGCTGCACCCAAGCATCGACAACGGCGTGCAGATCGCCCGACTCCCAGCCCGCGGCGAAGTCCGCCCATGCTGCTGCATCGGACTCATCAGGGGCGAAGGCGGTCTGGTCCCAGCGGTAACGAAGTTGCTTCGTCTGGTCGACCGGTGTGGCCATGGCGGCGCTGACATCGAGCTGCCCGGCACCGGCGCCAGCTTGGGCGTTGACGGTCGCGGAGGAGTATGCGGTGCCCATGAGCACGCGCTTCACCTGGTCCGGGGTCAGCGATCCACGGACGCCCACCAACGCAGCCACCGCGCCTGCGGCGACGGCCGACGACATGGATGTCCCGGTCCCCTTGAAGTATTTGTCGGCGACGCTTGCGTCGGGGTTCTCGGTGTCCGCGATGGAACCGGGTGCCTTGAGGGACACCAGTGAGACACCGGGCGCGCTTACGTCGGGGCGCTGCACGCCGAACGTGCGACCCGAGGCCGAGAAGTCGGCCAGGGTGTCGTCGCCGGGGTCAGCGGTCTTCCGGTCGTCGGTGGCGCCGACCGCCAGGAGCGCGGGATCCGAGGCCGGTGAGCTCACCGTGCCCGGACCGTCGTTGCCGGCCGCCACCACCACGGTGACTCCGTCCGCCCACAGGGTGCGCAAGCCGCGCGTCAGCGGGTCGAGATACGGCGGCAGGGGCGATCCGGTGGACAGTGCCAGCGAGAGAACCTTTAGAGAGGGGTCATCCGCCCGGTGGTCGGCCACCGCCTGCAGTCCGGCCAGTACCTTGGCCAGCGAAGTGGAGCCGTC
>CAZVYU010000196.1:0-1445 GCA_964631645.1 uncultured Actinomycetes bacterium
CGTCGGCACCCGCAGTCACTGGGTGACCGCCGACCTGGGGCGGTTTCGATACGCGCTGCGCGCTACTCAACCCGCAGGCCCCTGGACCACCGAGCCGGGGCGGGGGTGGGGTCGACTCCGGCGGCGTCAAGCGGAACCAGCGTGCGCAGCCGAGCCGACGGCGAGGCGGAGCACTGATCCAACACCGCGCCGCCCGCAGGGCGGCGACCTCAACTCCAAGAGCCGCCGGATCGATCCCCACCCCCACCCCGGCGCAGCGAGAACAACCAGGGGCCAGCATCGACGACCCGGTGGGCTTCGATACACCGCCTCCGGCGGCTACTCACCCCGCAGACAGGTGACACTCACCGCGGACCCCGTAGCGGCCGGCGCCGAGATGCGATGGTTCCGGCGGAGCAGGACACTGGCCAGGTGAGTGACGAGATGCCTGATCGCCCCACCTATTTGGTCACCGGCGCCACCGGCTACATCGGCGGGCGGCTCATCCCGCTTCTGATCGCTGCGGGCGCCCGGGTGCGCATCCTGGCCCGTCATCCCGAGGGCCTGCGTCAGCGGGAGTGGTTCGACGAGGTCGAGATCGTGCAGGGTGACGCGATGGATGCGGCCGACATGGCCGTGGCCATGGCCGGGGTCGATGTCGCCTACTACCTCATGCACTCGCTGAGTTCACATTCGGACTTCGAGATCACCGAACGCGACATGGCGCTGACCTTCTCGGGCGCCGCCCGCGATGCCCAGGTGCGTCGGATCATCTACCTGGGCGGCATGATCCCTGCCGATCCGGGCCGCTATCTGTCCCCGCACCTGCGCAGTCGGGCCACGGTGGGCGAGATCCTGCGCGCCAGCGGCGTGCCCACGATCGAACTGCGCGCAGCCGTGATCATCGGGTCCGGTTCCGCCAGTTTCGAGATGCTGCGGTACCTGACCGAGCGTCTTCCGGCCATGATCACGCCCCTGTGGGTGCGGACCAAGACCCAACCGATCGCCGTCCGCGACGTGCTGTACTACCTGGTCCAGGCCGCCACGGTGCCAGGCGACGTCAACCAAGCCTTCGACATCGGCGGTCCGGATGTCATGACCTACCAATCGATGATGCAGGAGTTCGCGTCGGTCGCGGGACTGCGCAAGCGCATCATCCTGCCGATCAATCTGCTGTCACCTCGCCTGTCCAGCCACTGGGTCGGACTGGTGACCCCGGTACCCAGGGGCATCGCCCGCCCGCTGGTGGAATCGCTCAAAGTGCCCGTGGTCTGCCGCGACCACTCGATCGCCGACATCATCCCCGATCCGGCCGAAGGCCTGTTGCCCTATCGCACCGCGGTGGGCTTGGCACTCAGCCGGGTGCGTGAGGCGAAGGTCGCCACCCGCTGGTCGAGCGCTTCGGTCAGCGGCGTCCCGGCGGAGCCCCTGCCCACCGACCCCGACTGGGCGGGTGGGTCGCTGTA
>CAZVYU010000196.1:1545-3064 GCA_964631645.1 uncultured Actinomycetes bacterium
TACTGGTGGTCGGTCGCGCCGTTCCATGCTTTCGTCTTCGGACCCATGGTGGAACGGATGGGCCGCACAGCTGCGCTTCGTGCGATGGAACATGCCGCCGGCCCGGCATCCCACGCTGCCCCGGTCGGAGTCGCAGCTGCGCCCTGATGATCGCCTGAGACAATGTGCCGGTGACCGACAGCAGTAACGAGACCCCCTACGACACGTTCGGCGGTGAGAAGTTCTTCACCGACCTGGTGGCCGGCTTCTATGCCCGAGTCGCCGACGACGACCTGCTGCGACCCATGTACCCGGAGGCGGATCTGGCACCCGCCGAACGGCGACTCCGACTGTTCCTGATCCAGTACTGGGGCGGTCCCAGCACCTACAGCGACGAACGCGGACATCCCCGCCTGCGGATGCGACATGCCCCGTTCCCGGTCACGCAGGAAGCGCGCGACCGGTGGCTGTCGCTGATGCACGAGTCATTGGTGGACAACAGTGCCGGGCTCGACGACGACTCCCGCACCCAGTTGTGGCGCTACCTGGAATCCGCCGCAGACGCGATGATGAACGTCAATCCCGCTCTGGAATGATCGACCACCGACCCGAGTGCGGCGGTGGACTAGCTTTCGCGGAGGAAGCGACCCAACGCTTCGCGCGCCGATTCCGGAAGTGGTGTAGATCCCGACCCGTCGGTCGCTATGGCCACGACCACCGTCTGGGCGCTCACGGCCGTGGCCCCGTTCTGGTCGATCGTGCAGCCGAACGTGAACGAGGCGGTGCCGATGCGCTCGATCCACACGGTCATGGCGACCGGGGTCAACGAGTAGTACATCGGCCGCAGGTAGTCGATCTCGTGCCGCGCGACGACCAGCCCGAACTCGTGGTCGATGTGCTGGCCCGCCTGATGAAGTAGTCGGACCCGGCCTTCCTCCAGCAGGGTCAGCGTGGTCGCGTTGTTCACGTGGCCGAGTGAGTCCATGTCGGCCCAGCGCAAGAGCACATCGGTTTCCAGGGCGGCCATGTCAGCGTTCCCCCTCGGCGACCCGCAGCCCCTCGCCGTACATTGCAGCCAGGTCCGCCGCGTTCCGCAGCGGCTCGGCCACCGCGGCAGTCGCGTCGGCCCGGGCCAACAGAACGGCGGCGCGGGCGATCAGGTGCCGATACTCGGTGAAGCCGTGGGCCAGCCGACCCTGCACCTCGGCCCGAGCCGCGGAAGTGGTGGGGTCGTCGTGGTCACCCAGCACCGCCAGCGCGCGGGACTGCTGGATCAGGGAACGATGGGCGGAGTCATCGGCCGTTCTCATGGCTGACGCGACATCGGGATACGACGCCTGGAGGGCGGTGACAAGCTCCGCCAGCCGGGTGCGGAGGTCGGCCAACTCCCGCAACTCTGCGGGATCGTCCGACCGGGTGGACGTCGCCGCCACCGGGATAGGTCGGGCCGGGTCGTCCGCTCGCAGTCTCGCGAGCCGACCTTGTCCATGCGCCGCGACCACCATGGCCGGCAGCGACATCATGGTCACGACGACGCCGG
>CAZVYU010000197.1:0-2896 GCA_964631645.1 uncultured Actinomycetes bacterium
CCATCTTGAGGTACGTGGCGACCTCGGACAGGTTCGCGTCACCGATGATCACGTGGAGCCGACGGTAGACCTCGGGATCGGCGTGTGGCTCGTCCCGGGTGTTGATGATCGGGCGCTTGATGGTCGTCTCGAGTCCGACTTCGACCTCGAAGAAGTCGGCACGTTGGCTGAGTTGGAACCCGTCGCTGCCACCGTCCTGCCCGATCCCCACTCGGCCCGCCCCGGCGAACACCTGGCGCGAGACGAAGAACGGGGTCAGGCACGTGACGATGTCGGGGAACCGGGTGGTCCGCGCCATCAGGTAGTTCTCATGCGTGCCGTAGGACGCACCCTTGTTGTCGGTGTTGTTCTTGTACAACTGCAGCGGAAGGCCACCGGGCATGGCCGCTGCCAGCCGCGCAGCCCGCGCCATGATCCACTCGCCGGCCTTGTCCCACAGCACAGCATCGAACGGGTTGGTGACCTCTGGGGTCGCGTACTCGGGATGGGCGTGATCGACATACAGGCGGGCGCCGTTGGTCAGGATCACGTTCGCCAGGCCGAGGTCCTCGTCGGTCAGCTGGCTGGGGTCGGCGTCCGAGCGACTGAGGTCGAAGCCGCGGGCGTCGCGCAGCGGATTCTCCTCGTCGTAATCCCAGCGGGTCCGGACCCGTCGCTCCCCGAGCGCCTCGTGTGCGTAGGCATTGACGATCTGCGACGACGCCAGCATGGCGTTGACGTGGGGTTTGCCCGGCACCGAGATGCCGTACTCGGTCTCGATCCCCATGACGCGATGGACAGTCATGAACGCATCCTATGGGCGAATTGCCGACGGGCCCCCGGACGCTGGTCCGAGGGCCCGTCGGGCAGTCGCTTCGGCTACTTGGACAGGTCGACCCCTTCGAGGCCTTCCATGTCCTCCAACTGCACGCCCTTGGTCTCTTTGACGAACTTCAACACGTAGAAGAACGACACCAGAGCACCGATGGTGAACAGTCCGTAGGCCAGTCCCAAGGAGATCCCGACCAGTCCGGGGAAAGTCTCGGAGACGATGAAGTTGGCCAGCCAGTTGGACATGACCGCCACCGACATGGCCGCGGCGCGGATGCGGTTGGGGAACATCTCGCCCAGCAGCACCCACACGATCGGGCCCCACGTCGCCGCGAAGAACGCCACATAGGTGTTGAGCATGATCACCGCGATCCAGCCGTTCGTCGACGACAGCATCGGCGTGTTCAGATCCGCAACCGTCGCGCAGCCGTCGCTGCCGAGGATGGCCTCGGTGCACTTCGGTGCCGACTGGAACACGAACGTCAGGATCGCCAGCGTGACGAACATACCGGCCGAGCCGATCAGAAGCAGCGGCCGTCGACCCATCCGGTCGATCAGGGCGATCGCCACGAATGTGAAGATCACGTTGACGGCACTGATGATGGTCGAGGTGAAGAACGCTCGGCTCTCGTCGAATCCGACCGCACTCCAGATCAGGTTCGAGTAGTAGAACACCGCGTTGATGCCCACGAACTGCTGCAGCACCGCCAGGATGATGCCGACCCAGACGATGGGCAGCAGTCCCAGCCGGTTGCCCTTGATGTCCGACATGGACATCTTGTGTTCGCCTGCCAGAGACTCCTCGATCGCGTTCAGGCGCGGAGTGACGTCTTCGACGTAGATCTGCTCGAGCACCGCCTTGGCCTCCTGCGACTTCCCGCGCGCCACCAGGTAGCGCGGCGACTCGGGCAGGGTCAGGGACAGCACCCAGTAGATGACCGCGGGAACGACCATGCACAGGAACATCCACTGCCACGCGGCCAGGCCCAGAGCGAGCGGGTTGTTGGCCTCGACCGGAGGCACCTCCGGGTTCAACAGGGGCGCTTCGACCTCGTTCGGGGTGAGGCCGATGATGACCTGGTTGATCAACTGGGTCGCGAAGATACCGAACACGATGGCCAGCTGGAACAGCGAGGAGAGCCGGCCCCGCAGGTGCGCCGGGGCGACCTCCGAGATGTACATCGGGGACACCACGGCGGCGAGACCGATCGCGAAGCCGCCGACGACGCGCCACAACATGAAGTCCAACGTCGAGAACGGGAACGCCTGCCCGACGCCGGCGATGAGGAACAGGATCGCGGCCACGACCATGACCTTCTTGCGGCCGTACTTGTCGGTGAGCCGACCGCCGATGAACGCACCGAGGGCCGAGCCCAGCAGGGCGATCGCCACGACGAAGCCCTGCATGAACTTGTCGGTGATCTGGAACTCGTAGAAGACGGCCTTGTTGGCGCCGTTGATGACGGAACTGTCATAGCCGAACAGGAAGCCACCGAGGGCGGCGATGACGGCGATGCCGATGACTCTGCCGGTGTGAACCGGAGCGACGCGGGTGTCCCCCGTGTCACCAGTTGAAACTGGACCCTGCATGAGCTCCTCCTTGAGCCACGAACAGGCGACCGGCCTGTCGGGAGGAATGTAGCGATCTTGGGATGCGCGTCGCGCGCTGTTCTGACGGCCTGGCGTAATCCGGGCCGATATCAGGGTCGGGAGGGACCGGTTTGTCCGCTTCTTCCCGCGTCAGAGGTACTGGCCGGTGTTGGCGACCGACTCGATCGAGCGGCCTTGCTCGTCCCCGGTCTTGTTCCGGACCAGGGTGCGGATGAACACGATCCGCTCACCCTTCTTGCCCGAGATCCGCGCCCAGTCGTCAGGGTTCGTGGTGTTCGGCAGGTCCTCGTTCTCGCGGAACTCGTCGAGGCAGGCCGACAGCAGATGTTGCACGCGGATGCCTCGGATGCCGGTGTCGAGCAACTGCTTGATGGCGGACTTCTTTGCTCGGGCAACGATGTTCTCGATCATGGCGCCACTGTTGAAGTCCTTGAAGTAGAGGACCTCCTTGTCGCCGTTGGCGTAGGTGACCTCG
>CAZVYU010000198.1:0-2834 GCA_964631645.1 uncultured Actinomycetes bacterium
AAGGACCGGTCATGACACAGATGATCATCGGTGGCGCAGGTGGAATGAGTATGGCCGAGGCGATGCCGCGAGTTCTCCGCGTCGACGGTCGGCGCAGCGTGGCGACGACGCTGACCGGTGTGCGGTGGGGTCGGCTCCTCGTGCTCGTGGCCTGTGTGGCGCTGGTGGTGGCCGCCGGCGCCGTCGCCGTGGCACGGGCGGGGGCACAACCGGTGCGGGTGGGGGACGGCGCGACCGTGGTGCGCGCGCCGGCGCTGACGGCACACACGGTGGCGCCGGGCGAGACGTTGTGGTCGTTGGCGGACACGGCTGCGCCGCAGGCTGACCCCCGCGAGACCGTCGACCGCATCATGCGCCTCAACGGTCTGACCGGACCACAGGTACAAATCGGACAGGTCGTCCTGCTTCCGAGCGCGGGATGAACGACACGCGGCAATAGGGGGTTGCGCGTCCGCCCGCCAGGGCATAAGTTCCCCACATCTAGTAGTTACACCAGTGTGTTTCATCCACAGGTTGTGGTTGGTCGTACACAGGACATCAACAGGAAACCCCCAGGGATGTCCACAGGAACGCTACGGATCGAACCCGGAAGGAGGCTCGGATGCACTGTCCGTTCTGCCGTGAGCCCGACTCTCGCGTCGTGGATTCACGGGCGACCGATGACGGATCGGCGATCCGCCGACGTCGCCAATGCGCGACCTGTGGGCGTCGGTTCACCACCGTCGAGACGCCGAGCCTGAACATCGTGAAGCGCAGCGGAGCCTCGGAACCGTTCAGCCGGACCAAGGTCATCGCGGGAGTGCGCAAGGCGTGCCAAGGGCGCCCCGTCAGCGACGATGACCTGGCCGTCCTCGCCCAGCGGGTGGAGGACACCATCCGGCAGTCCGGATCCGCTGAGATCCCCAGCGGTGAGGTCGGGCTGGCGATCCTGGGTCCATTGCGCGACCTGGACGAAGTGGCCTATCTGCGCTTCGCCTCTGTGTACCGGGACTTCTCGTCGCTCTCCGATTTCGAGAAGGAGATCGCCACGCTGCGGGACCCCGGTCCCGAGCGGTGACCGTGGGGCCGGAGCGGCCCACGACCGACCCATCGACCATTTCCGACAACCCATTAGAGACTTCCCCGTCCATCCCTGAAGGAGAACGCAGATGACCCAAACCCCTCACGACCAGTCGGTACGCCGTGACAATCCGTCGCGCCCGGCCGCACGGAAGGCACTGTCCATCGAACGGGTCTTCAGTGAGGCCGGTCGCCATCCGTACGACACGGTCACGTGGGAGCGGCGGGATGTCGTGCAGTCGAACTGGAAGACCGGCGAGACGGTCTTCGAACAGCGCGGCGTGGAGTTCCCGGAATCGTGGAGTGTCAACGCCTCGACCATCGTCACGACCAAGTACTTCCGCGGTGCGGTGGGGACCGACGGCCGCGAATGGTCGCTGCGGCAGTTGATCGACCGGGTCGTCAACCGGTACGTCGAGTCGGGCCGTGAAGAGGGGTACTTCGCCACGGAGGCCGACGCCGCCGTCTTCGGCGACGAACTGACGTGGTTGCTGCTGCACCAGCACTTCTCCTTCAACTCGCCGGTGTGGTTCAACGTGGGCACGACGAGCCCGCAGCAGGTGTCGGCGTGTTTCATCCTTGCGGTGGACGACACCATGGACTCGATCCTGAACTGGTACCGGGAAGAGGGGCTGATCTTCAAGGGCGGATCCGGCGCGGGCCTGAACATCTCCCGGATCCGTTCCAGCAAGGAACTGCTGAAGTCGTCCGGTGGTACCGCGTCCGGGCCCGTCTCGTTCATGCGGGGCGCCGATGCGTCGGCCGGCACCATCAAGTCCGGCGGTGCGACCCGGCGGGCGGCGAAGATGGTCGTCCTGGATGTCGATCACCCGGACATCGAGGAGTTCATCGACACCAAGGTGCGTGAAGAGGAGAAGATCCGGGTTCTGCGTGACGCGGGCTTCGACATGGATCTCGGGGGCAAGGACATCACGTCCGTGCAGTACCAGAACGCCAACAACTCGGTGCGGGTGTCCGACGAGTTCATGCGTGCGGTCGAGTCCGACGGCGAGTTCGGACTCAAGGCCCGCACCGATGGGTCCGTGGTCGAGACCGTCGACGCCAAGAAGCTTTTCCGTCGCATGGCCGAGGCTGCGTGGGCGTGTGCCGATCCGGGAATCCAGTACGACGACACCATCAACGACTGGCACACCAACCCGGAGAGTGGGCGGATCACCGCCTCCAACCCGTGCAGTGAGTACATGTCGCTCGACAACTCGTCGTGCAACCTGGCGTCGCTGAACCTGATGAAGTTCCTCGGAACCGATGGCGCGTTCCAGACGGAGCGGTTCGTCAAGGCCGTCGAACTGATCATCACGGCGATGGACATCTCCATCTGTTTCGCGGACTTCCCGACCGAGGCCATCGGTCGCACGACGCGGGACTACCGCCAGCTCGGCATCGGGTACGCCAATCTGGGTGCCTTGCTGATGGCGTCGGGCTTGCCCTACGACTCCGACGGTGGGCGGGCGATGGCCGCCAGCATCACGTCGCTGATGACCGGTGTCGCCTACCGGCGCAGCGCCGAGATCGCGGAGGTCGTGGGTCCGTACCAGGGGTACGCGCGTAACAGCGAGGCGCACCTTCGGGTCATGCGCAAGCATGCGTCGGCCACTGACGGGATCCGTTCGGTCGCGGCCTTCGACCGCGATGTGGCCCGGGTGGCCGCGGAGCAGTGGCAGTCGTGTCTGGAGATCGGTCAGCGCAGCGGTTGGCGGAACGCCCAGGCCTCGGTGCTGGCTCCGACCGGCACCATCGGCTTCATGATGGACTGC
>CAZVYU010000199.1:0-2807 GCA_964631645.1 uncultured Actinomycetes bacterium
ATCCCTGAGGCGGTGGCTGTCGCCCCGGACGGGACCGCCTACTCGGTCAATCGGGATGCCGGCACCCTGAGCCGGATCCCGGCCGGCTCCGCTCTTCCGGTGCAGAATCTTCCGACCGGCGGCGATCAGCCGTACTCCGCCACGGTGCTGTCGAACGGCGACGTGTTCGTGACCAATCGCAGCACCGACACGATCGCCCGCATCAGGCCCGGGGTGTTCGGTGTCCCGCGGCTCTATCCGGTCGGTCGCGAACCATGGGGCATCACGGCCACACCGGACGACACCGTTTATGCGACAACTCTTGGTGCCGACACGATCGTGCGGATCGACCGCGGGTCGGCCATCGTCAACAGCACGATCCCGCTGCTCGCCGGATCCCAACCGAAGGACATCGCGTTCTCGACGATCGACCGCCGGTTGTACGTGGCCAACAGCGCGACCGGCACGGTGGGGCGGGTTAACCCGGGCAGCGGCGCCGTGCAGTACCTTCCCCTACCAGCCGGGGCCGAACCACGCGGTGTTGCGGTTGCCGAGGACGGCAGCGTCTACGTCACCGACATCGGCCGGGGAGCCGTGCATTGGTTCCGGCCGGGAGCCGACACGGTGACCCGGACGACGATCCTCGCAGGAGTGACCTTCCCTTCGGATGTGGCAGCCGCCGCGGACGGTTCGGTGCTGGTGGCGCTGTACGACACCAGCCGGCTCCAACGTTTTCGTAACGGGGCACCTGGGGAGACGATCGAACTCGGTGCCGGCCGGGGTCCGGACCGGGTGGCCGTCGGTCCCGACGGGACGGCGTACACGGCCGACTTCTCCGGCGACAGCGTGAGCCGGATCGAGTTCCCGGCACCGCCGCCGCCCGACCTCGGCACGGTCACCACGTTGAAGCCCCAGCAGGTGCGCCGCCACAAGGCGAAACTGCTCGCCGGCGTCACCACGGTCGATCAAGCGACCACTGTGCGAATTCACTACGGGCGCAACCGGGCGCTGACCCGCAAGTCCCATGTGGTGCAGGTCCGCACGGTCCAGGCCGGGCGCACCAGAACGCTCAAGAAGAAGATCGTGGATCTGCGCCGCCACAAGCGGTACTGGTTCCGCGTGGAGGGGATCGCCGACGGCACGCTGCTGACGGGCAACGTCCGACGTTTCCGGACGCGCTGAGTGCGGATCTATTTGATCCACAACCGCAGTGAGATGAGGGCAGCGACCACCGCCACGTCCAGCAGCACGGTGATGACCAACGCCCGCACGCTCGGGCGTTCCGGGATGAGCAGAGCCACCTGCCACAGCAAAAGGTTCGCGACGGTGGCAGCAAGCGCAAGATCGGCCGTCGAGGCAGGGTCCAATCCGATGACCCATCCGGTCACGACCACGACCAACGCCGGAACCGCCGCCTCCAGGTGAGGCCACTCCGCTTTCGCCCAATAGCGAACGGTCTCCCCGGAGCGGCTGGACCAGCCGCCATGAGCCACGCGGGCGTAGATGTGGAAGGCCCACAGAGTGATGCTGTAGATGACGATCTCGGCGGCAAGTTCCGGCAGGTAGCTGCCTGTCCACGCGGTGCAGACCACGGCCACCGCCAGGCATCCGTAGATACCTTCGGCGGTGGACGGGCGCAGGAGCGGGGCCATGCGCACACTGTGCCAGCGCCTCCGATGGGCGCGCGATCGCAGGGGGCGGCCGCCTAGGGTGCGGACATGTCCCGAGCCGTTGTCATCATGTCCGGCGGCGATGCCGCGTCGCCCTTCACCACCCCGGAGGCGGCGTGCGCCAGCGGTCTGGCGGCCGGCAACACCGACACCGGGCTGCGCGAGTTCCTGCTCGATCAAGGACATCAGGTCTTCACCGCCCCGGCGCACAACGGTCGGGGGGTCGTGGTCGATCCGGATCCCACCAGTTTCGGCGCCTTCGGCGGTCAGCCGGAGGTGCTGGGCGAGCAGTACACCGTCAACTCCGATGGCGACGTCGATCTGGCGGGGGAACATCTGGCCCGGTTCATCCAACTACTGAACGCGCGCTACGGGGTCTCCGAGGTGGACTTCGTCGGTCACTCCAACGGCGGCCTGTTCGCGCGGGCGGCGATCCGGATCATGCAGTTGTTGGACATCGACGTGCGCCCGACCTCGTTGGTCACCTTGGGCACGCCGTGGATGGGCTCATTTCCCCTGCGCTGGGTGTACGGAGAGATCACCGACGCCGACCTCATGGGCAACGAGTTCGCCACCCAGTTCGCCCACGGGTTCAAGGACCGGGTGGGCGAAGGCGATCTGGGCCTGGCACAGGAGAACACATATCACTACCTGGTCGGGCCGGGCCGGTGGAGCGACTTCCAGACCGGCGTGCTGGATGAGGTCCCGGTCCATCTCATCGGCGGAACCTGGTTCACCGCCGACGGCGGCGATCCGGAGTTGTGGCCCTACGACGGGCTGGTGTCGCGGTTCAGCGCCTTGGCCGAGGGGATCCCTGAAGCGGTGGCTCCGCGCCGCACGACGGAGTCGTTCCCGGTGACGCACAGCATCTTCATCTCCGACCTCATCGGACAGCCGTGGGAGACGGGGATGACGTGGAACCCTGACGTCCTGGCGTCGGTGCACCGCTTCCTGTCGACGGTGGAGCGGTAGCCCACCGGCCGCGGGGTGAGTAGGCGCGGTTGCCCACAGGCCGCGGGGTGAGTGGGCGCGTAGCGCCGTATCGAAGCCAAGGCCGTCCTCCGACTTGCACCTGCCCCCCGACTGGGTGACCGCCGACTGGCCGCGGGGTGAGTAGCGCGCAGCGCGTATCGAAGCCAAGGCCGTCCTCCGACCCGC
>CAZVYU010000200.1:0-2788 GCA_964631645.1 uncultured Actinomycetes bacterium
GCCGGCTGCTGCGGCAGATCCGAACCCGTGGCGATCCGGTAGGAATCGTTGACCAGGCGCGACCAATCCACCCGGTCAGGCTAGACCGCATTCCCCTTGCCCGAGCCGGAGCAGGGTCCGGTCCGAGTCGTTCGGCGGAGGGCCCGCGGGGCAAAGCGATCTTTCACCCGCGCCGCCGGGCGCCCCTTCCTCAGTTGTCGAGCCCACAGAGCAACTGCCCGAGTCGGATGCCACCGATCCATCCTCGGAAGCGAGTTCAGCATGACTCACTACTGTGGCTGCATGGTCGGACCATCCGTTCCCCGCGCTGCTGACGACTACACCCGCGACCAGGCGGTACGGCGCCGCGACTTCGTCCGTGAGCAGGTCGGCGCCGACCTCACCCACGTGGGCTCTTACTCGCTGGACCCTGCGACCCTGCCGGGCAACGTCGAGAACTTCATCGGGGTCGCTCAGGTGCCGATCGGACTCGCCGGTCCGCTGGTGATCGACGGCGAGGAGGCGAAGGGCGATTTCTACGTCCCGCTGGCCACGACCGAGGGAACCCTGGTCGCCAGTTACAACCGCGGAATGGGATTGCTGGCGCGCAGCGGCGGGGTAAGGACGACGGTCATCTCGGAGTCGATGCAACGGGCGCCGGTCTTTCTGTTCGATGACGCCCGGGAAGCGCGGGAGTTCGGCGACTGGCTTCGCGATCATTTCGCGGCCATCAAGGAGACCGCCGAAGCCACCACCTCGATCGGCCGGCTGGTCGAGATCCAACAGTTCCCGGTCGGTCCGAACCTGTACACCCGCTTCTGCTACACGACCGGCGACGCCGCCGGGCAGAACATGACCGGCAAGGCCACGTATGCGGCCTGCGAATGGATCGTCGCCGCGCACGGTTCGGCGCACTACATCCTCAGCGGGTCGATGGATACCGATAAGAAGCACAGTCATGTGAACCAGTTGCTCGGCCGCGGCAGGCGCGTGGTGGCCGAAGCGACCATCCCGGCCGCCGTCATGCGCGAAGCCGTGGGCGTGGACCCGGCCACGATGTTCCGCGCCCGGCAGATCCAGACGGTCGGCGGTTACCTGGCCGGGACCGCCTACCTGGGGGCACACGCGGCCAACGGACTGACCGCGCTGTTCATCGCCACGGGGCAGGACGTGGCCAACGTGGCCGAAGCCCACACCGGGATCACCTACTCGCAGCTGCTGGACAACGGTGACTTCTACTGGTCGATCACCTTGCCCGCGTTGATCGTCGGCACCTACGGCGGTGGGACGGGACTGGCCACCCAACGCGAATGTCTGGAGTTACTGGGTTGCTACGGAACCGGCGGCGCCCGGCGTTTCGCCGAGATCTGCGCGGCCACGGTCCTGGCCGGCGACGTGTCCCTGGCCGGGGCCGTGCTGGCCGGCGACTGGGTGAGCAGTCACGACCGGCTGGGCCGCAACCGCCCGTAACCCCCGCTCCGCCCAGGGGACCGCAAACCTCGGGCCCCGGCGCGCACCTCGGGCATAGAAGACCCGCTACGACCGAGGTGTGCGGTTACGGCCGAGGTTTGCGGCCCCCTGAGGCGCAGCGGGGGTCAGGAGGTGCGGTGCAGACGCCAGGCGGCTTGGGTGTTCTGGCCGCCTCTGTACAACTGCGTGACGGTGTCGAAGCCGGCGGCCGTCGCCCACTGCGGGAGGGTGGAAACCTCTTCCGGCCAGTCGTTGCGCCGCACGTGCGTGATGATCCGGCCGGCCAGGTCGGCCGACACCGGCCACGTGTGGACATAGTCGTCGTAGAAGTCCAGATAATCGTCGCGTGACTGGCCGTCGGTCCGGACCACGTCGATCAGCAGCAGGTCGCCACCGGGACGCAGCCGATCCCGGGCCGCGGCCAAGAAGGCCCGCTTACCGGCCGCATCAAAATGGTGCAGGGCGAACGAGATGAGGATGACATCGAACGTCTCGGCATCGGCCAGCGGCGCCATCAGGTCCGCCTGGCGCAGTTCCACCCGATCCCTGACGGGCGCCAGCAGTGCCCGGGCGGCATCGAGTGCGCCTTGGGCGATATCCACCCCGATGTAACGAGCCAGCGGCAGATCCGGGAGGACGGGCGCCAGCAGGGCGGCGTCGCCGCAGCCGAGGTCCAGGATCGTGAACGGGCTCGTCCGTTCCGCCAGCACCGGCGTGATGGCCGCACCGACCTCACGATGCTCCATACAGTTGCCGTCGATGATCGCCCGATACAACTCCCAGCCGTTGAAGAACTCGGCAATGGCGGGATCGTCACTCACTGCAGCCACACCCGATTGTGACGCGCCCACCGCCCCTGCGTCATGCTGGAGGTATGACCGCACACGTGTCCGAGTCCATCGTCATCAACGCCCCTGCCGACGAGATCTACGACCTCGTGGCCGATGTCGAGCGCATGGGTGAGTGGTCGCCAGAGGCAACCGGCGCGCGTAACGCCGACGGTCCCCGCACCGAAGGTACGCGGTTCGTCGGGATGAACCGTCGCGGACCGGTCGTGTGGTTCACGTTCTGCACGGTCCGGGCCGCCGACCGCGGCGCGGAGTTCGAGTTCGACGTCGACTTCGGCCCGTTCCCGGTGTCGACCTGGCGCTACGACTTCGAGGACGTCGGTGACGGGACCACCCGGGTGGTCGAGACCTGGATCGATCGCCGGCAGGGGCTGCGCTCAATTCCGGTGAAGGCCCTCGGCCAGGTTCTCATCCCCGGGAACCGCGACGACCACAACCGCGCGAACATGATCACGACCCTGCGCCGCCTGAAGCAGGCCGCCGAGAGCTGA
>CAZVYU010000201.1:0-2780 GCA_964631645.1 uncultured Actinomycetes bacterium
CGAGCCCCCTGGAGGGGAACCATCATCAAGGAGACGACATGAACACGACCAGCAAGCGGGTCCTGGCCGGGTCCACCGCGGTGGCACTCACTGCGGCCATGGGCGTCGGCGCCCTCGGCGCAACCTCCGCCCAGGCGGCACAGGGCAACAAGAGCCTTGTGAAGGTGCTGACCAGCGACAAGAACAAGTGGGACAAGAACGGCAAGGACTACGACGTGGTCACCGAAGCCGCAATCGCGGTCCTGTCGGCCAAGCCGAACTCGCCCGTGAAGGTCCTCACCCAGGGCAAGACCCGCGTCACGGCGTTCATCCCCACCGACCGCGCCTTCAAGAAGCTGGCGTCGGCGCTGACCGGTAAGACCGTCAAGACCGAGCTGCGTGCCTTCGAAGTAGTGGCCGGCCTGGGCATCGACACCGTCGAGACGGTCCTGCTGTACCACGTCGTGCCGGGTGCGACCATCACCGCCAAGAAGGCGCTGAAGGCCGATGGGGCGAAGCTCACCACCGCACAGGGCGGAACGCTGAAGGTCCTGGTGAAGGGCAAGAAGACCCACACTCCGACCATCGAGCTGCGGGACAAGGACCCGGACTTCCCGAACGCCAAGGTCGTGCAGCCTGACATCAACAAGGGGAACAAGCAGATCGCCCACGGCATCAACGGCGTGCTGCTTCCCGCCAACCTGTGACCCGATGACGGTTACGGCGCTGGCCGAACAGGCGGGTCCCACCGCGTGGCACGATAGGTCGGTGACCGACCTCGACCCGGACCAGCTGGGCAACCAGCTGCGCTCCGGGGACGAGGCGGCGCTGGCCGAGGCGTACCACCGGTGGGGCTCGCTCGTTCACTCCATCGCTCTCCGGTCGGTCGGCGATCCCGGGCACGCGGCGGACGTCACGCAGAACGTGTTTCTGTCGGCCTGGCGGAACCGGGAGTCGTTCGATCCGGGCCAGGGTTCGGTCCCGACCTGGTTGGTCGCGATCACCCGTAGGCGGGTGGTCGACCATCATCGCCGGGCGGGCCGGACGAAAGAACGATCGTCAGGCGGCCTCACCCTGGTCGAAGAGGGAGGGCCGGAGCCCGCCAGCAACGGAAGGGACGAACCCGAATCGGTCATCGACCGGGTTGTTCTGACCGCTGAGTTGCAGGAGCTGACCGAGCCGGCTCGCACGATCCTGCATCTGGCGTTCTACGAGGACCTGACCCATCAGCAGGTGGCCGAGAAGTTGGACCTGCCGCTGGGGACTGTGAAGAGTCATGTGCGCCGCTCGTTGCAGCGGCTCCGCGATCGCTTGGAGGTGACCCATGACGCACTGTGATCTCGACGGCCTGGCGTTGGTAGCTCTCGAAGGAGCGCCACTGCCGCCGGACGAACTCGAGCACCTCCAGCACTGTCCACTGTGCGAGACCCAACTGGCCGGGTTCCGCAACGTCGTCGCGATCGGCCGCGACAGCGGTGATGTCGCACTCGTCACCCCCCCTGACGCGGTCTGGGCGGCCATCGCCGACGCCGTCGTCACTGAATCCTCCGCGCCGCGTCGTGCTGCCGGTGTCACCCCGATCCGTTCGGTCCGCACTGAGCCGTCACGATGGAGTCGCTGGGTCCCGGTCGGCGTGGCCGCCGCCGCGGGTGCCGTTTTCGGCGGTTTCGTCATCAACGCAACCTCGGGCGGCAGCCCGGAGCCCGAATCCACTGCCCCGCAGGTCGTCGCCCAAGCCCAACTCGCCTCTCTCCCTGATGGAGTCGACACCGTCGGGCGCGGTACCGCCAAGTTCGAGCAGAATCCCGACGGGTCCGACATTCTGGTCGTCGATACCGAGAACCTCCAACAGGCCGATGGCTACTACCAGGTGTGGCTGATCAATCCCCAGACCTCGGGACTCGTCTCGCTGGGAACCGTCGGCTCGGGTGCGCAGCAGGTGACCTTCCCCGTCCCCGCCGGGATCGATCCCCAGGAGTTCTCAGTGGTCGACATCTCCGACGAACCGCTGGACGGGGACCCCAACCATTCGAAGGTCAGCGTCCTCCGCGGCGAACTTGACGTCTGACGGCACCTGTGGCCGTCATCTGGCACTCGGCCGGACCCGTACTCTGGTCCAATGGCGGAATTCATCTACACCCTGAGCAAGGCGCGCAAGGCGCACGGCGACAAGGTCGTCCTCGACGACGTCACCCTGTCGTTCCTGCCCGGCGCCAAGATCGGCGTCGTCGGCCCCAACGGTGCTGGTAAGTCCAGCCTGCTGAAGCTCATGGCCGGCAAGGACCAGCCCTCGAACGGTGAAGCTCGCCTCAGCCCCGGCTACACCGTGGGCATTCTTGAACAGGAACCCGACCTGGATCCGGACAAGACGGTGCTGGAGAACGTCGAGGACGGTGTTGCCGCCACCAAGGCGCTGATCGACCGGTACAACGAGATCTCCGCCCAGATGGCCGATCCCGACGCGGACTTCGACGCGCTCATGGCCGAGATGGGCACGCTGCAGGAACAGATCGACCACAAGGACGCCTGGGACCTCGACAGCCAGCTCGAGCAGGCCATGGATGCGCTGCGCTGCCCCGCCCCCGATGCCGATGTGACCGTACTGTCCGGCGGCGAACGTCGTCGCGTTGCGCTGTGTCGCCTCCTGCTGGAGCAGCCCGACCTGCTTCTTCTCGATGAGCCCACCAACCACCTCGACGCCGAAAGCGTGCAGTGGCTGGAACAGCATCTGGAGAAGTACCCCGGGACGGTGGTCGCCATCACCCACGACCGGTACTTCCTGGACAACGTGGCGCAATGGA
>CAZVYU010000202.1:0-2769 GCA_964631645.1 uncultured Actinomycetes bacterium
AACCCATCGCAACCGAGGCTCAACAGTTCCTTTGTGCCCGCCTCGATATCCGTTGCTTCCGAGCGCAGGACCGGCAGATCATGGGACTGACACCAGTTCTCCTGTGCGGCGCGGACGAGTGCCGCCGGTGACAGCGGCCGTGGCGGAAGCAGCAGGCCAGGGAACTGCGAGCCGTTGTCGACCAGGTGGGAGAACACGCGATCAAGTGCCGCGTCGTAGTTCCAGATGATGGACGAGGAGGGTGGACCCGATGGGCCATGGCGATCCTGACTGTCCGCCACGTTGGTGAAGACCGCCCGGATCGTCGGAACCCCAGCGGGAATCCGGATGCTGGGAGCGTCGCAGTCGCGCGGCAGATTCAGGATCACCACGACGTCGGCCGGGAGGTCCGGCAGCAACGTCGACGCCTCCTCCGCGGGGACGAACACGTTACCGATGCCGGCGCCGGCCAAACCCTGCACGTAGCCGAACATGGCCTGCTCCCAGAACGAGGTGGGACGTCGCGAGGAATCCGCAGTGGGCATGTTGTACAGCACCGTGGCGGCGACGCCGTTGCCCGAACGCCGCAGCGAGCTCGCCAGGGCGTTGCGCCGGTAGCCCAGCTCCTGGGCAACGGCAAGGATGCGTGCCCGGGTCTCGCCGTGCAGCCGACCCTCGCCTCGAAGGGCCGCGCCGGCCGCTGACGGCGAGACCGACGCAGCTCTTGCCACATCGCGCAGGGTGACCCTTCTTCTGTCGTTCACGGACCGATGATTGCAGCCCAGTGAACCCGGCCTGCATGGGGCAGCCCCGGGGTCCGTCGCAGACTGGGACGTTGCTACCGCAGGAAACCGCCGGACTGGTGGGCCCACAGGGCCGCGTAGGCCCCACCCGCGTCCAGCAGCTCCTGGTGGCTGCCGTCGGCCACGATCCGGCCGGAATCCAGCACGATGATCCGGTCCATCATCTGCACCGTGGACAACCGGTGGGCAATGACGATCGTGGTACGGCCCTGCATGGCCCGCTCCAGGGCGTCCTGGATGTGGATCTCGCTCTCGCTGTCGAGTGCACTGGTCGCCTCGTCGAGCAGAAGGATGGGGGCGTTCTTCAGAATCGTGCGGGCGATGGCGATTCGCTGCCGTTGGCCGCCGGACAACTTCACCCCTCGTTCGCCGACCTGGGTGTCCAGACCCTGGGGGAGCGAGTCGATGAAGTCGAGGGCATAGGCCTGCGCTGCCGCGGACCTCACATCGGCTTCCGTCGCATCGGGCGCACCGTAGGCGATGTTGTCGAACAGGGAGCGGTGGAACAGCAGGGGCTCCTGCGGGACGTAGGAGATCGCTCGGCGCAAACTGGTCTGGGTCACACAACTGATGTCCTGTCCGTCGATCCTGATCTCACCCGAATCGACATCCGCGAATCTCAGCAGGAGCCGGACCAGGGTGGACTTGCCGCTGCCGGAGTGGCCCACCAGTCCGACTCGCTGCCCGCCGGGCACGTTGAGCGTGAAGTCGTCGAACAGGGGCCGGTCGTAGTCCTCCTCGTGGCCGAACGTGATCGCGTCCACGTCGATCCCGCCGGAGCTGACGACGAGGGGAGTCTGCGTGTGATCCTCGACCCCGGTCGGCAACGACAGGATCTCGACCATGTCGTGGGCGTCGCCCATGACGCGGTTGTACTGCCGCATCACCTGGTTGATCTCCCACAGTTGGGTGGTCACGGTCATCGTGTACGTCACGGCGAGGTAGATCGCAGGGATGGAGACGGCGTCCTGCGATGCCGCCAGCACCGCTGCCACCACGGCCGCGACGTTGATGGTGGTGCTGATCCCGGCGTATCCCGCGCTGTAGCGCAGGAACGGGTTCATGACGTCGAAGGACGACTCCTTCCAGCGGCGAGCCACCACCTGGGCGCCTTGCTGTTCGCGGTCCTCGGCCCCGTAGGCCTTGACCGCCCCGATGTTGGTCGTCACATCGGCGAGAAACCCGGTCATCCGGTTGGCCGCCTGCGCCTCGGCGACGTTGAGGGGCTCCATCGTGCGGGTCGTGGCCACCACCAGCCACGTGAAGACCGCGCTCAGGACCGCGAGCACCAAGGCGTAGGGCCATAGGACGAACGCCAGGATCGCGACCGCAGCCACCACGGTTGTGGCGATCGGGATCACGACCCACACGACGGTGTCCCAGAAGTTCTCGAACGCCCCGGTCAATTTGTTGGTCTGCGACACCAGGGATCCGCTGAACCGATCGGCGTGGAACGCGGTGCTCTGGCGGGTCAGGGTGGCGAAGACCCGCTCGAACAACTGTTGCATGGCGTGCATCTCGAAGGTCCACGCCGCCCACAGCGCCACCCGCCACCCGACGATCTCGCCCATGATCTGGGTGATCGCGTACAACACCACGAGCGGCCAGGCGGAATCCCAGCTGAGGGTGTCGGACTGGATCTGCTCCAGCAGCGCTGCGATGACCAGCGGACCCGCGAAGTTACTGAGCAGGACGGTGAGGACGGGGACTACCAGCGCCAGAGTGAGACGAACGGGGTACTCCGCCGCGGAATCCCAGAACAGCCGCAACGTCTGGCGGGAGTTCTTCCCCGCCAGTTCCTCCGCCGTCGCAGTCATGAGGAGAGCCTAGAGGGGACCGCAAACCTCGGCCGAAACGACGAACCTCGGGCACCAGCAGTGCTGGATGCCCGAGGTTCGTGCGTGGGACCGAGGTTTGCGGTCCCCGGTGGGTCAGTCGCCGATCGTCGCCACGTGGTGTGGGCCGCCTACGGCGACGGAGGCCTGGC
>CAZVYU010000203.1:0-2706 GCA_964631645.1 uncultured Actinomycetes bacterium
AGGTGCGGGCCGTGGTCCGCCTTGGCTTCGATACGCGGGCTGATGCCCGCTACTCACCCCGCGGCGGGTGGGACGGCCGACGCTGGCCGCTGCTCACCCGCGGCGGGGGGCGGGGGAGACGCGGCGCTGCGCGCGTGGCCGGACACGGAGCGTGCGGCTCACCACTCGTTCCGAAGGAAGCGTCGTGTCTTATCTCACTTTCGTCGTGGCAATGTTGCATTTGTGTCGCAGCGGGGCACAGGATCCCGGGAATCGAAAGGATCTTCATGCGCACCCGCACCATCAGTCTCACCGCGGTTCTGCTTTCTGTGGGTCTCGTGTTGGCCGCTCTGGCCTTCGCTCCGGCGGCTCCGGCGAATGCCGCCGTCGCAGCGCCGACCGCCACCAAGAAGCAGATCAAGTCCAAGGGCGCGAAGCCCTTCTTCCGCAAATGCCACCGCACCCACAAGTTCGGTGAACGGCAGTTCGCTTACACCGTCGACGCCGTGTTCGCGGGTCGCTGCGTGTCGCGCCGGGTCCGGGGCGTGAAGCTGGTCAGCTCGTACCCGGGTCACTCGCCGTCGGCCAGCAGGGCGATCGACGTGATGGTCAACCTGAAGGGAAGCTGCCGGTCCGGCCGCAAGAACGGCAACGACGTCGCCCGCTACTTCATGCGCCACGCGCGCCAGCACAACGTTCAGTACATCATCTGGAAGAACTCCTACTGGGCGTCGACCAGCCGGCCCACCAAGTTCCGCAACTGGCGGCACGGCATGTCGGGTGGCAACTGCACCACGCGCCACTACGACCACGTGCACGTGTCCTTCCGCTGATCGAGCGGTCCGATGGGGCGCCGGCAGTCTGATCCAGACTGCGGGCGCCCCATTTGCTGTTCCGGCGGCGGACGCCCCCCTCGAGTTCATGAGGACACCTACCGTCCTCCGCCCTAGGGTCACCCCATGGCAACCACGGCGGTGCCCCCGGGTCCCGCGGACTCCGGCTTCATGGGGCAACCACGCGCGCTGTCCACCCTCTTCTTCACCGAGATGTGGGAGCGCTTCTCCTACTACGGCATGCGGGCCCTCCTGGTTCTGTACCTCACGGCTCCGCTGGTCACCGAGGAGGGCTACGGCCCGGGTCTGAACTTCGACAAGGGCTCCGCCGTCGCGATCTACGGCGCGTACTCCGGGCTGGTGTACCTGACGCCGATCGCCGGCGGCTGGATCGCCGATCGGCTCATCGGCCCGCGCAGCACCGTGCTGTACGGCGGCATCGTCATCGCGCTGGGGCACTACTGCATGGCCGTGCCGGTGGATGCGACGTTCTGGGTCGGCCTGCTGTTGATCGCACTGGGCACGGGCCTGCTGAAGCCCAACATCTCGGCCATGGTCGGTGACCTCTATTCCGAGACGGACACCCGACGCGACGCAGGCTTCTCCATCTTCTACATGGGCATCAACATCGGCAGCTTCGCGGCGCCCCTGGTCACCGGTTGGGCCGCCCAACAGCGTGGTTTCCACTGGGGCTTCGCCATCGCAGGCATCGGCATGACGTTCGCGGTCATCTGGTACGCCATCGGCTGGAAGCGGCTGCAGGGAATCGGCGATCATGCCCCCGACCCTGCGACGGTCCACGAGCGCAACCGCTTCTTCGTGCTGCTGGCGGCTGTGGTGGTGTTCATCTTTGGCTTCGCCGCCCTCTTGGGGTTGGTCACCGACTGGCCGTTCTTCGACCGGGTGGCCACCACCATCACGATCTTCATCCTGATCGTGCCGTTCGTGTATTTCTTCCAACTATTCCGTCGCCAGGACTACACGCCGCGAGAGCGCAGCCACGTACGAGCGTTCATCTGGATCTTCCTGGCGGCGGCGGCCTTCTGGATGGTGTTCGAGCAGTCGGGGTCGACGCTGACGTTGTTCGCCGACGACGTCACCGACATGAATGTCGGATCGTGGGAGATGCCGGTCGCGTGGCTTCAGTCGGTGAACCCACTGTTCATCATCATCTTCGCGCCGATCTTCGCAGCCATGTGGACGAGGCTGGCCGATCGGGCGCCGCGGACGTCGATCAAGTTCGTACTTGCCCTCGTCGGAGTCGGCCTCTCGGTGCTGATGCTGGTCATCCCCATGCAGCAGTTCCAGAACACGGGGGCCGAGGCAGCCTTGTTCTGGATCCTTGGCACCTACCTGCTGCAGACGTGGGCGGAGTTGCTCCTGTCGCCCACCGGCTTGTCGGCCACCACGAAACTCGCGCCCGAAGGCGCCAGCGGCCAGATGCTGGCGCTGTGGTTCGTGGCCACATCCGTGGGAACCAGCATCGGCGGGCAGATCGGGAAGTTCACGGCCGACAATCCCGTCAACACGTTCCTCCTGAGCGGGCTGATCCCGATCGCACTCGCCGTGGTCCTGTTCGTCTTCCACCGGGTCATCAACCGGCAGATGGACCCGGTGCACTGACCCCTCAGGAACGCTCAGCAGTCCGTTCGGGCAATCCGGCTAGTGATGTCCGTTCGCCGGGGCGCTTCGTTGTCGTGGGACCGGAACTGCCAGTAGGCAGGAGGGAACGCGAAGGAGTTCCCATGATCATTCTGGGTGTTGTGCTGGTCATCGCAGGCCTGCTGTTGAAAATCTCGTTGCTCACCACGATCGGCGGCGTGCTGGTGGTCGTCGGTCTGATCCTGTGGATCCTGGGGCTGGCGGGTCACCCGGTGGGTGGCCGTAAGACGTA
>CAZVYU010000204.1:0-2702 GCA_964631645.1 uncultured Actinomycetes bacterium
CGGCCTTGTGTCTGCGGGGTGAGTGCCGCCGGAGGCGGTGTATCGAAGCCCGCTCAGGTCGGCCCGTGCTTGGTTGGGGGCCGGTCGGTCGTACCTGGGTCCCGGTCGGAGGGCGGCCTTGGCTTCGATACGCGCTGCGCGCTACTCACCCGACGGCCGCGCGGTCCGGCGTCGGCCTTGTGTCTGCGGGGTGAGTGCCGCCGAAGGCGGTGTATCGAAGCCCGCTCAGGTCGGCCCGTTCCTGGCCGGGGGTCAGCGGCCGTATCTGGGTCCCGGCCGGAGGGCGGCCTTGGCTTCGATACGCGCTGCGCGCTACTCACCCCGCGGCCTTGCGGTTCGGCGCCGGCCATTCCCGCGGCCTTGAGGCACTCGGCATACCCCGCGGCCGACGGTGGCTTCGGAACGCACCTCACTCGGAGCGGCCGGACAGCGCCAGCGGCACCACGACCCACAGCAGCACCACCAGTGCCACCATCCCCACGGCAACCCAGGACGCCACCGTCGACGACCACAGATGCGCGAGCACGAGCCACACCGCCAGCGTCATCGCCGTCACCAGCAACGCCAGCCCGGCCATCGACATCCAGTGCGCGAGCCACACGATCGACTCCTTGCGCCCCTTGCGGAACTGCAACCGGTGCCCGGCCACCGGCGCGATAAGACAGATCGCGGCACCCGCAGAACTGACCAGCGCCACCGCAAGCACCCACTTGAAGGTGGTGTCGTCGGTCGGGAAGGCGCTCAGGAACGACAATGACAGCAGAAACGCGAACAGGATCTGCACCCCGGTCTGGGCCACTCGCAGTTCCTGTACGACCTCCTCGAGGTTCCGATCGGCCCGCTCCGACACGGTCTCGTCGCGGTCGTCCTCGCTGGTCCGTCGGTGCAGGTCGGCCATGACGATCACTCCTCTGGAAGCGTGCCGCCGGCAGCCCTGGCATGGAACGGCTCGACCAGGCGGCCGTCGCCGCACGCCCTGTGTGCAGTACGCCGGGGCGGCAGCGACGGCGTCAACGCGTCGTCCGATCAGACCGGTGCATCGACTCCGTGACCGGACAGGGACAGCCGGCGCGGGGGTACTCCGGCCTTGCCTACGCTGGCACCAGACCAGCGGTGCCAACCCGCCTACGTGGGCGGGTGCGCCTCGTCCCCGTCGCGCTCCAGGCCGGCGATGACTTCCGGTGCCCGCTCGCTGACGGTCCGCGCCATTCGCTGCAGCAGGTCGGCCAGCGTGTCGAGGTCCTCATCGGACCAATCGGCGAAAACCTCGTCGATCACCCGGCAGCGCATGTTCGTCGTCGCCCGCACCACCGTGCGGCCCTTCGACGTGAGTTGCACGATGGTCCGCCGCCGGTCGGCGGGGTCGGTATGCCGCCGCACGAGTCCCTCGGATTCAGCCTCGCCCAGCACCCGACTCGCGGTCGAATGTTCCAGGCCCAGCGCCGCGGCGACATCCTTCACTGTGCAGGTGCCGTCGGCCTCGCTGATACTCAGACAGGCGTGCACCTTGGCGAAGTCCACCGAGTGGCCCAGCTCCGGGATCGGCACGCTGGCCGCCGGGGGTTTGATCATGACCCGGCGGACGGTGAGGATGGCCCGATCCAGTCGGCCGGCCGCCTCACTGCTCACCGTGGCCCTCCCGTAATACATGTGCGACACACGTGATTTGTGTGTGTGACACATACACCTTACCTTGGTCGGGGCTCGCCGGAGCCGACCAAGTGAGACGGAGCAACCGTGGGACCGATTTCCCGTTGGGCAGTGAACAAGCCGAAGAGCGCCATCCTGGCCTGGGTGCTCATGGCCGCCGCGATCTTCGCGCTGGCCGCCGGTCTGGGCGGCACCTACAACAACTCGTTCTCGCTGCCCGACACCGAGTCCTCGCGCGCCCAGGACCTGCTGCAGCAGATCCCCGGCGCCGGTGACTCGCTGACCGCAGCCACCGCCAAGGTGGTGTGGACCGCCGACGGCACTCCCGCCACGGACAAGACTGTCGCTGCCCCGATCACCGGCATGCTCACCACAATCTCCGAGGTCCCGGGAGTCGCGTGTGTCGTCACGCCCTACGGCGAACCGCTCGGCGCCGGCTGCACCGCGGCCCAGACCCAGGTAGCCGAGCAGTCCCAGGCCACCGGCTCCGCCCCGGCCGCCGACCCCGCCGGCAAGAACGGCGAGGCGAAACTTGCCCAGCAGCAGGGCGCCGGCACCGGCGCGGATCAGGGCGCGGCCGACCAGTCCGGCACCCCGACGTCCGCCAACCCGATGGGCACCGGCGCGACCACCGAGCAGCTGTCGCCCACCGCCGCCAAGGCCATGGCCGGCCTCGCACCCGCCGGGTTCAGCATCGACCAGAACGTCGGCTTCGCCACCGTCACCTTCGCCGGAGCGGCCGAGGACGTCTCGGCCTCTGACGCCACCGCGGTCCTCAACGCCGTGAAGTCGACCAACGGAACCGACGGCCTCACCGTCGGCGCCAACGGCCAAGCCCTGGAGTTCGCCGGTCAGGAACCGCCGAGCAGCGAAGGCATCGGTGTCACCGTCGCCCTCGTGATCTTGTTGTTCACCTTCGGTTCGCTGGTCGGAGCCTTCCTTCCGATCATCTCCGCGATCCTGTCGCTGGCCGCGGGACAGGCCCTCGTGCTCGTCACCGCCAACTTCCTCGACGTCGCGACCTTCGCCCCCACCCTGGCGGCCATGATCGG
>CAZVYU010000205.1:0-1175 GCA_964631645.1 uncultured Actinomycetes bacterium
CTGCACCTGTCGTACTTCAGCAACATCGTGCTGCTGGCGTCCTTCCTGGGTATCGGGGTGGGGTTCCTTCGCGCGAAGAAGGGCGGTAAACGCCCCGTCTTCTTCCTGCCGGTGCTGGCGGGGCTGGTCGCCGTCGTCTCACTGTTCCCCGTCGGGGTGGAGCGCGAGAGTTCCGACCTGATCTTCTTCACGGCGGTGTCGACCAGTGGACCGCCGCCGTGGGTGGTGCTGCCCGTCATCTTCACGTTGGTGGCCGTCATCCTGGCCGGCGTCGGGATGCTGGTCGCCGAACCGTTCTTCGACCTGGGCCGCTTGGACGCCTATCGCTACGACCTGATCGGTTCTCTGATCGGTATCGCCGGATTCACGCTGCTCAGCTTCCTGGGGGCCGCCCCCATCGTGTGGGGCATCGTCGCCGTCGCGCTCACCATCGTGCTGTTGCTGCCGCGGCCGTCGGTGTGGGTCTACGGTGCGGCCGTCGTACTGCTCGGCTTCCTTGCCGCGGAGTCGTTCCTGAGCGGCGCCATGTGGTCGCCGTACTACAAGATCGAGACCCAGTCGCTGGGGAGTCCGGACAACCCCGTGACCACGGTCATCGCCAACGGGGTGCCGCACCAGGCGGTGTGGGACGCGCAGAAGAAGGCCGAGGCCGAGCCGTTCTACGCCCTGCCCTACCAGCGCAGTCTGCGGGAGAACCCCGGCGACATGCTCATCATCGGAGCCGGCACCGGCACCGACGTGGCTCTGGCGCTGAGCAAGGGCGCCACGTCCATCGACGCCGTCGAGATCGACCCCAAGATCCGCGGGATCGGTTCGACTGCCAACCCCAACAAGCCGTTCGACGACCCGCGGGTCACGACCTACATCACCGATGGCCGGGAGTTCCTGCAGAACACCGACAAGAAGTACGACACGGTGATCCTGGCGCTCCCGGACTCACTGACGTTGGTGGCCGGAGCGTCGCAGCTGCGGCTCGAGTCGTACCTGTTCACGCTGCAGGCCATGCAGCGGGTCCACGACATCCTGACCGACGACGGCGTGTTCGCGATGTACAACTACTACCGCGACCCGTGGCTGGTGGGCCGACTGGCCCGCACCATGGCCCAGGCGTTCGGGCACCCGCCCTGCGTGGACCTCAACGAACAACAGATCAGTGCGTCGTTGTTGATCGCCAA
>CAZVYU010000205.1:1275-2699 GCA_964631645.1 uncultured Actinomycetes bacterium
TTCGGCACCACCTGGCTGGTCAACGCCATCGTCTTCGCGGGCATCCTCGTCGCCGTACTGCTGGCGGTGGAGTTCACCCGCTGGTTCAACCGGATCAGTTCGACGGGACGAGTACCGCTCCCCATTGCGTATGCGGTGCTCCTGGCGTCCCTCGCCGCGGTCTGGCTGGTGCCACCGGCGTCTTTGCTCACGCTACCGACACCGGTCCGCCTGGTCGTGGCCGTCGGTCTGACGTTCCTCCCGGTGTTCACGGCGAACGTGATCTTCGCGTCCCGTTTCAACGACAGCGCCCAACCCACGACCGCGTTCGGTATGAACCTGCTGGGTGCCATGGTCGGTGGCTGCCTGGAGTACCTGGCGCTACTCACCGGCTATCAGTCGTTGATCATCATCGCCGGTGTGCTGTACATCGCGGCCCTGTTGGTCGAGTCGCGCTACCGGCGCGGGAAGGGTTCCGGAGACTCGGCGGCGGTGCCTGCGACGGCGTCCAGCTGATCACTTACCGGATGATCCGATGATCGTCAGGACACCGGCGTGCGGGTGCTGGTAGACACGGGCCAACCCGATCAGGAGGCCCCCATGTTCCGAACCCGTTCTGTCTTCATCGGCGCAGTGCTGGCGGCGGGAGTGGCCGCGACGACGCTGACGGCGAGCGCGTTGCCGGTCGGCATCAAGCCGCTGGACGAGGCCCAGATGCGGGCGGCGAGTCTGAAGATCTCCGACATCCCCTCGGATCTGCTGATCAAGGGCCAGACGCCGTCTCGAGTGATCGACTACGTGGCCGGGAAGAGGGCGCCCGCCCCCGACCTGTGCATCACGAAGAAGGGCGACACCGTCTACGGCAAGAAGCCGCGGCAGTGGATGGAATCCAACATCACGCTGAAGGAAGATCTCAAGAACTTCTCGTTCGTCGCGACCAACAGCGACATCTACCAGTACGCGAACGCCAAGCGTGCGCTCAAGGCCTACGACGAGCTGCGCACCATGGCGATGGAGTGCAGCCAGACCACGCGGGCCAAGGTCAAGGACGATGGGGCCAAGGTCAAGGTGAAGGTCAAAGGCAAGTTCAAGAACGCCGCCTCGATCGGCGGAGTGCGCGGGTTCGCACTGAGCTTCGATCTGAACCTCGGCGTCGATGTCCCGGACAAGATCGACCTGGCCCTGCTGGCCGACCAGTACAGCGTGTATCACCTGTCCGGCACGTCGATCGTCCGCGTGGAGTACGCGCAGGTCGACGGTGACAAGGTGAAGAAGATCGGCAAGCCCAAGCGCCAGTACACGAAGTCGGCGTCCCGGACGGTCACCTACCGCGTGTGGGACTCCTTCTGATCGGGCGCCACCGAGACCAGCGGGGTCGCTGCGGGCCGTAGGTCCGCCTTGGCTTCGATACGCGCTGCGCGCTACTCACCCCGCGGCGGGTGGGG
>CAZVYU010000206.1:0-2687 GCA_964631645.1 uncultured Actinomycetes bacterium
CCCTGTCGCGGCCGGATCCATCGCGGGCGTCGAGCACGCTGGCACCGGCCGAACCGCGCATCGTGTCCCTGCCTTCGCCGCCGACCAGCAGGGCCCGGACCGTGGCCTTCTTCTTGGCGATGAGGACATCGTTACCGACTCCCGCGTCGGCGACGGACTTGTTGCCGGCGACGAACAACCGGTCCGCCCCGAAACCACCGATGAGCGTCGATCGTGAGCCCCGGGCCGTCAGCCTGTCCGCCCCGAGACCGCCGAACGCCGTGGCCTTGGACTTCGTGAACCTGACCTTGTCACGGTGGGTCGAACCGAGGGCATATCCCGGCGTCCTGCTCAGCTTGGCCGACTGTTCCCGGCACAGGAGTTGAGTCCGCATCTTGTGACCCACGTCGGACTTTGGTGCCCTGAAGGTGGCGCCGCGCTTGGTGGCCTCGATCTGCATCGTGCCCTTCGGCCCATCCGACATCGCTTCGGCATGCAAGAGCGCGTAACCCGACGGGCATTTCGTCTTCACCTTGCGGTTCCTGGACTTGCTGTCCTTGATCTTCTTCGTCTTGTCCACCGTGGTCGCGTTGGTGGGCACTCCATAGCCCGCCGGATGCTTCCCCGGCGTTCCTGCGGTTCCGTGACCGGGGTGGCCGTGCGGCTTCGTCGGCTTCGTCGGCTTCGTCGGCTTGTCCTCGGTGGCGGGTGCCGACTGGGCGCCGATGATCACGGTCTTGGTGTTACTGAACAGGAAACCGTCCGCGGAGTCGATGATTGCCGCGGTGGCCTGGTAGCCCCAGGCGTTCGCCTGCACGCTGAACGACGCATAGCCGTTGGTCGCTGTCTTGGTCGCGACTTCGGTGCCGTTGAGCCCGCCGGGCGGGTACGCCTCGTTCTCGACGTTGCTGTACAGGGAGATCGGCCCGTTGTAGAAGTTGCCGGCCGTGCCGGTGGCCTGCACCTTGACCGTGCAGTTCACACTGGGGCAGCTGACGTCGGTGATCTTCAGCGTGTAGCCGTTGCCCACAGTCGACGAACCGACGGGGCTCTTTGAGGACCCCATGGACGAGCTGCCCGCATAGGTCGCCTGATAGTTATCGGATCCCAATGCGGACGCCGTGTAGTACAGCGGGATCGCCGTGCCCCCGGTGTTGCTGACCGAGGCGACCGCGGTGCCGTTCTGGAGCAGCGTGGTGGTCGACTCGTCGCTTTCGGGGCTGAACCCCACCATGAACGGGTAGCGGAAGTTCAACTGCATCACCGAAGGGACCGTCAACGTCATCGTCGGCGGTGAGGCCCATTGGTAGTAGTACGACTGGCCGATCACCTGGTTCGAACCGTTCATGACCGATGCGACGTACTTGTGGTTCGTGCCCGGCGCGTACTCGAAGTCGATCGAGGCCGACCCACCAGACGCGGCCGCCTTGCCCACCACCAGAGGCGGCTTGCCGGTCGACGGGTTGACCTGGTTCGTGTCGATGATCAGCACGTCGGAGGTCAGTGAACTTGGTCCGACGGCCACGGTGGCGGTGGCGGTTCCCGCGGTCGCGTCGGCCTCGATGTCGGTGATCGCCAGACTCACGCCGTTGGTGACGCTGAGGTCGATGTCGTCGGTGATCGCCCCGGTGTGAGTGGCGTCGCCCTCGTAACCGATGGTTACGGTGCGGTCGCCCGCCTGCGCCGGGATCCAGGTGAAGGTCGCTGTCCCGTTCTCGATCGTGGCGCCCGTGACGGCGGTCGGTGTCTCGCTGCTGCCGGTGGGAACATCCATCAGACCCACCGAACCCGTGACGTCGCCTGGCGAGAAGGTGACCGTGATGTCGTACGCCTGCCCGGCCACGGCCTGGTCGTTGTCCGGCATCCCGGTCGCGGTGAACTTGGTGACCGTCAGGATGTTCGGCGGGTCGGTCCAGGTCTGGTCCGACACCTCGCAGCCGTTGCTGAAGCCGGTCACCGACCCGGCGCCCAAGGTCCACAACATGCCCGCTGACCAGTGGCGAGTGTTGTCCTCCGTCGAACTCGCGGCGAGCCAGTTGGTGGCGGTGAAGGAGCCGCTGCCGAAGATGAAGGCGGGGGTGACAGTCACGGACGAGGACGTCGTGTCATAGCAGTTGTACTGCGGGTAGTAGTCGACGTTGGTGTCGATCGTCCAGGTGTGGGTGTCGTCGGGCCCGATGGAGGTATCGCCGTTGTGGTTCTCCTGGGCACACAGGTAGCCGTTGGACGCCTGCCAGTCAGTGGATGTCATCACCGAGTTCTGACTCGGGCAGTTCCCGGCGTTGGAGTTGACGGTGTCGGCTGTCGCAGGCGCCCCGACGAGCCCGATGGCCGCGACGGCGGCCGCCGCCGCGGTCGAGATGAGACGTCCACGCACCGGAACCTCCAGGGAGGACCACCGTGTCGCCAGTCGACCGCAGGCCGCCCGCGACGGAGGCTAGCAACCAGTGATGCCGTTTGCGCGACGGAAGGGTCACGTTCCGTAAGCGCCGGGATGGGTGACTCGTAGGACCCCAAGTGTCGTCGATTCCGTCGGTTCCGGGTCTGAATCGGGGCTCATACCGACGACAACGGCGACGGTTCAGTCGTCACAGTGATCCCGAGACTCGAGAGGCCCCCACCGCCGCAAGCGATGGGGGCCTCTCGACGTCATTCCTAGATGTCGTAGTACATCTCGAACTCGTGCGGATGCGGGCGCAGGCGGATCG
>CAZVYU010000207.1:0-2683 GCA_964631645.1 uncultured Actinomycetes bacterium
TGGTCCTGCTGGGAGCGGGTCTGTTGTGGTTCGGCTGGTTCGGCTTCAACGCAGGTTCGGCGCTGGCGGCAGGTCAGTTGGCCGCCACCGCCATGATCAACACGCAGATCTCCACCGCCGCGGCAGCTCTGAGCTGGGTGGTGGTGGAACGTTTCCGCGACGGCAAACCGACCACGCTGGGCATCGCCTCCGGGGCAGTGTCCGGGGCCGTCGCGATCACTCCGGCCTGTGGTTTCGTCGACCCCATCGGAGCCTTGGTCATCGGTGTGATCGCCGGCGCAATCTGTGCGCTCGCGGTCGGGCTGAAGTACCGCCTGGGCTACGACGACTCGCTGGACGTGGTCGGCGTCCATGGGGTCGGGGGGTTGGTGGGCATGCTCGCTATCGGTCTCTTCGCGACCCTGGGGGTGAACGAGGCCGGCGCGAACGGGCTCTTCCACGGCGGTGGGTTCGGGCTCTTGGGTCGGCAGGCGATCGCCTGTATAGCGACGCTCGCCTATGCCTTCATCGTCACCTATGTGATTGCGACCATCATCGATCGGACGCTGGGTTTCCGGGTGAGCCAGGAGGCCGAGATCACCGGGATCGACCTGTCCGAGCATGCCGAATCGGCCTATGAGTACACCGACACCACGTCGGGTACGTTCGCTGGTGTGGGCCTGTCCGGGTTGCACCATCAGCAGCAACGTCTGCGCGAGGAGGACCAGTGAAACTGGTGACCGCGGTCATCCGCCCGTTCAAACTCGAGGACGTGAAGGCCGCGCTGGAGCGCGTCGGCGTCACGGGTCTCACCGTGTCCGAGGTCAGCGGCTACGGCCGCCAGGGCGGCCACGTCGAGGTGTACCGGGGCGCGGAGTACGTCGTGAACCTGGTGCCGAAGGTCAAGATCGAGATCGTGGTCGACGATGACGACGCTGACATCGTGGTGGCGGCGGTCGTGGACGGCGCCCGGACCGATCGCATCGGCGACGGCAAGGTCTGGGTCACGCCGGTCGACCGGCTCGTCCGCGTGCGCACCGGCGAACGCGACGAAGACGCTCTCTGACGTCGACGGACTATTCGGGCGCCACGGGTTCGGCGACGGCCTGTTGCTGGGGGGTTGGCCGCGGGGTTCCACTCTCGCGAACCCGCCACACGAAGACGATGAACAGCACCGTGGTGACGACGCTCGTGATCCCGGCCTCGGTGATGCTCGGTGCGCCGTCGATCACCAACGAGGTGGCGCCCAGGGCGGACGTCTCCACGGTGATGAACAAGATGTTCACGAGGTTGTTGATGAAGTGGGCTCCGAGGGCCAGTTCGATCGTTCCGGACCGGACGCTCGCGAAGGCCCAGCCGAAGCCGGACATGAAGTAGGCAAGGAACCCCCACAGGAACTCGATGCCCGAGGCCTCGCGCACTTCCGGGTTGCCGAGGTGGGGAGCCGCGAACAGAAGGCCGCTGAGGATGCCCAGGAAGATCGGGTTACGCCACTTCTTCTTGCCGAACCACTGCATCAGGTAGCCGCGGAAGAACAGTTCCTCGGCGCTGGTCTGCCAGATCAGGAAAACGACGACTACCAGAGCCACGGCCGCGAGCGAACTCCAGTCGGCGTTGAACCGGAAGTCGCCCGGGCGTAGCGCGATCGTCGGGATCAGCGGGATGACCATGGCGACCGACCACCACAGCACGCCCTTGCCGAACACGCCCCAGTTGATCCGGCTGAAGGGTGTGGCGACCGTCAGCCCGGGGCGCTTGTGCAGGACCTTGACGATGAAGGGTGTCGCGATGAAGAAGGGGAGGAACGAGGCCAGGTTGAAGATCAGGTACGTGGCCTGGCCGGAGGAGGTCACGGTGCCATCCGCGTTGAACGTCACCCCCAACACCGGCGCAAGCGCGAACTGCACCACCGCCTGGCCGCCGAACCAGATGATCACGATCAAGATCGTGCCCAGCAGATAGCGCCAGTTCCCGCTGCGGCCGAGGGCTCCCCAGTCGAGGTAGGTGGGTGTCGGCGTGGGGGTCGCTCGGTCGCTCATGTCCGGTATTGTGACGGGCCGTTGTCTGGCGAATCTCTGGAAACCAGACGACTTCCAGAGGTTTCTGCCGGCAGGCGATGTCGGCTCGGCCTCCACTGCCGCGGATTGATGCCGTAGCCAGTGCGCGTCAGGGGCTGCGCAGCAGTGTGGTCAGGCCGCGCCGCACCTGCCTGGCGTTGAGGCCGATCGATCGTGAGCGAGTTGGTCACGTGGGACGATGCGGTCGTGCGTGCGGTGGTTCAGCGGTGTGACGGTGCCGAGGTGGTCGTAGCCGGCGAGGTGGTCGGGGGCTTCGCCGGTCCTGGGCTGACAGTCCTGGTCGGGGTCAGCCGTGAGGACGACCGGCCGGCTGCGCGGCGGCTGGCCGCGAAGGTGTGGGGGTTGCGGATCTTCGATGCCGATCAGTTCCCGGACCGGTGCTCTGCTCCCAGTGGCCCGCGCGAGGTGGCCGCATCGGATCTGGACCTGCCGATCCTGGTGATCAGTCAGTTCACGCTCTACGGGCGCACCGACAAGGGGCGACGCCCCACGTGGGAGTACGCGGCGCGGGGGCCCGAGGCGGAGCCGCTGGTTGACGCTGTGGCCGAGGAGTTGGCGGCGCTGGGCGCGACCGTGAGCACCGGCCGGTTCGGCGCCGACATGAGAGTCACGCTCACCAACGACGG
>CAZVYU010000208.1:0-2681 GCA_964631645.1 uncultured Actinomycetes bacterium
GACGGCCTTGGCTTCGATACGCGGCTCCGCCGCTACTCACCCCGCGGCCGGGTGGGCCCACCGACCCGCAGCACCATGGCCGGCCGGGCGGCGCGGCGTACCCTGCTCTCGTGAGCTCCCCCACCCCCCGACAACGTGCCCGGCTGCGTACTCGTGCGGCGATCACCGCCGGGCGGGCAGCCTCGGCGCTGTCCCGCGCGGCGGGCCGTGGCGAGGGGATGGTCATCGGCGGGCAGGTGATCCTGCGGCTGGCCCCAGACGCGATCGTCGAGTTGGCCGGCGGCCGTGTCGCCGCACTGGTGTCGGCCACGAACGGCAAGACCTCCACCACCCGTCTTTTGGCCACGGCCATGGAGCAGGCCGGACCTGTGGTGTTCCAGCCGACCGGCGCGAACATGTCGACGGGCATCGTGATGACGCTGTCCGACACCGACCCGGGCGACACTGTGGTGCTCGAGGTCGATGAGGCCTACCTCCCGCGCACGATGGACCAGACCCATCCCAAGGTGCTGCTCCTGGGCAACCTGAGCCGTGACCAGCTCGACCGGATGAACGAGGTGGCCATGACCGCTCGTTCGTGGCGCACCATGCTCGAACGCCATCCCGACGTCACCGTCATCGCGAACGCCGACGACCCCATGATCGAATTCGCCGCCGGCCAGGCACCCAACGTCGTGTGGGTTGCCGCCGGTCAGCAGTGGACCTCGGATTCGTCCGTGTGCGCGTCGTGCGGCGCGCTGCTCTCCCGCGGTGACGGGACCTGGTCGTGTCCGGGTTGCGGCCGTCACCGACCTGAGCCCGACTGGGTTCTGGTCGACGGGGTCGCCACCGGCCCGGACGGCACCGACTATGACCTGTCCGGATTGCGCCTCCCGGGCCGTTTCAACCAGGCCAACGCCACGCTGGTCCTTGCGGCCGTCGCGTCCTTGGGACTGGATCCCCGGCAGGGCTTGGCCCGGATGGAGACCGTCGACTCCGTGTCCGGCCGGTACGGCACCTTCCGCGTGGGCGACCTCCGCATCCGCCTGTTCCTCGCCAAGAACCCGGCCGGCTGGGCGGAGTTGCTCGACGTGATGCCGCCGCCGCCCACTCCGGTGATCATCACCATCAACTCCGACTTCGCCGACGGGCGTGATCCCTCGTGGTTGTGGGATGTGCCGTTCGAGAAGCTGCGCGGCCGCACGGTGGTTGCCACCGGCTTCCGGCGCCGTGATCTAGCCGTTCGCCTGAAGCAGGCCGGCGTGGACCATGTTGTGATCGAGGACCCCTATGCGCCCGATGCGCGGCTGCCTGTGGGGATGCGGGACCTCGACGCCGTGCACGTGTGCGCCACCTACACCGCTTTCCACGAACTGCGCACCACCGGAGTTCCGGCATGAGCATCGTCATCGCGGCCCTCTACCCGGATCTGCTCGGCACCTACGGCGACGGCGGGAACGTGATCACGCTGCGCCATCGTGCTGCCCTGCGTGGGCTGGAGACCGACGTGATCACCGTGCAACCGGGTGACCCGGTCCCCGAACAAGCCGACATCTACGTACTCGGCGGCGGCGAGGACACCGCACAGGTCGCGGCCTGCGAAGCACTTCGAACCGACGGGTCGTTGGCGCACGCAGCGCAGCGTGGCGCCCCGATCCTGGCAATCTGCGCCGGCTACCAGTTCCTGGGCACCGTCTTTCCCGATGCGACCGGCAGCCCGGCCCCGGGCCTGGAACTGCTGGACATCGCGACGACCCGCCTGCCGAGCCGAGCCGTCGGCGAGCTCGCCGCCAACCCCGCGCCGGGCACGACGGGTCTGCTCGGGCGCGACCGGTTCACCGGCTACGAGAACCACGCGGGGGGTACGACCCGCGGGCCCGGAGTCGAGCCGCTGGCCCTGGTCCTGTCCGGCGTCGGAAATGGTGACGGGACCGAGGGCGCGGTGTCCGGCCACACGATCGGCACCTACCTGCATGGGCCCTGCCTGGTGCGTAACCCCGACATCGCCGATCAGTTGCTCGAGTGGGCTGTCGGCACGCCGCTGGAGCCCGTCGACGAGCCCGAGGTCACGGCCCTGCGCGCCGAGCGGTTCCGCACGGTGCTGCGCGGGTGAAGCGGCTGGTCGAACGCGCCCGGCGCACACCGCTGCTGCACGGGTTGCCCCACGAGGTCGGGGTCCTGGCGGCGATTGCCTTCTGTGTGGCCCTCGGTTTCGGCATCGTGGCCCCGGCGATCCCCATCTACGCCAGTTCGTTCGGGGTGTCGGCGTTCCTGGCCGGCGCGGTGATCAGCGTGTTCGCGTTGATGCGACTCATCTCGTCGCCGGGCGCTGGTGCTTTGGTGGACCGGCTCGGAGAGCGGCGGGTGCTCACCACCGGCCTGCTCATCGTCGCGGTGTCGAGCGCCTTGGCCGGGTTGGCGAACAACTATGTGCAGCTGCTGGTCTTACGTGGGGTCGGCGGAGTCGGCAGCAGCATGTTCACTGTCTCCGCGATGGCGCTGCTCCTGAAGGTGGTGGCCGCTGATCAACGCGGCCGTGCTTCGGGTGCGTTCCAGGCGGGCTTCCTGCTGGGTGGCGTGGCCGGGCCCGCGGTCGGGGGCGCAGTCGTGAGCCTGTCGTTGCGGGCACCCTTCTTCTTTTACGCGGGGACGCTGGGCCTGGCAGCCATCGTCGCGTGGCGGTTCTTGCCGGCCGAGCCCCC
>CAZVYU010000209.1:0-2640 GCA_964631645.1 uncultured Actinomycetes bacterium
AGCGCACTTGACTGGGGGTCAAGGGGTCGCAGGTTCAAATCCTGTCAGCCCGACCGATAGAGAGTCCTCATCTCCCAAGACGGGTCTCGTTCGTAAGAGACCCGTCCCGTGGCCGTCGACATCCCTCCATATCCCTCCCTTCCAGCGCACGGTGCCGTCACCGCAAAGAATCCCGATTCGACGCGGTCCATAGGCCCATCCGGCAAGGCCGTGGCCCTGGTGGAATTGGCGACATGGACGTCAAGTCCGCCCATGCGCGACAAATTGGGCGCCGTGACCGGCATTAGCGCTCATGGCCTCGACAAGCTGGGTCAAACCGCGCTGATCAAGCCGCACGTGTCAACTGCATTGAACCTGATACGGTCGCGACACGAGGGGGAACGGGGAACCAATGAACAGGCGATCGCTTCTTTGCGTCTTGGCCGTCACATACATCGCTTCCAGTGCGCTACACAGTGGCACTGCATTCGCTTACCAGTTGAATGGGTGCAAGTTCAGCGGGAGTGATCCGGTGATCCCCTATCGTTTCGGGTCGCTCGTGAGCAACAGCAGAGTCGACGCTACTCAGGGAGGTGGCGTCGAATGGAACAAAGAGTCCGTACCACCGACGTTCAAGACTTGGGGTGGCGGCGGCCATTACAAGATCTTCGTCACGGAAGGGTCATACGTCGGCGGATGGGAGGCCCGCATCGTGGTCAATCTCGACAATCCGTGTCCCACGGGCGTTTGGCCGGACAACCAGCGCGAGATGAACTGGAACACACCATCTCCGGGTGGTATCGGTGGTGACGCGAAGGCGCTCAAGGCGGTAGCAACCCACGAACTGGGTCACACTCTTGGGCTGGCTCACACATCGGGCACGACCTGCTCAGGCACCCCTTCCGTGATGCGTACAGGCATGACCTTTTGGCTGTGCGGGTGGGGAAACTGGCCCTTCCCCGATGACAAGCAGGGCGTCAGGGCCATCTACTAGCACACACCACCGACCACCAAAGGGGATGCAGAATCATGAGGCACATGCGAATAGCTCTTGCTGTGAGCGCGGCCGGACTCTTGGTCGCAGGCTTGGCGGCATGCAGCGGCAATGCCCCCGCGCCCGAACTGTCGGAGCAAGCGCAGGCCACTTCGACACTGAGGATGGAGGCTTTCGTCGTCCCGTCGCGGACGATCAATCAATTGGCACAGAAGGCCGACCTTGTTGTGTCGGCAACGCTCGCCGATAGTCCCAGATCGGTGACGGAGTCCGAACTGAGCAACGACAGCAGCCCAATGAGCAAACAAATCCCAATGCTCGTCTTCAGGGCCGAGAATGTCGACGTCCTCAAGGGCGAAGCCCCAGCCGATTTGGAAGTTGCGCGCTACGACGTGGAAAGAATGGTGTTCGAACAGCAGGGTTCCACCCCAGTGAACACGCCCATGGTGCTGTTTCTGAGAAAGGGACCCACTGGCGTTTATGGAATTGTTGGGGTCGACGAAGGCCTCGCTCCGTTGCACAACAGTTCCATTGCTTGGCGTGCACCGGCAGCAGCAAATGGAGGCTTCCCCGAGACGCTGGCTGAACTTGCCACAGTGATCAGTTGATATTCCCCTTACGTCGCGTGTAGGTCCACGACTCTGCACGCAGGCACGGAGTCGAGCCGGGGGACGCACTGCACGCTGCCGAGAACGCCGTCCTTCTCTGCTACCTGGATTCATCGGAACCTGGCTGACGGGCGGCCTCGGGCGGATAGCCTTCACGAAGCTCGGTCCGCGGGCCATGGTTCGCACTCCCATCGGCCCGGGGACGGCGGCCACCCGGCAAGGCACTGCGGAAGGGGTCCGGATGGAGGGCGGCAACTGGAAGGAGATGTTCCAGGCGGCGTGCGACGGTGACCGAGATCTCGTCGAGTTCCACGTCCGGACCGGCGTCGACATTGACTACGCACACCCGGAGTTCGAGTCAACCCCACTGGTTGCCTGCATCTTGGCCGGGCAAGAAGACATGGCGCTCTACTTGTTGGATCAAGGCGCGGACCCGACGTTGTTCTCCTTGTTTGACGGGATGACTCCGATCCAGGCGGCAAGCGCAATGGCAATGCCGGCAGTGGTCGCCCGCATCCAGGCAGAACTCCCCAGAGAGAGGAACGGATGAGTCACGCTGCTGAACCTGTGTGCCTACGGGTTCATCCTGGTCGCCATGGCGAACGTCATCTACACGGCGCGTGATCTAAACGGCTCGAAGAGTGCGACAAGGGGAGACAGAGTCGGCCCGAGCATTCAACCGGGTGGTGATGTTGTCACTGGGTGGCGTCTACGTCCTGGCGACCCTGGCCGCGTTGTTCTTCTACATCGGTCGGTGACCTGTAGGGCGCTACGCTTCGCGCATGTTGCCCCAACCTGTCCAGTCCTTCATCGATCGTCAGGTCGCCGCTGCGCCTGGGGACTTCAGCGATCTGCGCTGTGTCGTGTTCAACGGGACGCTCAAGCGGTCACCCGAGACGTCCAATACCGACGCCCTGGTCGAGATCAGTCGGCACATCATGACGGGACTCGGGGTGCAGGTGGACACTGTGCGCACCGTCGACCATGTGATCCCCCCCGGTGTGTATCCCGACATGACCGAGCAGGGATACAAGCGCGACGATTTCCCCGCGATCTATC
>CAZVYU010000210.1:0-2636 GCA_964631645.1 uncultured Actinomycetes bacterium
GACCGTGGAAACGTCGGACCAAACGTTGGAGCAAACGTCGGACCAAACGTCGGACTATGTAATCGTCGGACTGGAAACGTTCGATCGAGGAAAGGTCGCATCATGGACCTGTTCGGTCATCCAAACCCAGAACCCCCCCGCTACCGGGACGAAGCCCTAGACCGGACCCAGCCGCCACCGGACTGGTGGATCCACCTGGTCGAAGTGGAGTTGGGACCGCTGGCGGAGCATGAGATCGAGGCACTGTGGGACCTGGCCCTGATGTAAGTCGCGGCACGCTGGAAATCCGCCGGGTGACATCGGGTGGTCGATACTGGGTTCGAACCAGTGACCCCTCGCGTGTGAAGCGAGTGCTCTACCACTGAGCTAATCGACCGGACGCACCGAGGATACACGGGACGCCCGTGTCCGATTCGAGGGAACTGCGCCGACTGCGTAGGTCTGTCCGGGTGACGGCTGCTGTGAACTGGGCGACACTCCGCCCCGCTGCCGCCCATCTGTGATTCCGGCGGGGGAACATGGACACCTGCCAGGGCGTCTCACTGAGGTGAGAGGCACCGGTAGGGGGGTTGGGGTGGATCGCTTCCGCGTGATCTAACTGTGACCAGAGCCACCGGGTGGTCAGGTGTGGGGCCTGATCGACCGGGCACACAGAGGGCGGAAAGGGAGTACGACATGATGCCATCACGGCCCGCACCCGCGCTGTCCCATGATCTGCTGATGCAGGTGGTGGTCGACGGTGACACCCGGGTATCGCTGTCCGCGACCCTGGCGTACTCCGCCGAGGATCCCTTCGCCATCTCCGCGACCTTCCGCACCGGCGAAGGAGACATCACCTGGACCTTCGCCCGCGACCTGCTGCGTGACGGCATGGCCGAATCGGTCGGCGAGGGAGACATCCAGATCCGACCGGCACACCCCAGCCGGGGACCGGTCATGAAACTGACCCTGTCTTCGCCGTCCGGCGCCGCCGAGATCGAGGCCCCCCGGCACGAGGTCGGCGAGTTCCTCGCCGAGTCGTACCGGCTGGTGCCCGCCGATTCGGAATGGATGTACCTCGACCTCGATCGCACGATCGACGACCTGCTGGGCGACCCCAGCCTCTGATCCCCGGCCCCTACGATGGGGTCCATGCGGATCACCTACGACGGCGTCGAACGTTCGGTTGCCGATGATGCCACCGGCCAAGACCTGGTCGGCGACGACCGGACCATCGTTGTGGTCCGGGTCGATGGCGAATTGGTCGATCTTGATCAACCGCTGCCGGCCGGTGCGGTCGTCGAACCCGTTGCCATCGATTCGCCGGATGGCCTCAATGTCCTGCGCCACTCCGCGGCCCATGTGATGGCCCAGGCGGTGCAGGACCTGCATCCCGACGCGAAGCTGGGCATCGGACCGCCGATCAAGGACGGTTTCTACTACGACTTCGCCGTGCCCGAGTCCTTCACGCCCGAAGACCTCACCGCGGTGCAGAAGCGGATGGTCGCCATCGTCAAGAGCGGTCAACGCTTCGCCCGTCGGGTGGTCGAAGAGGACGAGGCACGCACAGAGCTGGCCGACGAGCCGTTCAAACTGCGGCTCATCGGCAGTGAGGGCGGCGCAGACGTCATGGAGGTCGGCGGCAAAGAACTGACCATCTACGACAACCTCGACCGCACCGGCAAACGGGCATGGGGCGACCTGTGCCGGGGGCCCCACGTGCCCTCGACCCGTTACATCGCCCCCAATGCGTTCAAGGTGATGCGGTCCTCGGCCGCCTACTGGCTCGGCGACCAGGCCAACGAACAACTGCAGCGGCTCTACGGCACGGCTTGGCCGGACAAGGAGCAGCTCCAGGCGTACCTGACGTTCCTCGAAGAAGCGGAGCGCCGCGACCATCGTCGGCTCGGCGCCGAACTGGACCTCTTCTCGTTCCCCGAGGAGATCGGGTCCGGGCTGGCCGTGTTCCACCCCAAGGGCGGGGTTGTGCGCAAGGTCATGGAGGACTACTCCCGGCGCCGTCACGAAGAGGCCGGGTATGACTTCGTCAACAGTCCCCACATCACCAAGTCGGCGCTGTTCGAGAAGTCCGGACACCTGGATTGGTACGCGGACGGCATGTACCCGCCCATGGATCTCGACGCGGAATACGGACCCGACGGCGAGCTGAAGAAGCAAGCGCAGCAGTACTACCTGAAGCCCATGAACTGTCCCATGCACAACCTGATCTTCGACTCCCGCGGCCGGTCCTATCGCGAACTGCCGGTCCGCCTGTTCGAGTTCGGAACGGTGTACCGCTACGAGAAATCCGGCGTGGTGCAGGGGCTCACCCGCGCCCGCGGCTTCACCCAGGACGATGCCCACATCTACTGCACCAAGGAGCAGATGCCCGGCGAGCTGGATTCGCTGCTGACCTTCGTCCTCGACCTGTTGCGTGACTACGGGCTCGACGACTTCTACCTCGAACTGTCCACCCGTGACCCCGACAAGAGCGTCGGCAGTGACGAGGAGTGGGACGAGGCGACGGCCGCACTCCGGGCGGCCGGAGAGCGGCAGGGTCTCGAGTTGGTCCTCGACGAAGGGGGTGCTGCGTTCTACGGCCCCAAGATCAGCGTGCAGGCCAAGGACGCCATCGGCCGCACCTGGCAGATGTCCAC
>CAZVYU010000211.1:0-2612 GCA_964631645.1 uncultured Actinomycetes bacterium
TGGGCATCGGCCAGTTGTTACCCCAGGCGTTCGCCACCGCCGTGCCGTCCGGCGCGTCGATCTGCATGCCGTTCAGCGTGATCGTGGGCGTGGCGTTGCACCCGAAACTGGTCGGTGTCCCCGGTTGTCCGTCTGCCGTCTCCATCTTCGCCATGTCGGCCGGCGTCACAAGTCCGGTGGCCTTGGTCTGGCTGCCCGAGGCGGCGGCGGCCGCGATCGACACCTCTTGTTGCTGGGCATTCGCCGACACCGCGTGGGTGTTGATGCCGTTCACCACCTTGTTGTAGGCGTAGACGTAGTTGCCGTCGTCGTCCAACCCGAAGAAGTTAACCAGCCAGTTCGCGTCCTGGGGCTTGGTGCCGGACGGGTTTGTCGGCTGGGTGGCCATGCTCGCCGAGCCGATGGTTGTCGCCCCAGCTTTGCCGAAGGGCAAGGACAGGGACGCGTCCAGGTCCGAGAGGTCGCAGGACAGTAGGTAGTTCCCGTTGCTGTCCTCCGAGACCGTCATCTCGGGGGAACCTCCCACGCTCTGCAGCCCCGCGGTGAACTCTGGATTCGTGAGGTAGACGAGGTTGATGGTCATCCCTTCGCGTTGCGCGCCCTGCCGGACCTCGGCGCCGTAGTTGCATTCCTGCCACGACGTCTGACTCTGCTCGCACGGATTGCCGCCGATGCCGGACCACGACGCCGGTTGCCCAGGATTCGGGGCGACCACCTGCATCAGGCCTCCCTGAACTGAGCCACCGCCGCCGGTGAACGCCCCGGAGGCCGCATTGTTGCTCACCATGGGTGCCGGCTGCCCGCCGTTCCAGTAGTAGGTGAAGTTGGTCTGGGCCCCGACCATCGGGGTGAGGTAGTCCTCGGTGAAGCTGGCGTTCGGGGCCACGCTGCTTCCGGCGTTGCCCACCTCCTGTCCCAGCCAGGTCCGATTCCACTGGTTGACCCAGGTCCCGGCGTACCCGACATCCGTGACGGTGGTCGACAACCCGAACAACTCGGGGTAGTCCGCCACATCGTCGCAGGTGCTACCGGGCATTCCCTTGATCAAGGCCACCAGGAACTTGATCGCGGCACCTCCGACCGCAGCTGCGGCACCCGCCTCGGAATAGGTCTCCTTCTCCGTCATCGAGTCGAGGAGGCTCTCGCCCGCATCGGTAGCGGCACCCACCAGGTCGGTCGTCCACGAGACTCCGGTGCCGGGAGCATTCATGCCTTTGGTCGCACCGTTGAGGCCGGGCCACTGGGACTGGCTGGACTCACCGAGGTACTGGAACATGACCGTGGTACCCGAGGCGACCGGTTCCTGGACCGCATCGCTGGCGTCGTTGACGTCGCCACCGGTCCACATGCATTGGATGTTGGGGTTCCAGTTGAGGGTCTGATCGAACGGAGTGCTGTTCTCCACGTACACGTGGTTGTAGGTGGGTGACGCACCCGCCCAAGCAGCCCTGACGTCGCCGGACTGGGCGCGCGCCTTCTTGGCGATGATCGCCCGGTGTGTCGCTTGTGCCGACCTCAGGCGATGCTTCCGTGACCGCTTGGAGTCCTTCCGGGGGGCGAGGTCGCCGGCGGTGACCTGCTTCAAAGCCCACACCGGGGAACGGCGGAACGTGTCCTTCCAGTGTGACGCGGACACCGCAACGGCGACCTTGCGCTGCTTGAAAGAGGCCTTCCGCAACTGCCGCGAGACCTTCTTCCCCAGTTTCTGCTGTACGGCGATGACGCCCCGGTCGGTGACCTTCACAGTCTTGTCCGTGCTCGCGGCGAGGGCCGACTGCGGAAGCAGGTTGATGGGGCGCGGGCGCTTGGGCGTCGAGACGCCCTTCTTCGCCACGCTGACCCGGAAATGCACAACATCCTGGCGCAACTTCTTGCCGTACCTCTTGCGGGAGGCGGCGTCGTGCAGAGGTTCCACGTAGAGCTTGGCGCTCACCGCGAATCTCTTCTTGCCGATCTTGCGCAGATACGGCGACTGAATCCAATGGGGGGCCTGACCAGCCCGTTTGATCGTATTGCGCTTGGACGCAGGTCGGGCCGCGGCCTGCGCGGCAGTCGCAGCGGCGTGGTCCGAAGCCGGTTCGGGCGCCACAGCTTGTGCGCCCGTCGGGATCCCGGCCATGGCCGCGACAAGAGTGGCGCTCACGAGAGCGGCGAGTCCTGTGGTCGAGAATGTGTTCATCGTTACTCCGCAATGACGCAAGGTGCCCGCGCCCTGACGGAATGTCATCAGTTGGCCGCTGAGTCCAGCAACCGCAGGGTCTGCTGTTTCGAACCAGCAATTCAGCGGCTGCTGGACTCCCGCACATGCAGGTCCCAGTCGATCAACGCGTCGCGGAATTCTCCGGTCGTGACGCCGTCGATCACTGCGTCGGCGACATGTGCTCCGCTGCGTAGGCCGTCGTAGGCCAAGCAGGTGACCGGGGGGTCCATGCGTGACTCCTTCGTCCCGTCCGAGATGGACACCAGGAGAACGTCTTGCGGAACACGGAGACCGACGCCCTGAATGGTCTCGAGGACGACGTCCACGTCCCCTGCGGAGTTGTCGCCATGGACCAAGAACCCATCGCAACCGAGGCTCAACAGTTCCTTTGTGCCCGCCTCGATATCCGTTG
>CAZVYU010000212.1:0-2574 GCA_964631645.1 uncultured Actinomycetes bacterium
CCGGCGAAACTGGCGCAGGGGTCACTGGTCGAGCGGCTGTACAACGCACCGTACGTCGATGAGCGCCACCGGCACCGGTACGAGGTGAACAACTCGCTGCGGCCCAAACTGGCCGAGGCGGGTCTGTCGTTCTCCGGCACGTCACCCGATGGTCGGCTGGTCGAGTTCGTCGAGCTTCCCCAGACCGAGCACCCGTTCTTCGTCGGTACCCAGGCGCACCCAGAGTTCCGGTCGCGGCCGACCCGGGCCCATCCGCTGTTCGCGGGACTGGTCGAAGCCGCTCTGAAACTGCGTCAGTCCGACGCCCAGCCGGTGACCTCCGGCGACCCGGCCGCGCTGTGAGTGACTTCGCCGACGCCCCCGACCCGCAGCCTGTCGTCGAACGGCTCGACCGGTTCGACGGGTTGCGCTGGCGAGTGCGCACCGATCGAGTGCAGCTGCCCCGCGGCGAGGTCGTGGCCCGGGACTACCAGGTGCATCCCGGTGCCGTCGGCATCATCGCGCTCGATGACGACGAGCGGATCCTGTTCGTCCGTCAATACCGCCACCCCGTGGGTTTCCTGCTGTGGGAGCCGCCCGCCGGCCTGATGGACCTGGCGGGGGAGTCGGCCCTGGCGACGGCTCAGCGGGAACTGGTCGAGGAGGGCGGTGTCGTGGCGGGCCAGTGGAACGTGCTGGCCGACTGGTTCAACTCACCGGGCGGGTCCACCGAGGCGTTCCGCTGCTTCCTCGCCCGCGACCTGGCCCCCGCTCCGGGCGGCAAACCCCCGGGTGAGGCCGAGGAGGCCGACATGCCCAGCCGATGGGTTTCGCTCGACGACGCCGTCGCTGCTGTGCTGGCGGGAGATCTGGGCAACCCCACCGCCGTCGCCGGGATTCTGGCCGCCGCAGCCGCCCGCGCCACCGGCTGGCAGAACCTGCGCCCCGGCGACGCCCCCTGGCCGGTCCGCGACCAACTGGTCGCCACCGACCGCGTCCGCCTCCCGTAGGTGCGGCCCAGGGGACCGCAAACCTCGGGCCAACTCACGTACCTCGGGCGACACGCCGCTGCCATGGACGAGGTGTGCGCCGGGGACCGAGTTTTGCGGTCCCCGGGCGGGCGGTCAGTCGTCGGCGAGGATGTCGACGGGCTGGTCGTGGGGTGGGGGTGGGGCCTGGTGGTGGTCGTGGCGGGTGCGCCAGGCGCGGAGCATGATGGGGACACCGAACGCGAGGACGCCGACCACCGTCAGGACGGCGGCGGGGCCCTTGGGCAGCCCCAGCAGGGCCAGGCCGCCGCAGGCCACCAGGACCAGAAGCAGCCAGCGCAGTTCCTGGCCGTTGTACCGGCTCGACACACGCGCTCCGATGAAGACGCCGGGTACCTGACCGATCAGCAGCGAGACCACGACCTTCCAGTCCACCTCGCCCAGGGACATGTGGGCCAGGGCGCCCACGATGAGCATCGGGATGGCCTGAACCAGATCCGTACCCACCAGTCGGCTCGGCAGCATGGCCGGGAAGATGATCAGCAGACTCGCCGCGATCAGCGTGCCCGAACCGACCGACGTCAGGCCCACCAGGATGCCGACCACCAGCCCGACGACACCGGAAGCTACGAGACGACCAGTCGAGAAGTTCAGCGACTCACCTGCATGTGCCTCCTGGAACCGCCGCAGTCGCATGCGGATCAGGCTCACCACGACGGCCACCAGGAGCACCACACCGATGATCCGCTTCAGGGTGTCCTCGCCGGACTCCATCTCCGCGATCTGCGAGAACAGCCACGTCCCCAGCAACACTCCCGGCACGGACCCCAGCGACAAGGCGAGGACCACTTGGTAGTGCGGAGTTCGCCGGGCGATGTGGACCCCACCGCCGACCGGCTTCATCACCGCTGCCGACACCAGGTCGGTGCTCACCGCCACCGGGGCGGGAATGTTGAACAGCAGCAGCAGCATCGGGGTGACGATCGCGGCTCCGCCGAGGCCGGTCAGCCCGACCACGACACCTGCGAACAGTCCCCCCAAGGACAGCAACGGATCGATCACCATGGCAGTGTGCCTCAACGAGCCGCGTATCCGAACTAAGCGAAGCAAGAGTGTTCAATTGGTGACCACACCCGGGAAACTGCCGCTGGACGACGAAATCGGCGAATACCTGAACCACCTCACCGTCGAGCGGGGACTGGCGGGCAACACCATTTCCGCGTATCGCCGTGACCTTGGCCGTTATCGGACCTTCTGCGCGTCCCGTCAGGTGATGAGCGTGTCCGATGTCACGACGGCGCTGGTGGGCGAGTACCTGATGGACCTGCGCACCCCAACCGACGGAAAGACCCCCGCCGAGACGACCGTCGGTCGCGCCCTGGTGGCCGTCCGCCGATTCCACGCGTTCGCTGCCGCCGAAGGTATCGCCACCGCCGACCCCGCCGCCGCGGTCACCCCTCCGACTCCACCTGCGCGCCTGCCCCAGGGACTATCCATCGCCGACACCGAAGCGCTGCTGGAGGCGCCGGATCCGCACACCCCGGCAGGGTTGCGCGACCGGGCGATCCTGGAGTTGCTGTACGGCACCGGCATCCGCGTCAGCGAG
>CAZVYU010000213.1:0-2539 GCA_964631645.1 uncultured Actinomycetes bacterium
CGAGGATCCGCGCCGCATCGGTGAGCACGATGCCGAACTGTCGCAGGATGGCGTCCACGGAGTACACCGCCAGGACGGCCATCACCGAGCACCATCCCACGAGCACGACGAATGAGATGGCCAGCGGCAGTCGGTTGCCGGTCGGGCCGAAGACCTCGCCACTCAGCGCGAGTGTGGCCCGACCCGTTCTCTGCCCAGACAGTGACACCAGGACCAGAACAAGACCCGCGAGAACCAGTCCGACCACCACGGCCAGGACCGCCGCCGGCGCGTTCATCCCGCTCGCAGCCGCGATGATGACACCACTCGGCAGCACGGCCACGCTGGTCCCCGAAGCCGCCCAGAACCAGAAGATCATCGCGGGCGTGGCCGTACGCGACTCAGGGAGCAACGGGACGTTGGCCGTGTCGGGATCGTAGGACTGTTGCCGTTGATCGTCGTCCGCAGACCGACCCGATGCGCTCACCGCCACCTCCGGGAGTTCACCCTAGCCAGCGAGCCGACGCGAGGGCGGACAGTCCGTCAGGGATCCGAAGGATCGGCGGCGGGGTCGCGCACGATCGTGATCGCGGGTGCGATGCGGGGCGACCTCAACTTCCGGTGGCTGCAGGCGCCCAACGGACTCGCACGTCAGAGTCCGAGCCGTGGAGGCCAGAGCGATCATCGAAATCCGCAGAATGTTGTCCCAGGACCACGACCCGCCTGGTGCGGGAGCGCATCAGGCGCGGCGGACCGTCTCGCGGACATCGACGACCGCGGGTGCGGCGGTCGCTGCTTCGGCCGCGACCTCAGGCGACTCGTCGTACATCCAGGACAGGATCGTGGCCACCACCAGCTCCGGCTCTTCGAGCTGCGGGACGTGACCGACCTGGTTGAGGACCTCGAACCGCCACGATTCGAACTTCTCCGCCGCGGCGTGTGCCTGACGGATCGACACCAGCCGGTCGTGCGTGCCGTGGATGAGGAGCACCGGTGCGCTCACTCCCTCCAACTGCGTGGCGTACCAAGGGCTGCTGATCACCCAGACCACCGAGCGGGCGGCCTGCACCAGCGCGTTCGGATTGCCGGAGTAGCGCCGCCGTTCGTCGGCAAGGGCGGCCGCAGCATCGCGGAACTCGTCGGGGATCCGTGTGGGATCCAGGGCGACCAATCGCAGCATGCGCGCCACCTGCCGCTCGGCCGAGGCGAACCGACTCCACAGCGACACCACCGCACTGCCGACGCCCGGAGTCGCCAGAACCGCGAACTCCAGCACCCGGCGCACGTCCCGAAGGACCAAGCCGGTCAAGGGGAGCGCGGGTCCAATGAGAACGAGCCCCGCCACCGAATCCGGGCGTTTTGCGGCCTGCAGCAGCGACAGCTGCCCGCCCATCGAGTTGCCGATCAGGACGGCCGGCTCGCCCACCACCTGAGTCAGGAAATGGTCGAGAACGCGTCGGTTGGCCCCCAAAGTCGCAGAACGCCCGAGCACCGGGGTGCGGCCATGCCCCACGAGGTCGATGGCGTACACCCGGCACTGCGCCGCCAGGAGCGGTCCGATGAGGTCGAAGCTGATGGCCGAACCACCCAGACCGTGCACACACACGACCAGCGGCCCATCGTCAGCGCCGCCATAGTCGATGTAGTGGACCGGACCGTCGTAGTCGAAATACCGGGAGGTCTTGGACATCTGCGAAGCCATGGCACCAGTGTGCCTGGCGATCCTCCGCGCACCGGCAGCGACCCGATCAGACGGCGAGACCCCGGATCCCCAGAAACAGCAGGCACAGTCCGAACACGGAAATGGCGATGCCGGGGCCGAGTGCGCGTCGCTGCCCGCCCGGAGCCACGAGGTTCATGACAGCCACCGCGGTGAGGTAACACCCGAAGACGGCGATCACTGCGCCCTCGGCGGCAATGCCGGCGTCCATGACAACGACAAGGATCGCGACGAGCCCCCAGGCCAGGTTCGCCAGGCCGACCTCGATCTGGAAGTTGTTGCGCTTGCCGTAGTCCCATCCCATCCGGGCCGCGTCCGAACGGTGCAGGAGGCTATGACGGATGAAGGAGAGCAGACCCCCGGCGCCGACCGCCAGCAGGCACGCCCACGTCAAAGACGGCGGGGTCGACATGATGGTCGAAAAGCCCAAGAAGACGCCGATGCCTCCCGCCACATAGGTGGCGATCATGACGATCAACGAGGGGCGCGGGTCGGCGGCGGTATCGGTGCTCACGGCCCGACGGTAGGGCCGGACCAGGGCCCTGGCAGCCGAACCCACGATCTGGTGGGTGAGGAGGCGCGGTAGGCCCACCCGGTGGGTGAGTAGCGCGGAGCGCGTATCGAAGCCACCCCCACCTCCGACCCGCACCAAGACACCCCACTCCGAGCCGACCTGAGCGGGCTTCGATAGACCGCCTCCGGCGGCACTCACCCCGCTGAGAGGCGGCACTCACCCCGCAGAGAGGCGGCTCCCCCGCAGACACCGAGATCCGCCACACGACGAGGCCCCTGCTCCGGGGGTGGGGAGCAGGGGCCTCGTCGGGTCAGTGATCGACCCGT
>CAZVYU010000214.1:0-2537 GCA_964631645.1 uncultured Actinomycetes bacterium
TAGTCAGTCGCAGGTGTTCCCAGACAGGTTCTCGTATTTCTTCTCGTTGCCGAAGATCTTGGCTACCTCGCAGTTTTCCTCCAACGTGTTGCCACCCACGAGGCCGTTGCCCAGTTCCTCGCCGTCTTGTCGAGACTTCTCCATCTGGTTACCGCCTGACGCTCCGATGAGGAAAATCACGGCGCCCATGATTGCCACCAGTAACACTCCAACTCCCAACCAAACACCGGCGTTGGAGCCTCCGGTCGTCGATGTGGGTCGGGTTGGTTGCGTGTTGCGATGAGGCCCAGTGGTCAAGGTGGATTCGGTTGAAGGCAGGGGCGCGTCGCCGTCGTCGACGACGAACTCCGTCCAGTTGTCCCCGTCAAATGTCGACAACGGTCCAATACTGAGCCACATGCTGCGGTCGAAAAGTGAGCCACTTCCTTAACGATGAGGAGGGTGATCACTGTGGAGGACTGGGCTGAGATCCGTCGGCTGCATGGGGCGGAGGGGGTGTCGGCTCGCGGGATTGCTAAGCAGTTGGGGATCTCGCGAAACACGGTCGCTGCGGCGTTGGCCTCGACGCGTCCGCCGAAGTATGAGCGGGCGGCGGTCGGGTCGGCGGTGGATGGTTTCGAGCCGGCGATTCGGGAACTGTTGACCAGGACGCCGTGGATGCCGGCGACGGTGATCGCCGAACGGGTGGGGTGGCAGCGGGGGATGTCGGTGTTCACCGCGAGGGTGCGGGAGTTGCGGCCGTACTACCTGCCGCCGGATCCGTCGTCGCGCACGACGTATGAGCCGGGTGAGCGGATGCAGTGCGACCTGTGGTTCCCGCCCGCACCGATCCCGTTGGGGGCAGGCCAGGTGGACTCGCCGCCGGTGTTGGTGATGACGGCCGGGTATTCGCGAGTGATGGGTGCGGTGATGATCCCCACCCGCACCGCGCCGGATCTGATCGCCGGGCATTGGCATCTGCTGCAACAGTTCGGGGCGGTGCCTCGGGAGTTGGTCTGGGATCAGGAAGGCGCGGTGGGGCAGTGGCGGCGTGGCAAGCCGGTCCTGACCGATGCGTTCGAGGCGTTCCGCGGCGTGTTGGGCACGTCGGTGCGGTTGTGTCGGCCGCGGCGACCGCAGGCCAAGGGACTGGTGGAACGCAACAACGACTACTACGAACGCTCGTTCCTTCCCGGACGCACCTTCACCTCACCGAGCGACTTCAACACCCAGATCGGTGAGTGGATCGCCACCCGCGCGAACGTGCGCCATCACCGGAAGTTGGGCTGCCAGCCGATCCTGCGCTGGGCAGCGGACAAGGCGGCGATGTTGCCGCTGCCGCCGGTGAACCCGGCCGTCGGGTGGCGGCATTCGCTGCGGCTGCCCAAGGACCATTACGTGCGCCTGGACACCAACGACTACTCGGTGGATCCACGCATGGTGGGTCGACGCGTGGAGGTCGCTGCGGACCTGCAGTCCGTGCGGGTGTTCGCCGCCGGACAGCTGGTCGCGGACCACGACCGGTGCTGGGCAGCGCATCAGACCATCACCGACCCCGCCCATGCCCAGGCTGCGGTGGCATTGCGACAGCAGGCGACCAGTCCGCAGCCTTCGGTGGATCCGCTGGCCGTGGAGGTCCGCGACTTGTCCGCTTACGATCGGGCGTTCGGCCTCGATGACGGGCAGGTGGCCTGATGCCTACCGCCAAGCCCACCGCCTCGCAGCGGGACTTCACCGCCGAGATCGCTTTCCTCACCCGCGCCTTGAAAGCCCCGACCTTGCGGGAATCAGTCGACCGGCTCGTCGAGCGCGCCACCGCGGAGTCATGGTCGTATCCGGAGTTCCTCGCCGCCTGCCTGCAACGCGAAGTGTCCGCCCGGGAGTCCCACGGCGGCGAAGGCCGCATCCGGGCCGCGCGGTTCCCCGCCCGCAAGAGCTTGGAGGAGTTCGACTACGACCACGCCCGCGGCCTGAAACGCGACACCATCGCCCACCTGGGCACATTGGACTTCGTCGTCGCCAAAGACAACATCGTGTTCCTGGGCCCACCCGGCACCGGCAAAACCCACCTGGCCACCGGGTTAGCCATCCGCGCCTGCCAAGCCGGGCATCGAGTCCTGTTCAACACCGCCGCCCAGTGGGTCACCATCCTGGCTGAGGCCCACACCGCCGGACGGTTGCAAGACGAACTCACACGCCTGGGCCGCTACCCACTGCTCGTCGTCGACGAAGTCGGCTACATCCCCTTCGAACCGGAAGCCGCGAACCTGTTCTTCCAACTCGTGTCATCCCGCTACGAACGCGCCTCACTGATCGTGACCTCCAACAAACCCTTCGGCCGCTGGGGCGAGGTCTTCGGAGACGAAGTCGTGGCCGCCGCGATGATCGACCGACTCGTCCACCACGCCGAAGTCGTCGCCCTCAAAGGCGACAGCTACCGCCTACGCAACCGCGACCTCGGCGGACGACCACCCGCCGCCAACGACCAGGACTAACCAACCGGAGGTGGCTCAATTTTCAACCGCAGAAACTGGCTCACTTTTCAACCGCCGTTGACA
>CAZVYU010000215.1:0-2518 GCA_964631645.1 uncultured Actinomycetes bacterium
CGCGCTTGTACTTGCCGCAGTAGCACTCCCAGTCCCGGGTGGGACCGAAGATCTTTTCGCAGAACAGGCCGTCGCGCTCGGGCTTGAGCGTGCGGTAGTTGATGGTCTCGGGCTTCTTGACCTCGCCGTGCGACCAGGTACGGATGTCATCGGCATTGGCCAGGCCGATCTGGATCTGATCGAAGTAGTTGACGTCGAGCACTTCGTGTCCTTCTTTGGCTTTTCGGATGGTTCAGCTGTGGGGGTGCCGGGGCCGCGACGGCCCCGGCACGATGGTCAGACTTCCTCGACCGAACTGGGTTCGCGGCGGGACAGGTCGATGCCCAGTTCCTCCGCGGTCCGGAAGAGGTCCTCGTCGGACTCCTTCATCTCGATGGCGACGCCGTCGCTGGACAGCACCTCGACGTTCAGGCACAAGGACTGCATCTCCTTGACCAGCACCTTGAACGATTCGGGGATGCCCGGTTCGGGGATGTTCTCGCCCTTGACGATCGCCTCGTACACCTTGACGCGGCCATGGGTGTCATCGGACTTGATGGTGAGGAGTTCCTGCAGGGCGTAAGCAGCGCCGTACGCCTCGAGGGCCCACACCTCCATCTCGCCGAACCGCTGGCCACCGAACTGTGCCTTACCACCCAGCGGCTGCTGGGTGATCATCGAGTACGGGCCGGTGGACCGTGCGTGGATCTTGTCGTCCACCAGGTGCAGCAACTTAAGGATGTAGATGTAGCCGACCGACACAGGGTCCGGATAGGGCTCCCCAGAGCGACCGTCGAAGAGCCGGGCCTTGCCGGTCGCATCGACCAGCACGGTGCCGTCCTCGTCGGGACGGGCGTGCTCCATGAGCGCACTGAGGGCGTCCTCGCGGGCACCGTCAAAGACCGGGGTCGCCACGTTGGTGCCCGGAGGCGCCGAACGAGTGCCCTCGGGCAGCCACTCAGCCCGCGGGTCGTCGGCCGGGACATCCCAGCCGGACTTCGCCACCCAGCCCAGGTGCGTCTCCAGGATCTGACCCAGGTTCATGCGTCGCGGCACACCCAACGGGTTGAGCACGACATCGACCGGGGTCCCGTCCTCGAGGAACGGCATGTCCTCGATGGGCAGGATTTTGGCGATGACGCCCTTGTTGCCGTGACGGCCCGCGAGCTTGTCCCCTTCGGTGATCTTGCGCTTCTGCGCCACGTACACCCGCACCATCTGGTTGACGCCGGGCGGCAGCTCGTCGCCGGCATCGCGGTCGAAGATCCGCGTCCCGATCACCTTGCCACTCTCGCCGTGCGGAACGCGCAGCGACGTGTCGCGGACCTCCTTCGCCTTCTCGCCGAAGATCGCCCGCAGGAGGCGCTCTTCGGGAGTCAGTTCGGTCTCGCCCTTCGGAGTGGTCTTACCCACGAGGATGTCGCCGGACTGCACGTCGGCACCGACCCGGATGATCCCGCGTTCGTCCAACTGGCCCAGGGCCTCGTCGGACAGGTTCGGGATGTCTCCGGTGATCTCCTCAGGACCCAGCTTGGTGTCGCGGGCGTCCACTTCGTGTTCCTCGATGTGGATGCTGGACAACACGTCGTCACGCACGAGGCGCTCGGACAGGATGATCGCGTCCTCGTAGTTGTGGCCCTCCCAGGGCATGAATGCCACGAGCAGGTTCTTGCCCAACGCCAGTTCGCCGTTGTCCGTGGACGGACCATCGGCGATGACCTGACCGGCCTCGACCCGCTGGCCCACCTCGACGATGGGGCGCTGGTTGTAGGACGTGCCCTGGTTGGACCGACGGAACTTGTGCAGCCGGTAGTCGCGGATCGAGCCGTCGTCGGACTGCACCGACACCAGATCGGCGGACACCTCGATGACGCCGCCGGCCTCTTCGGCCACGACCACGTCGCCGGCGTCCTTGGCGGCGCGGAACTCCATGCCGGTGCCCACCAAGGGAGCCTCGGCCCGCAGGAGCGGCACCGCCTGACGCTGCATGTTGGAGCCCATGAGGGCACGGTTCGCGTCGTCATGCTCCAGGAACGGAATCATCGCGGTGGCGACGGAGACCATCTGGCGGGGCGAGACGTCGACGTAGTCGACCTCGTTCCCGGCCACGTAGTCGACCTCGCCACCCTTGCGGCGCACCAGCACCCGATCCTCGACGAACGTGCCGTCGGAGTTCAGTGCCGAGTTGGCCTGGGCGATGACGTGCCGGTCCTCTTCGTCGGCCGACAGGTAGTCCACCGTGTCGGTGACCACACCGTCGACCACGCGACGGTACGGCGTCTCGACGAACCCGAAGGGGTTCACGCGGCCGTAGGTCGCCAGCGAGCCGATGAGACCGATGTTGGGACCCTCGGGGGTCTCGATCGGGCACATGCGGCCGTAGTGCGACGGGTGGACGTCGCGGACCTCGAACCCCGCGCGCTCGCGGGACAGGCCACCGGGGCCCAGCGCGGACAACCGGCGCTTGTGGGTCAGCCCGGCCAACGGGTTGGTCTGGTCCATGAACTGCGACAACTGGGAGGTTCCGAAGAACTCCTTG
>CAZVYU010000216.1:0-2505 GCA_964631645.1 uncultured Actinomycetes bacterium
TTCGAGGAATCCGGACACCGGCCGATCGAGATCGTCGGCTCCGCCCGTCATGGTGCCCGCTGGGTGCTGACGCTGGCGGGTACGACCGATCGCAATGGCGCTGAGGAGCTCCGCGGCGAGGAACTGTACGCAGCGGCGGCGCCCGCGGAGGCCGATGACGAATGGTTCGACTGGCAGTTGGTCGGGCTGTCGTGCCGAACCCCTGATGGCGTCGAACTGGGAACGGTCCGGTCCGTCGACCACTCGCCCGCGCATGACCTGCTCGTCGTGGTCACGGCGGATGGCCGTCGGGTCCAGGTGCCGTTCGTTTCGGAGCTGGTGCCCCAGATCGATGCCGATGGGATCGTGCTGACTCCGCCCGGTGGGTTGTTCGACGACCCGGTCGGCGGTGACGATGACTCGTCGGAGGCCGAGGGGTGAGGATCGACGTCGCCACGGTCTTCCCCGACTACCTGGCCCCGGTCCATCAGTCGGTCGTCGGTCGGGCGATCGGTGCGGGAATCATCGATTTCGCCACCCACGACCCACGCGATGCCACTACCGACCGGCATCGCACCGTCGATGACGCTCCTTTCGGGGGCGGCCCCGGCATGGTGATGATGGCCGAACCTTGGGCGGCGACACTGGATCCGCTGGTGCAGGACGATCCGCTTGTGGTGGTGCCCACACCGTCGGGGCGGCCGTTCACCCAGCGGATCGCGGAACGCTACGCGGCCGAATCTCACCTGGTCATCGCCTGTGGGCGCTATGAAGGCATCGACGCGCGGGTGTGGGAGCACTATCGCGCTGACGGGATCCGGATCGAGGAGGTGTCGATCGGCGACTACGTCCTGGCTGGCGGGGAACCGGCCGCCTTGGTGATCATCGAGGCCGTGGCCCGACTGCTGCCAGGAGTGCTGGGAAACGATGAGTCGGCGGCCGACGATTCGTTCGGAGCCGACCGGCCGTACGCGCTCGAAGGACCGGTTTACACCCGTCCCCGCGAATGGCGCGGCCTGGCCGTCCCCGAGATCCTGCTCAGCGGTGACCACGCCCGGATCGAGCAGTGGCGCCGGGACCAGTCCGAGGTCCGTACCCGCACGCATCGCCCCGACCTGGCTCCCTGATCCGCCCGGTGGGTCCCGGCGGGTTTGGCCTGCGCCGCGGCGGTCAGGCATACTCGGGGGACGCGACAATCGCCCCGGCCCCGCCACAGGGGAGTCGGACCTGCTCGTCGCGGAAGCAACGACCCATTCGTGGGCGACCTGTGGCGCCTGCAGAGAGCAGACACTAATGCGCAAGCTCGACTTCATCGACGAGTCCTCCCTCCGCACCGACCTCCCGGACTTCCGTCCCGGTGACACGGTGAAGGTCCATGTGAAGGTCATCGAAGGCACCCGGTCCCGGATCCAGGTCTTCCAAGGCGTCGTGCTCGGCCGCGCCGGCGACGGACTACGCGAGACGTTCACCGTCCGCAAGGTGTCGTTCGGCACGGGTGTCGAGCGCCGGTTCCCGGTCCACTCTCCGATCATCGACAAGATCGAGATCGTCAGCCGCGGTGACGTGCGCCGCGCGAAGTTGTACTACCTGCGCGACCGCCGCGGCAAGGCCGCCAAGATTCGCGAGAAGCGCGAGAACGCCTGAGTCGGCCGACTAGGCTCGCCGCTGTGACAGCGACGGACGCGGAGACGGTGTCGGGTAAGACCGACCGCAAGTTGCCGCTGTGGATCGAGATGCCACTGGTCATCCTCGTGGCGATCCTGCTGGCCTTCTTCGTCAAGACGTTTCTGGTCCAGATCTTCTATATCCCGTCCGGATCCATGGAGAACACTCTCCTGGTGGGGGACCGGGTGGCAGTGAACCGGCTGGCCTACCGCATCGGTGAGCCGCAACGCGGCGATGTGATCGTGTTCGACGGGGTCGATTCGTTCGTCCCGGCCGACGATGCACCGCCGTCGGAAGGTCCCATCTCCGGACTCTTCACGGAACTGGGACGCACGGTGGGTGTGGTCCCACCGCCGGACACGGTCTTCGTGAAACGCGTGATCGGCGTGGGCGGCGACAAGGTCGAGTGCTGTGACGACAAGGGTCGGATCACGGTCAACGGCACCCCGATCAACGAGCCGTACCTGTTCCCCGGCAACGTTCCCAGCGACACTCCCTTCAGTGTGAAGGTCCCGCAGGGCAAGTTGTGGGTCATGGGCGATCACCGGGCCGCCTCGGCCGACTCGCGGGCCCACATGGGCGAGCCGGGTGGGGGTTTCGTTCCGGTCGACCGGGCCCTGGGCCGGGGTTTCGCGGTGATCTGGCCCCGCTCCCAGTGGCAAACCCTGCCGACGCCCGAGTGGGCGGAGCAACTGAACGCCGAGGACCCGCCAGCCAATTGAGCGGCGCCCCTCTGCGGGGTGAGTGCCGCCGGAGGCGGCGTATCGAAGCCCACTGGGTCGTCGATGCTGGCCCCTGGTTGCTGCCGCTGCGCCGGGGTGGGGGTGGGGATCGATCCGGCGGCTCTTGGAGTTGAGGTCG
>CAZVYU010000217.1:0-2384 GCA_964631645.1 uncultured Actinomycetes bacterium
TCCTGGATCAGCACGGTCTTGCCGACACCGGCACCACCGAACAGGCCGATCTTGCCGCCCTTGACGTACGGCGTGAGCAGATCGATGACCTTGATGCCGGTCTCGAAGACCTCGGTCTTGGACTCCAGCTGGTCGAAGGCCGGCGCCGAGCGGTGGATCCCCCACCGCTGCTGGATGTCGAGTTCGTCGGCCTTCACATCCAGGGGCTCGCCCAGAGTGTTCCACACGTGGCCCTTGGTCACCTCGCCGACCGGCACCATGATGGGCGCTCCGGTGTCGCGCACCTCGGCGCCACGGACGAGTCCGTCCGTGGGCTGCATGGAGATGGCGCGCACCAGGTTGTCGCCCAGATGCTGCGCGACCTCGAGGGTCAGGATGTGGTTCTCGTCGCCTTCGATCTTCTCGCTGTCCTGGGCGAAGTTCACCTCCACCTTGAGGGCGTTGAACAACTCCGGCATTGCCTCGACGGGGAACTCCACGTCGACGACGGGGCCCGTCACGCGAGCCACGCGGCCCACGCCTCCGGCGGTGGTCTCGGTGGTCTCTTCAGCGGTGGCGGTCATGTAGGCCCCTCCTCAGCTTCCTGCAGTTGCGGAGGCCAACGCGTCGGCGCCGCCGACGATCTCGCTGATCTCCTGGGTGATCTCGGCCTGGCGGGCCTGGTTGGCCAGCCGGGTGTAGGTCTTCATCAGTTCCTTGGCGTTGTCGGTCGCCGACTTGCACGCCCGGCGCCGGGCCGCGTGCTCCGAAGCCGCCGACATGAGCAGGGCGGCGAAGACGGCGTTCTCGACGTACCGCGGCAGCAGTTCATCGAGCACGGCGTTGGCCCCTGGCTCGAAGTCGTACAGCGGGAAGATCGGCTTGTCGCCACCGGCCTCGTTGTCGGCGCGCCCGATGTGACCACCGCTGATGTCGACCTCTTCCTCGACGATCTCGAGCGGCAGGACGCGGCGCACGCGCGGCTCCTGCGTCACCATGTTCACGAAGTGCGTGTAGACGATGTGGATCTCGTCCGCGCCACCGTCCTCGGTCCGTTCCAGGAACCGCTCCAACAGCTGGTCGGCGATCTCCTTGGCGTGCGCATAGTCAGGCTGGTCGCTGAACCCGACCCACTCGCCGCCCATCTCCCGTTCCCGGAAGTTGTAGTAGCCCACGCCCTTGCGGCCCACCACGTAGGGAATGACCTCCTCGAAACCGCGCTCCTTCTTGAGCAGGGTGGTCAGACCCTCGCCCTCGCGGATGGCATTGATCGAGTAGGCGCCGGCCAGGCCGCGGTCAGCGGTGATCACCAGATAGATGGCTCGCTTTTCCATGCGCGCCTTGGCTGTCAACGGATGCGACTCGACGCCGGCCGCATGGCTGGCGGCCGCGCTGATCGCATCGAACAGGGCGCGGGTGTAGGGCACAGCCGATTCGAGCGCCTTCTGCGCCTTGACGATGCGCGAGGACGCGATCATCTCCATCGCCTTGGTGATCTTCTGGGTCGACTGGATCGACCTGATCTTGCGCCGGTAGACGCGTTGCTGTGCACCCATCCGAGATCAGGCCTTTCGGACCTTCTTGGTGATCTTGGCGTGGTCGATGTCGGTGGCGTCCATGGCCTCGACCTCGGCCTCGTGTCCCAGCAGCGTGCCGTCACTGGTGCGGAACTGCTGCTTGAAGTCGGCGATGGCGCTGTCCAGCCCGGCGATCGTGTCGTCTGACAGGTCGCCGGTGTCCCGGATGGCCACCAGCAGGTCGTCCTTGTCGCGCCGCAGGTAGTCCAGGAACTCCTTGTCGAACCGACGGATGTCGGGCAGCGGCACCTCGTCGAGCTGGCCGGAGGTCCCGGACCACACCGACACGACGGCCTCTTCCATGGGGTAAGGCTGGTACTGCGGCTGCTTGAGCAACTCGACCAGTCGGGACCCGCGCTCGAGCTGCGCCTTCGACGCCGCATCGAGGTCAGACCCGAACGCAGCGAAGGCTTCCAGCTCGCGGAACTGCGCCAGGTTCAGGCGCAGCGAACCCGCGACCTTCTTCATGGCCTTGGGCTGAGCGGCACCGCCGACGCGGGACACCGAGATGCCGACGTTGATGGCGGGCCGGACACCGGAGTTGAACAGATCGGACTCGAGGAAGCACTGGCCGTCGGTGATCGAGATGACGTTCGTCGGGATGTAGGCCGACACGTCGTTGGCCTTGGTCTCGATGATGGGCAGACCGGTCATGGAACCGCCACCGAGCTCGTCGCTGAGCTTGGCGCAGCGTTCCAGGAGCCGCGAGTGCAAGTAGAAGACGTCACCCGGGTACGCCTCGCGACCCGGCGGCCGGCGCAGCAGCAGGGACACGGCACGGTAGGCCTCGGCCTGCTTGGACAGGTCGTCGAAGACGATGAGCACGTG
>CAZVYU010000218.1:0-2364 GCA_964631645.1 uncultured Actinomycetes bacterium
GACTTGATCTCGTTGGTGATGTGCGGGATCACCTGCACGGTGTCGCCGAGGTATTCACCGCGGCGCTCCTTGGCGATCACTGTGGAGTAGACCTGCCCGGTGGTGACGTTCGCCGACCCGTGCAGGTTGGTGTCCAGGAACCGTTCGTAGTGGCCGACGTCCAGGTCGGTCTCGGCGCCATCGTCGGTGACGAACACCTCACCATGTTGGAAGGGGTTCATAGTGCCCGGATCGACGTTCAGATACGGATCCAGTTTCTGCATGGTGACCCGTAAACCGCGGGCGGTCAGCAGATTCCCCAGGCTTGAGGCGGTGAGCCCCTTGCCGAGGGACGATGCCACTCCGCCGGTCACGAACAGATGTTTGGCAGTCCCACTCATGGGATCCCAGGCTATCAGCGATGCCGCGCCTGACCGATGCTCCGACGTTAGTGTCGGCTTCATGCAGCACACGCGGCGCCTGGCCGCTGTCGTCGGCAGTGTGGCGGTCGGCGTCGGGCTGCTCGCCCTTCCCCCCGCCCGGGCTACGCAGACCGGTCAGGTCACCGAATTCGACGCAGGCATCGCCCCCGACTCCGGCATCGCCGACATGGTGCCCGGCCGGCACGGCGTGGTCTGGTTCGCGCAGTTCTACGGGGACAAGATCGGCCGCATCACCCAGACCGGTCGGATGCGGGAGTTCGATACCGGAGCCGGGAGCGGACCGCGCGGCACCGTGCTGGGTCCCGACGGCAACTTGTGGTTCACCAACGCCAACGACGACAGCATCGGTCGGCTGACACCCCGGGGTCGGGTCACGACGTTCCGCCGCGGGATGACCTCGGGAGCGGAGCCACAGTTCATCACGACCGGCACCGACGGGAACTTGTGGTTCAGCGAGATCGGCGTCTCCCGGATCGGCCGCATCAGCCCGGGCGGTCGGATCACGGAGTTCTCCCGCGGCCTCGACCAGGCACCGATGTTCCTGACCCCGGGCCCGGACGATGCGGTCTGGTTCACCCAGCCGTCTGGCGGCAGCGTGGGACGGATCAGCGCCACCGGTCGGGTCCGCACCTTCGACCTGCCGACGGGGATCGCGCCGTGGGAGATCGTCATGGGCCGCGACGGGAATCTGTGGTTCACCGCGGTGTCGGGTGAACAGATCGGCCGGATGACCCCGAAGGGGCGGGTCACGCTGTTCACCCGCGGCATCACAGCGGACGCGCTGGGGCTGGCGGCCGGACCGGACGGACGCCTCTGGTTCACCCAGCCGACCGCCGACCAGGTGGGTCGCATCAGCATTCGCGGCAAGGTACGGGAGTTCTCCCGCGGCATCAGCCCGGACGCCGAGCCGCATGGCATCACCGCCGGACCGGGCGGGGTCATGTGGTTCGGCGAACTGGCGGGAAACCGGATGGCCCGCATCACCACAGGCGCGGCCAGCCCGGACCACCGGTTCCAGGTCCACACGTCCAGGAAGGCTGGTCGGCTGGCCACGTCCGTGACAGTGCCGGGTCAGGGATGGGTCTCTTCCTTCGGCGGCCGATGTTCCACCGCCACGATGGCGATGCACGCCGGGACGGTGCGTCTGGTGTGTCGCGGTCGTCGACTCCCGGCACGGCAACTGGTGACGTTCACGCCCACCGGCGGGACGCCGCGGGCTGTCACGATCAGTGCGGGTCGGGGCTGACCGCCCGCATCTCCTCGCTGAATTGCGCCAGGCCCATCGGGCCGAGATCGAATGCCTGCGCGTGCCAGGACTTGAGGTCGAAACTCGCCCCGGCCGCTGCGCGGGCGTCATCGCGCAACTGCGTCCACACGCGTTCGCCCACCTTGTAGGAGATCGCCTGCCCCGGCATACCGAGGTAACGATCGACCTCGCTGCGAGCGAACGGTTCGGGGAGCAACGCCAGATCCGTCAGCATGGTGAGGGCGAGGTCGGGGGTGATGGAGCGTCGTTCGCCGCGGAAGCCGGCCGGCACCCGGCGGTCGGTGTGCAGACCGATGTCGACCACAACGCGGACCGCCCGCATGAGCTGGGCGCTCAGGTATCCGATCCGGGTGCCAGGGTCGGCGAACCAGCCCAGTTCGTCAGCCAGGTTCTCGGCATACAGCGCCCAGCCCTCCGCGTGACCTGAGGTGGTGCCCAGAACCCGCTGGAACCGGGAGACGTCGTCGTGGACCGCGATCGCCCCCAACTGCAGGTGGTGGCCAGGGACCCCTTCGTGGAACCACACCGTCTCGAGCCACCAGCGCGGGAACACCGTGTCGCCGTTGGCCGGATACCACGTGGTTCCCGGTCGGCTCAGGTCCTCGCTGGGTTGGACGTAGTACGGGGCGGCGGCGGAACCGGCAGCGGCGATCTCGACCCCACACTCGCGCACCC
>CAZVYU010000219.1:0-2278 GCA_964631645.1 uncultured Actinomycetes bacterium
AGCGCTTCGTTCACCTGGAGGAACTGTCCGTCGGGGCCGACCAGGCAGAAGCCGATCGGGGACGCCGCCATCGCGGTGCGGAACCGCTGTTCGCTCTCGACAAAGGCCCGCTGCGCGCGGGTCGATCGGGGGGATCATCAGGGCCGACGGTGGGGCCGACTGCGCCTGTGCCCATCACCTCGCCCCTTCTTGCCCGACGCCCGACACACCGGGGTCAGACTAGGGCGCGCACGCGTCAAGCGTCGGTGTCCCCCAGTGCGGCGCGGGTCCGCTCCACCTGCTCGCGCTCGTGATCGTCGAGTTTGCGGTCGTCGCGAATGTCGGTGAAGGGTTCGTGATCCTTTGGCAGCCCCGCCCGGACGGCGCGGGCGCGCTCCAGTTCGGCATTGACCTCGGCCCCGAGCAGAAGGGCGATGTTCGAGATCCACAGCCAGACAAGGAAGACGATGATCCCGGCCAGGGATCCGTAGGTCTTGCTGTACGAAGCGAACGACGAGACATAGAACGCGAAGAGCGCCGACGCGATGGCCCAGATGATCACGGCAAAGATGCCGCCTGGGCTGACCCACCGAAATCCGGCGGGCTTGGCGTTGGGACAGGCGTAGTACATGATCGCGAGGATCGTGCTGGCGATGAACAACAGCAGCGGCCACTTGAGGATGTTCCAGGCGGTCACCACCGTGTCGCCCACACCGATCAGTTCGCCCACCTGGCGGGCGATGTCACCGGAGAGGACCACGATCGCCGCACTGGCCAACAGCATGAGCATCACGATGATCGTCACACCCAGCCGGACAGGGAGGCGCTTCCAGATCGGCCGACCCTCCGGTACGTCGTACACGACGTTGGACGCGTTCATGAACCCGTTGATGAAGCCGCTGGTCGACCACAACGCGATCACCAGGCTGACGATGGCCACCGCCCCGGCCGCGGTCTGTTGTTGCTGAGCCGTGCTGATCACCGTGTCCAAGAACGATCGCACCTCGCCTGGTGCGACAGTTCCGATCGTGTCGACGACCTGCGTCGTCGCGGTGTCGCCAAGCAGGGCGAGGCCGGCCACGAGCACCAATGCGCCGGGGAAGATCGCCAGCACCGCGTAGTAGGTCAGCGCTGCGGCCCAGTCCGTGACGTGGTCATCTCCCATCTCGGCGAACACGTTCTTGCCCACCTGCCGCCACGACGGTGAAGGCAAGTCCGTCGGGCTGTCGGGGGCGGGCGAATGCGTGGCGGAGTGGGGCTCGGGTGCACGGTTCACGACTCGGATTGTGCGCGCCGACTTGTCCGCGTGAACGCTCGAACGAGCCATTTCCGGCCACCCGGCTGGGAGTCGGACGGCAGGATCCGATGCGCGAGTCAGTGACGCGAGAATCGAGGCACCGGCGACCGGATTCTGATCTGCACCTGCTTGGGACTTCGGCATGCGGTGCCCGGGCGGACCTTGACACCTTACTTGCATTTTGCAAGTGTGTCGCATGAGCCTCTTCATCACATGTCCGGTCGAAAGCGTCGAACGCGCCACCGCCTTCTACTCCGCCCTCGGGTGGACACTGAACCCCGAGATGTCCGATCACAACGTCTCGTGCTTCGCGATCGCACCCGAGCAGTACGTCATGCTCGGAAGCCGCGAGATGTACGCGGGCGTCGGAGGGGTCGAAGAGCTGATCGGCGGACCCGGCACCCCCTCGAAGGTCACCGTCTCGTTCGATCTCCCCAGCCGCGAGGCGGTCGACGCGCTCATTGAGCGCGCGGGTGCGGCCGGAGGCCGGATCGGAGACACTGACGACTACCCCTTCATGTACCAACGCCAGTTCGACGACCCCGACGGCTACCACTACTCGCCGTTCTGGATGAAGCCGGATCCCGCCGCGACCCCGTGAGCGGCCTCGCCGCTGCCCTGGAGATCGTCGGCGCCCGATGGTCACTGCTCATCGTGGAGCGTCTGCTCGAGGGGCCGCAGCGGTACAGCGATCTGCAGCGTGACCTGGGCGTGCCCACGAACATGCTCGCCACCCGCCTCCGCGAACTCGAAGCGGCCGGCGTCCTGTCCCGCCTACCGCTGCGGCACAACACCCGGGCCTATGCCCTCACCGAACGCGGGCTGGCCCTGCGCGACGCGATCCACGCACTCCAGCAGTGGGGTGGGGACGGCCCGTAGGCCGCAAGCGGACCGCTGGCGCGCGGCAGCCATGCGCCGTGCGGCAAGGGCGAGTGGCCGGAGTTGAGTGAGTGGAGGTGCCGGGAATCGAACCCGGGTCCAACGGTACCGATCAGGGACTTC
>CAZVYU010000220.1:0-2226 GCA_964631645.1 uncultured Actinomycetes bacterium
CCGATGCCGGAGATTCCCGAGATCGAAGGACTCATCGCCCACCTGCGCCCGCGCATCGTCGACACCCGGGTGGCCGACGTCCAGGTTGGGGCCATCAGCGCCATCAAGACCGCCGACCCGTCCGTGCTGTCCTTGCCGGGCTGCACCGTCACCGGCGTCACCCGGGCGGGCAAGTTCCTCGTCATCGAACTGGCGGATCCGGACGGGCAACCCCTCGTCCTGGCCACGCACCTGTCGCGGGCCGGGTGGCTGCGCTGGCTCGACGCCCCGTCGCTGAAGCCGGTCAAGCTGGGTCGGGGACCGCTCGCGGCACGATTCACCTTCGTCGACGAGGGCGGCGAGATCGTCGGTGGATTCGACCTGACCGAGGCCGGCACCCAGAAACGTCTCGCGATCTACCTTGTCCACGACCCCGCCGACGTTCCCGGCATCGCGCGGCTCGGCCCGGACCCGACGGCGCCGGACTTCGACGCGACCTCGTTCGACGGGGTCCTCGACGGCGCGGGCAAGCGCCACCTGAAGACACTGTTGCGCGATCAGACCGCCTTGGCCGGAGTGGGTAACGCCTACTCCGACGAGATCCTGCACGCCGCCCGGCTCAGTCCCGCTGCCGCGGCCGACTCCCTGACCCCGGACCAGCGCGACCAGCTGTACGCAGCCCTGCGGTCGGTGCTGGACGACGCGATCGCGGCCGCCGTTCAGTTGCCGCCGGCGCAACTGAAGGACGGCAAACGCACCGGCCTGCGCATCCACGGCCATGGCGGCGAGAAGTGCCCCGTGTGCGGCGACACGATCCGCACCGTGAGCAGCACCGACTCCGACTGGCAGTACTGCCCCACCTGTCAGACCGGCGGAACCCCCCTGGCGGACCGCCGCCTGTCCCGCCTGCTGAAGTAGCCCGCGCCGGGGGACCGCAAACCTCGGGCGAGCGCGCAGACCGCGGCCGCAGAGGGCCGTCAGACGCCGAGGACTGTGCCGACGGGCGAGGTTTGCGGTCCCCAGTGCCGCGGGGGACGCCCGGCAGGACACCTGTGTGCCGCCTCGGGCATCCTCGACTGGATCCATGTCGGGGGCCGCAGCACCAGGAGCCGCCATGAAGGGAACCGGAGTCGCTGGCCTGCTGGTCGGCTGTGGCCTGGTCGCGGCCGTATCCGTGACCCTGGCCGGGCTACCGCCGGCCGCCGCCTCGGTGGCGCCCCAGACCGCCGCACCCCGTGCCGAGGCGAGCCTCCCGGCGACCGCCCCCGCCACCAGCACGACGTTCGCCACGGCGGGCGGGCCGTTCTCCTACACGGTTCCCGCCAACGCCGACGGCGTGCAGATCGTCGCGATCGGGGGGTCCGGCGCCAGCACCGGCAGTTCCGGCGGATACGGCGCTCAGGTCGTGTCCTATTACGACCAGCAGACCGCGGACAGTGGCACCCCGCTGAGCATCTTCGTGGGCGGCGTCGGCGGCGGTGCCGGCTTCGACGACGGCGCAGGCGGCGGCGGTGCGTCGAGCGTGAACGTCGGCTCCCGGGTGTCGCTGACCGGCCCGACGACCGTCATCGCCGGCGGCGGAGGTGGCGCGGGCAGTGACGCCGCCGGCGGCTCCGCCGGCAACAGCGATGGCAGCGGGTTCGCCGGGTCGGGGATGAACGCCGGGAAGGGCGGACACGACGGGATCGGCGGCCGCGCCTACAAGCGCCCCGGCAAGGACGGACCCGGCGGCCGGGGCGGCTCCGGTGCGGGCGACGGCGGCGGTTCCGGCGGCGTCGGCCCGACGGCCACGGCGGGCGCCGGCGGCAACGGTCTGTCCGGCTGGGCGGGCGGCGGCGGAGGCGGCGGCTACGGCGGCGGCGGGGCCGGCGGGGCCGGCGGGGCCGGCGGCGGAGAGTTCCTGGGTGATGGTGGCGGGGGCGGCGGGTCGCTGGGACCGGGCGCCGGCGCCGGCACCCCGACCACCGTCTACTCCACTGCAAGCCAGGTGGCCGGCAGCGTCACCATCACCACAGCCGCACCGGCCACCGACGTGACCGCACAACCGAAGAACTCCGGCACCGTGCTCGTCTCCTGGGATTCCGCGACCCAGCCGGCGGGACTGGGCACCGGCTCCGACGAGGTGCTCTACCGCACCGGCGACGGCCCCACCCAGAGCACCGGCCTGGTGTCATCACCGGCGCTGGTGACCGGTCTCACTGACGGCCAGGAGTACACCTTCAGCGTCCGGACCACGACCAGCAACGG
>CAZVYU010000221.1:0-2222 GCA_964631645.1 uncultured Actinomycetes bacterium
GTGTTCAGGATCGTGCCGAAGATCGACAGGGTGCCGTCCCGGTTGTCCATGAACTGGATGGTGCGGCTCTGCTGCGGCCAGTCGACGTGGGACGCCGTGTTGATCTGCCAGAAGCCACTGCGGTACTTGCTGCTCTTGGGCCGCGTGTACGAACTCACCGCGTTGTGGTGGGTGTGACCGTTCACGTAGGCCACCACGTTCGGGTAACGCAGCAGCAACTGATCCAGCGGCTGCTCTCCGGAACGACCGAAGTGCAACGGCTCCGAGTTGCGCGGGTCGCTGTCGCAGCCCGGCTTCATCGGATCGGTACACACCCCGGCCGCCTCATCCGGCGTCGGGTTGTCCATCGTGCCCAGCGTGTGGTGCGACGAGATGATCAGCATCTTGTTCTTGCCACTGTCGCGCTTGACCTTGCCGTTGCGGATCTCGACGGTGGAGTACTTGTCGAGCTGACGCTTGAGCCACTGGAACTGCGGATCGTCGATGTTGCCACTGGCTCCGCCACCTTCGGCGTTGGTGTCCAGCATCAGGATGCGGAACTTGCCCTTGGTGAAGCCGTAGTACGTGGCGTTCTGGTTCGACGCCTTCAACTGCTCCTTGCTCACGTAGCCGAAGCCGTGACTCTGGTCACTGCCGGCCAGCATGTCCTTGAACTCGAGCTTCGAGACGTAGCGACGGTCCGGGTCTGGCGGAACCGGCTGCATCTTCGTCAGCGCGTTGAAGACGCCGTTGAACTGAGCCGGCTCGGACAGCCACGTGAACACGTCCTCGCCGGGCAGCCCCTTGGCATTCTCCGGATTGACTGCCGTGTTCGGCCAGGGCTTGCTACACCCCGTGGCGATGCTGGCGATCGACAGCACCGACACGTTCTGGTTGGCGGGGACGTTGCCCTGAACGAGGGTGTCGTGGTTGCCGCGGGTGATGTACCACGGGAACGACAGACCCTTCGAGTTGAGCTTCTTCTGGGCCGCATCCATGAGGTTCGGGAACTTGGGGTAGGCGCCATAGCCGAACCGGTTGCCGGTGGCGCCCAGGTTCGGATCCCAGAAGCCCTCGTACCGCTCCTTGATCTGGCCGGGCCAGTCCTTGAAGTTCTGGACGCCGGTGTACTGCCGCTTGGCGACCCGCTTGTTCAGCATCTTCTTCTCGGCATCCGTGATCTTGGCACCCAGGACCCGGCATTTCTGCTGATCCTCGGTCGTGATCTTCTTGCCCGAGAACGGGTCGACCGTTCCGCCTTCCAGCGTCTCGCGGAACATCTGGACTTCGTTCTTCTGCGCACTGTCCGCGATATCCCCGGTCAGCACGGCGAACTTCAGCTTGTCTCGTTTGCCCTTGGCGTCGGTGATCGGGCTGACCCGGTTCGCGTTCATGTTCCGGATGGTGGAATCAAAGACCCGGACGCCGAGTGCTTCCTGCGGACGCCAGGCCGCAGATGTCGGACCGCTGATGGGATCGACCAGTTCGAGCCGGGCCGGCGACATCTCGTCGGCGATCTGCGGATCGGTCAGCTGGCCGAAGAACGTCAGGGACTTGCGCCGTTCGGCGCGGCCCTTCTTCGCGTTCGTGATGTCGCTGCGTACGACGTACGGCTCACCCTTGGCCTTGGACATCTTGCGCCATCCACTACTGGATCGCTTGATGGTCTGTTCCAGGGTCGATTTGCCCTCTTGATCGTTGCCTGCCTGCGCGGCTGGCACGCCGATCATGGAGGCGCAGACGCCGGCGGCGACTGCGAACCCCATCGGTTTGCTGAAACGCACGTCTTCTCCGTTCGTTCGGGAATGGTTCGCACACTACGACGGCGAATCCCCCGATGCAGGCGGAACGACCCAGGTGGCGCACCGGTGGTCACACGGAGGGATGGCGTCGCTCGGCCACGAGATTGATCAGGAACGCGACGAGACCCACCACCAGCTGGGGCAGGAACCAGAACAGCCGCCAGATCACATCGGCAGCCGCGGCCTGACCCGGTGTAGCGCCGAACGCGACCAGCAGCCCGATCAACGCGAGATCGACCGTTCCCAGCCCACCCGGAGTGAGCGGGAAGGACGTCAGCAGGATCGCGGCGGAGTACGCGGCGAAGATCTCGATCAAGGTGACCTGCTCCGGAAAGGCCCCGATGCCCGCGAGGGCGGCGAGCAACACCAGGAACGGCGTCGCCTGTGCCGCCACGTTCGTCACGGTGAGCGCGACCCACTTGCGCGACACGAGGTCGTGCG
>CAZVYU010000222.1:0-2201 GCA_964631645.1 uncultured Actinomycetes bacterium
CGCGGGGTGAGTAGCGCGCAGCGCGTATCGAAGCCAAGGCGGAGTTCGGCCTGTACCGGTCCGGGGAGTCGTCGTGGCCGTGCGTGCGGGTCGGGTACGCGGGCTTCGATACACCGCCTCCGGCGGCACTCACCCCGCGGTGTCGGGCCGCCGTGCCGGTGATCACCCCAGCAGATGCCGCAGCAGCGCCGCCCCCGCCCGTTTGTCCAACGGGTCATTGCCGTTGCCGCACTTGGGCGATTGCACACACCCCGGGCAGCCGGTCGCGCAGTCGCACGACGAGATCACCTGCAGCGTCGCCGACAACCACTCCGTGACGGCGTCGTAGCCACGGCGCGCGAAGCCGGCGCCGCCGGGGTAGCCGTCGTACACGAAGACCGTCAGTTCGCCGGTGTCCGGGTGGCGGTCGGTGGACAGACCCCCGATGTCCCACCGGTCACACGTGGCGATGGCGGGCAGCACACCGATCGACGCATGTTCCGCGGCATGTGCCGCGCCCGGGACCTGGTCGGTGGACACCCCCGCCGCACCCGGATCCGGCATCCGCCACCACACGGCCGTGGTCCGCAGGTGGCTGGGTGGCATGACCAAAGGTTCGCTGCCGATGACCCGACCGGTGCCGACCGCACGTTTGAGGAACCCCACGACCTGGCCGGTGACCTCGACCTCACCGACGTGCAACGTCCCGCCCGGCAGCGGCCGCTCCTGCCGGGTGGAGCGGATGTGCAGGTCGCTCACCGACTGGGCGACGGTCGTGTATCCCGGACGTTCGCGCCGCGCCACGGCGATGCCGGCGTCCAGATCCAGCGACTCGATGAGATGGGTGACCCCTAGGTGGACGTAGACCGCGCCGGGGTGCAGTTGCGCCGGAGCCGACGAGCCGTCCATGGTTCCCATCACCCGGCCGGTGTCCGATTCGACGATCGTGACGGGGGTACCGCACGCGCGCAGATCGGCGAACGAGTGGGCGGGCTGCCGGGCCACCCAGAACCAGGTGTCCCCGCGCAACCGCACGAGGCCGCGGGCGGCCAGGACCTGCAGCAGACCGTCGGCCGCCGTGCCGAAGGAGCCGCGGGCGGACTCGGTGGTCATCGGCTGTTCGGCCACCGCACACGCCACATGTCCCAACAGGACGAAGGGGTTGTCCCGGTCGAACACCGACGCCTCGAGCGGGGCATCGAAGATCCGTTCCGGGTGACTGACGTAGTAGCGGTCGAGTGGATCCTCCTGCGCGGCCAACAGGGCCACCGCCGGTTCCCTCCGACGCCCTGCCCGCCCCAGTTGTTGCAGGAACGACAGCCGGGTGCCCGGCCAGCCGCACATGGCCACGGCATCCAAACCGGCGATGTCGACGCCGAGTTCCAACGCGTTGGTGGAGGCGACACACAGGAGTTCCCCGGACCGTAGCCGGCGCTCGATGTCGCGCCGTTCTTCGGGCAGCAGCCCGCCGCGATACGCCGTGACACGATCCCCACCACCCGTGCCCGCGCGCACACTCTGTGCCATCGCTTCGACCCCGGCGCGGGATCGGATGAACCCCACCGACCGGACCTCGTCGCGCACCCAGGCCGTAAGTGCCCGTGCCGTGTCGGCGAACGCGCTGACCGGTTCGTCGGCGGCATCGCTGACCCGCGACGAATCGTGCAGGATGACAGTCCGGCCGGCGCTTGCCGACGAGTCCTGCGTCACCGCCATGACGTCCGTGGAATCCACCCCCACCAGCGCGGCCGCCGCATCGGCCGGGTTGCCCAGGGTGGCGGAGCACACCACGAACACCGGATCAGAACCGGCCGCCGCGCAGATCCGGCGCAGCCGGGTGATCACCGCGGACACGTTGGCGCCGAACACCCCGCGGTACAGGTGACCCTCGTCGAGCACCACAAAACGTAGCCGCGCCAGGAACGGGCGCCATTGCGGGTGCCGCGGCAGGATGCTGCGGTGCAGCATGTCCGGGTTGGTAAGGATGAACCGGCTGTTGCGCCGGATCCAGGGCCGGACCTCGGCGTCGGTGTCGCCGTCGTAGCACGCGGCGTTGATCCCCGGCAGGCCGAACGCATCCAGCCGGGCCCGCTGGTCGGCGGCCAGTGCCTTGGTCGGGGTGCAGTACAACGTGTTCCCGCCGGCCACCGCAGCAGTCAGCGCAGGAAGCCAGTACGCCACGGACTTGCCGCTGGCAGTCCCGGTGGACAGCACGACGTGCC
>CAZVYU010000223.1:0-2197 GCA_964631645.1 uncultured Actinomycetes bacterium
GGCTGCGCACGCTTGTTCCGCTTGACGCCGCCGGAGTCGACCCCACCCCCGCCCCAGCTCGGATGGTCAGGGGCCCGCGGGTTGAGTAGCGGGCGTCAGCCCGCGTATCGAAACCGCCCCAGGTCGGCGGTCACCCAGTGACTGCGGGTGCCGACGGCCTTCAGCGGGGTGAGTGCCGCACTCTGCGGGGTGAGTGCCGCCTCAGGTGGTGTATCGAAGCCCGTTCGGGGCGGGCGGGTGTCGGATGCGGGCCGGAAGTCGGCCTTGGCTTCGATACGCGGCTACGCCGCTCCTCACCCCGCGGCCTACTCCGAACGCTGACGTCGCCCTAGCGGCGGAGTTCCCGCTGCAGTTGCCGGGCGAGCTGAACCGATGCCTCGATTTCAGTGAGGCGGATGGAGACGCTTTCCACGTTGACTCCGAAAGGAACGCCCATCCGGCGGCAGTACCCGATCAGCTCGCGGGCGGTCGTCAGCGACTGTTCGTACGACGCCTGGAGCGTGTCGTCGGCGTGGCGCAGGTCGTTCTGGATCCAGCGGGGCACATCGACGCCGAGCCATCCCAGGAACTCCAGGGTCTTCAGCGATCCGCACACCGAGAACGTGAATACGATTGGCACGGGCTCGAGGCCGCGGGCCGCGCATTCGTAGCGATAGTCCGACACCAGGTTCTTCGCCGCGTTGACGTCATACGCGACCTGCGTGACGAAGAAGGAGCACCCGGCTTCCTGCTTCGTGATCAGCCGCAGATGCTCCTCGCCTCGGCGGGTGTGCCGTTCCGGGATCGCGACGCCCCCGAGCGGGAGATCCGGTCGAGTCTCCGCCCACAGGCCTTGGGCGCGGGCCAACGAGGTGGCTGACCGCTGCCGCCGGGAGGCGCTGCCCACGAAGACAGTCAACGTCTGGTCGGCCGGCTGGGCCGCCAACCAGGTTCGGAGATCGTCCTCGTCGTACTTGCCGACCGCCCGGTAGACCACCATCGGCGTGTCCCAGTTCTTCAAGTGCTGGCGTCGGAACGAGTCCGGGTCCATCGTCGGGAGGAACGGAAACGGTCGCTCCTTCGGGTTGCGGGCGCTCTCGTCGCCGATGTCATAGAGGATCAGGCCGTCGAGGCCAAGGCGGGCGAGGCGGTTCTGGGTTACGTCGGCGATCTCCTGGGCGTGCTCCGGTGTGACAGTGACCCGAGGTGGAGTCACCGCGAAAAGTAGGAACTCGCTGTCCCGGGCGGCGATCCGTTGTGCCAGGTCCACGGGGCGAAAGTAGCCGAAGTTCCCACGCCCGCCAGCATCCGTGGCGGGAAGTCCTCCGAGGTCATGAGATGCGGGTCAGAAGCGGTCGCTTCTGAGAATTGCGGTCCTGGAAGTAGTGACATTAACTCGAACATATGTTCGAATGTGTCATGGGGACAAACCACACCGAAGGCGCCGATCACACCGCTGATCCGCCGCCGGGTGGTGCGGTGAGCAGTCATGTTCTTCAAGGCGCGGGGGATTGCCCGCCGTCGTTGGTGCGGCTGGTGGCGGATGTGGATCGGGTGGTCGGGGAGTCGTTGGTCGGTGGTGTGGGTTCGGGGGCGGGGTTGACGGATCGGGTGACGGTGTTGGCCCGGTTGCACACCGCGATCGATGCCGAGTTGGGTCGGTCCCTGATAGCGGCGGAGGCTGCCGATGCGCTTCCCCATTCCACAATCACGTTGTTGGAACGTACTGCGTGGTGGTCGCGTCCGGCGTCGTCGCGGGTGGTGACCGCGGCCCGGTTCGCCCAACGGCATCCGGAACTGGGGCGCAGGTGGCGGTGTGGGTTGGTGACCAGTGAGGTGATCGCGGCGTTGGCCCGCGGGCTGCGTCAGGTCACCTACGACGTGGAGTGCATCATCGTGGCCGCGGCGATCCCGGAACTGACGCAGTTGTCGGTGGCGGGGGTGAAACTGCTGGTGGCGCGTGCGTTGGATCTGCTGGACGCCGCCGACCGCGACACCGCGGAGCAGTCGAACTATGACCGACGCGCGGTGTGGTGGACCGACCACGGCGGTATGACGATGATCAGCGCGGACCTGCCCGGCATCGACGGGGCAGCGGTGACCGCAGCGTTGACCGCGTTGGCCGACTCCCTGCGGGTCGAAGGCGATGGTCTGACCGCAGCACAACGACGCGCGGATGCGTTGATCACCCTGGTCAACGCCGCCGCCGCCCACGGGG
>CAZVYU010000224.1:0-2194 GCA_964631645.1 uncultured Actinomycetes bacterium
CAACCCAACGACGTCGCCATCGCCGAGACCACCAAGGTCATGTACGCCGACGGCAAACGTGAGGTCGGCCGGATCGGCGATGTGCGCCGCACCAGCGTCCCCCTGTCCGACGTCCCGGTGGAGGTCCAGCACGCGGTTCTTGCGGCCGAGGACCGGTCGTTCTACGACCACGGCGGGTTCTCGCCCGAGGGCATCAGCCGCGCATTCTGGAACAACCTGACCGGCGGCGACACCCAGGGCGGTTCGACGATCACCCAGCAGTACGTCAAGAACGCCTACCTGTCGCAGGACCAGACCGTTCTGCGTAAGGCCAACGAATTGGTCCTGGCGGTCAAGCTCGAGACGATCGAGTCGAAGGACGAGATCCTCGCCAACTACCTCAACACCATCTACTTCGGCCGTGGTGCGTACGGCATCGAGGCGGCGTCGGAGTCGTACTTCGGCAAGTCGGTCAAGGATCTGTCGCCGTCCGAGGGCGCGGCCCTGGCGGCCATCATCCAGTCGCCGGGCAACTACGAACCGGAACTGTTCAAGGACCGGCTCATGGAGCGCTGGAACTACGTGCTCGACGGCATGGTCGAAAAGGGCTGGATGACCCAGGCCGAACGCGACGAAACGACGTTCCCCCGCTTCAAGAAGCAGGACAAGAGCAACCAACTGGCCGGACAGAACGGCTACATCCTCGAGGCCGTCAAGCGCGAACTAACCGCCAAGGGCTGGAGCGAGGCCGAGATCGACGGTGGTGGTCTCACGATCACGACCACGATCAAGAAGGAAGCCGAGGACGCCGCGGTCGCCGCGGTCGAGAGTGCCGGACCCCAGTACGAGAATGAGGGTCTGCGCGTAGGCCTGGTGGCGGTCGAACCGGGCACCGGCAAGATCATGGCGCTGTACGGCGGCAAGAACTACCTCGCCAACCAGTTGGACAACGCCATGCAGGGGCGGGCCCAGGGCGGCTCCACGTTCAAGGCGTTCGGTCTGACCGCTGCCCTGGATGACGGCTACGGGCTGGACCATGTCCTCAACGGCGCCTCTCCGGCGACGATCGACGGGTACACCCTGCAGAACTTCGGGAACTCGTCGTACGGGCCGATCAGCCTGCTCAGCGCCACCACGAACTCCGTGAACACCGCCTACGTGCAGTTGGAGAGTGAGGTCGGGGTCGACAACACGATCCAGGCGGCGGAGTCACTGGGACTGCCCAAGAACACCCCCGGCATCGAGGACAACCTGACGTTCGTGCTCGGCTCGCCCTCCCCGCGTCCGATCGACATGGCCTCGGCCTTCTCGACGTTCGCCGCGCGGGGGATCCGGGCCGAACCGACGCTGCTCAAGGAGGTCACCCGCAACAACGGCGAGGTGGCCTACCGCTCCGACGACAACGCCGGCACCCGCGTCTTCCCCGAGGACGTCATGGACAACGTCAACTACGCCCTGCAGACCGTGGTCACCAGCGGGACCGCGACCCGGGCGTCGTGGACCGGGCGCCCGGCGGCAGGCAAGACCGGCACCACCGACGACAACATGAGCGCCTGGTTCGTCGGCTACACGCCGCAGATGTCCGCTGCCGTCATGCTGGCGAAGGAGGACAAGAAGGGCCGACCGGTGTCCTTGAACGGAACCGGTGGGGTCTACGACGTGACCGGTGGATCGTTCCCGACGGCCATCTGGGCGGAGTTCACCGCGGCGGCCCTGGCCAACGAGCCGGTGGAGTACTTCACCGCGCCCGGCTCGGACACGCCGACCGTTCCGACAGCACCGGATCCGTCCATCACGCAGGAACCCACCAGTACCCCCAGCGTGACCAGGACTCCGTCGCCGTCGCCGACCCAGAGTGAGACGACGCCGACCCCGACCCAGTCGCCGACGCAGGCCCCGTCGGGTCCCGCCAGCCCGCGCAACGACCAGCAGCCGGCAGTGCCGCCGCAGAACCCGCAGCAGCAGCAGTTCCGCCGGAAGGTCCGGCCCCGGCCAGTGCCATGACCGAGACCGCGCTGGACATCCGGTCGGTCGCGAGCCGGTACGACACGGTCCTCGCCGCACTGGCGGCGGGGGTCGTCATCCACGGCCCCGACACCGCGATCCTCGAGGCGAACGATCGGGCCCGAGCGATGCTCGGGATCACCGACCTGTCGGGACGGCTGGCCACGGACCCCCAGTGGCAGTTCTTCGAGGCGGACTTCACGCCGATGGG
>CAZVYU010000225.1:0-2173 GCA_964631645.1 uncultured Actinomycetes bacterium
CCTTCGAGACGTTCCTGCACACCAAGTACGTGGGCCAGAAGCGGTTCTCGCTCGAAGGCGGCGAGTCGGTCATCCCGCTGCTCGATGCGGTCATGGACTCCGCTGCGCACGACGGGATCGACGAAGTCTGCATCGGCATGCCCCACCGCGGCCGACTCAACGTCCTGGCGAACATGGCGGGCAAGTCCTACAGCCAGATCTTCCGGGAGTTCGAGGGCAACTACGGGACCGGCTCGGTCCAGGGTTCGGGCGATGTGAAGTACCACCTGGGGACATCCGGCGAGTTCCGTGCCCCGGACGGTGCGACGACCAAGGTGTACCTGGCGGCGAACCCGTCCCATCTCGAGGCGGTCGATCCTGTACTCGAGGGCATCGTTCGCGCCAAACAGGATCAACTGCCCAAGGACCAACGCCACGACATCCTGCCGGTGCTGATGCATGGCGATGCGGCGTTCGCGGGGCAGGGGGTGGTGGCCGAGACGCTCCACCTGTCCCAACTGCAGGGGTACCGCACTGGCGGCACGATCCACATCGTGGTGAACAACCAGGTCGGATTCACGACGTCGCCGCAGTACAGCCGGTCGTCGGTGTACTCCACCGACGTGGCCCGCATGATCCAGGCACCGATCTTCCATGTGAACGGCGACGATCCGGAAGCCGTGGTGCAGGTCGCAAAGCTGGCCTTCGAGTTCCGCCAGAAGTTCGCCAAGGATGTCGTGATCGATCTCGTCTGCTACCGGCGCAGGGGCCACAACGAGGCCGACGACCCGTCCCTGACGCAGCCGCTGATGTACAAGATCATCGACCAGAAGCGGTCCGTCCGTAAGAACTACACCGAACAGCTCATCGGACGTGGCGACATCACCGTCGACGAGGCCGAGGAGGCGCTGCGGCACTTCCAGCAACGACTGGAAGAGGTTTTCCAGTCCACCCGCGAGGCGATCGGTCAGGTCGAGTCCTTCACCCCCACGTCGGCAGAGGTGGAACGAGAAGGTACGCAGGCGTTGAAGCCGCAGCGGCCTGCCGCCGAGGTCGCCACCGCCATCACCCCCGCTCAGGTGGATCTTGTGGTGGAGGCGCAGCAGACGGTCCCCGAGTCGTTCACCGTGCACCCTCGGCTGGCCACCCAACTGGCCCGTCGCGTCCAGATGGTGGCCGACGACCAGATCGACTGGGGCATGGGCGAAGCACTGGCGCTCGGGTCGTTGGTCAATGAAGGCAAATGGGTCCGACTTGCAGGCCAGGACTCCCGCCGCGGAACCTTCGGCCATCGCCACGCCGTGATCGTCGACAAGGTGACCGGCTGGCAGTACAAGCCGTTGAAACACTGCTACGCCAACGGCGGCAAACTGTTCGTCTACGACTCACTGCTCAGCGAGTTCGCGGCCATGGGCTTCGAGTACGGCTATTCGGCGGCTCGACCCGACGCGCTCGTGATGTGGGAGGCCCAGTTCGGTGACTTCGCCAACGGTGCCCAGACGATCATCGACGAGTTCATCTCGTCGGGTGAGCAGAAGTGGGGGCAGCGTTCGAGTCTGACTCTGCTGCTGCCCCACGGCTACGAGGGTCAGGGGCCGGACCATTCGTCCGCCCGGGTCGAACGTTTTCTGCAACTGTGCGCCGAGGACAACATGACGCTGGCGATCCCATCCACGCCGGCTTCCTACTTCCACCTGTTGCGCTGGCAGGTGTTCTCGCGCATCCGACGTCCGCTGATCGTGTTCACCCCGAAGTCGTTGCTGCGGTCCAAAGCCGCGACCTCCCCGGTGACGGACTTCACCTCGGGGCACTTCCGGGCCGTCATCGGCGACACGACAGCCGATCCGGCCGCAGTGCGTAAGGTCCTGCTGTGCAGCGGCAAGATCTACTACGACCTGATCGCCGAGCGCACCAAACTGGGCACAACTGACACCGCGATCGTACGGATCGAGCGCCCCTACCCGGTTCCGGTGCGGACCCTCCCCGAGGCGATCGCCCCGTACCCGAACGCGGAACTGCGCTGGGTGCAGGAAGAGCCGGCGAACCAGGGCGCGTGGCAGTTCGTCTCGATGAACTTCCCGCAGGTGGCGGGGCGCACGATCGTGGGCATCACGCGACCATCGTCGTCCTCACCGGCCGTCGGCTCGCACAGCCGTCACGAACGGGAGCAGCGCGCCCTGATCGACGCGGCCTT
>CAZVYU010000226.1:0-2170 GCA_964631645.1 uncultured Actinomycetes bacterium
GATTGTCGAGACCGGACCCCAGGACCACATCTACCGAGCTCCGGCTCACCCCTACACCGCAGCGCTGATCTCCGCGGCTCCCATCCCGGATCCGCAGGCGCAGCGGGCCCGCGAGCGCATCGAGCTGGAAGGGGACGTCCCGTCTCCGGCTGATCCGCCGTCGGGCTGTCGGTTCCGGACCCGATGCTGGAAGGCGCAAGAGGTGTGTGCGACCGACGAGCCGCTGTTGCGTGACATCGGTGGGGGACAATTGGTGGCGTGCCACTTCCCGTTGACCCCGGACGAAGGGTGGCAGGACCACCGTGCGGTCGGTGGCGAAGTCCTTCCGGAGACGGGTGTGGTCGGCGAACCCTGATGCTCCGTCTGCTGCTGGTCGGGATTCTGGGCGCGGGCGTGCTGTCCGCGGCGCCAGCCACGGCTCCGGCCGTCCAGCCGGGCGATCCTGAGGATGTGAGCGGCGCGTGGGTCGTCGCCGGCGGCGGTGAAGGACGGGCCTACCCTCCGGGCGCGAGGCCGCGCAGAGACCAGCGTGCTACGACGGTGTCTCCCGGGCACGACCCGTCCGCCTCGATCCGTCGAGCCGAGTTCGTGCGCAGCGGTCTGCGACCGGGGCCCGTGGTGGCGGAGTGGCTTCCGTGGCGCCAATTGGCCATGACCCGGCCGGTGGGTCCGGTCGACTCGGCCGGCGTGAGGATGTTCGACGTCGGCGGCCGGTTGTACGACCACCCGGTGATCCAGAGCCAGTGGGGGCTCATGACCCTGGAGGCCTACCGTCGGCAAGGCCTTCCCCGGCTCCTGACGACGGCGCGAGCACAGGCAGATCGTCAGGTTGAGCGACACGTCACGTCGCGTCGGGCCTGGTTCTTTCCCTACCGCTTCGACTTCGCGTTGGCCCGACGACACGGATTCGTCGAGCGGGCACCGTGGTATTCGGGGATGGCCCAGGGTGAGGCGCTGAGCCTCTTCAGCCAACTGGCGCAGCTGCCAGAGGTGGAGCCGGCCGCCCGCCAGGTCTACCGTTCGGCGGCGCGGGCCACCTTCCGGTCCTTGCTCCGGCGGCCGTCTCGAGGGAACCCGTGGGTGAGCATGGTGGATGCACGGGGCTACCTATGGCTCCAGGAGTACCCGAACCGCAAGGTGGCGGCTTCGGACTACACCTTCAACGGGCATGTCTTCGCGTTGTTGGGGCTGTACGACTACTACCGGCTGACCGGGAGCCGGCTTGCCGCTGCCCTCTTCGACGGCGCCGCCACGACTGCGCTGCACTACGCCAAGGTCATCAGGCGCCCTGGTGGTCTGTCGTCGTACTGCGTGCCGCACAACGTCTTCCGCGAGCACTATCACAGCATCCACATTTCGCTGCTGCGGCAGCTGCACTGGCTGACCGGTGATCAGCGGTTCAGCGCCTGGGCACGACGGTTCAGCGCCGATAGCCCGGCTTAGCGAGAGTTCCGGCTCTGTCGGACCTGTGATGTCTCAAGACATCGGTGACAGTTCTGTGTCAGGACATCGGTGACATGTGATGTGTCAGGGCAACGGTGGGGGGTTGGGGGTTCTGGTCCGCGGGTCGGCCGATGCGTCAACCATCCACGATTTGTTGAAAGGCGTGGCGCCCGCCGACGTGTACAACACCCGGGCGAGGACGAGGGTTCCTGAGGTGTTCAGCTTCTTGAGGCAGGCCGCCCGGGCAGGTCCCCCCGGGGCGGGGCGCTTGCAGTCGTCGGGCGAACCGCATCTTGTCGTGGACTTTGATCGGGCCACGGTCTAGCCCGAAAGCCACCCTGATCTCGACGGAATGCGCCGGGGTCAAGCCCCTGGTGGTGGTGTAGCGCTGCGATCCTTCTTGGGTTTCAGGCGGTGAGTGCGGGTAGGTCGTCTGCTCCTATCTCGGGTTCGGTGGTGGGAACCAGGTTCATGCGGCAGCGAGCCAGGGTGTCGAGTCCGAGGTATCGGCGGCCTTCGGCCCATTCGTCGGTCTGTTCGGCCAGGACAGCTCCGACGAGTCGGACGATGGCGTCGCGGTTGGGGAAGATGCCGACGGCGTCGGTGCGACGCCGGATCTCGCGGTTCAACCGTTCGGTGGGGTTGTTGGACCAGATCTGGGTCCACACGTCTTTGGGGAACGCGGTGAAGGCCAGGATGTCGGCGCGGGCGGTGTCGAGGTGCTCGG
>CAZVYU010000227.1:0-2138 GCA_964631645.1 uncultured Actinomycetes bacterium
GTTGTCGTCGACGTCATGCTCAAGCCCGAGATCCTCGATCCGCAGGGCCGCGCCGTCCAGGGCGCGCTGACTCGGCTCGGTCTGGACGGGGTGAGCGACGTCCGGCAGGGCAAGCGGTTCGAGATCACCCTCGACGGCGACCTCGACGATGACCGGCGTGACGTGCTCGATCGTCTTGCCGAGGAGCTGCTGGCGAATCCCGTGATCGAAGACTTCGCCGTGCGGGTGGATGCATGACGCGCGTCGGAGTCATCACCTTCCCCGGATCCCTGGACGACGTCGACGTCCGACGTGCGGTGCAGGTCGCCGGTGCGGAGCCGGTGGCGCTCTGGCATGGCGACACATCCATCGGCGAGGTCGATGCGGTCGTGGTGCCGGGGGGTTTCTCCTACGGCGACTACCTGCGCTGTGGCGCCATCGCCCGGTTCGCGCCGATCATGGCCGACGTCGTGCACCACGCCGACGACGGACTTCCGGTGCTCGGAGTCTGCAACGGGTTCCAGATCCTGTGCGAGACGCACCTTCTTCCCGGAGTGCTCACGCGCAACGAGTCGCTGCACTATGTATGCCGCGACCAGGCCCTGACCGTCGAACGCACGAGCACCGCCTGGACCAACGGGTACGCAGCTGACGAGAAGATCGTGATCCCGGTCAAGCACGGCGAAGGCCGCTACGTGGCCGACGACGAGACCTTGGCGATGCTCGAGGGCGACGGGCTGGTCGTAGTGCGTTACGCGGACGGCAACCCCAACGGGTCCTTCCGCGACATCGCCGGTATCTCCAACGAGCGCGGCAACGTGGTGGGCTTGATGCCCCATCCGGAGCACGCGGTCGAACCGCTGACCGGGACCCCCGGTACCGACGGTCTGCGGTTCTTCACGTCGGTGCTGCAATCGCTGGTGGGGTGATCGGTCACTGCACGGCTGTGAGCCTCGCGTGGGCTTCGGCGATGGGTCCGAGTAGGTCCAACTCCGCTGCCTCGGCATCGGCGGGTAGCTGCCACGCCGGGGACGGCGTCGAGAGATCATCCAGCCGGTCGGCGAGGTCGACGAGGCCTTGGTGCGCACGCGCTGCCAGGGCTGGCGGCGGATCTGTGATCGTGCCCAGCTCGTACCAGCGGATGAGTTGTTCACTCACCCGGCGCAGGTCGGCCATGATCACCAGGGCGAGGGTCGGATCCAGGTCGTGGTGTGTCGGCTCCTGCGCAGCGGCGGCTGCCGCGGACTCGGCCACAGTGCGGGCCCGGAGGACCGCCAGCCGAGGGGCGCCCATCGCGTCTGCGGATCGGGCGAAGACGGCGTCGCTGTACTGAGCCCCGGTCCGGGCCAGGGTCGCCAGGTCCCGGTTCACCGATGCGCCGGAGGCCTGGGGGAGGACCAACGACGCCGCCATGACGATCACCCCCGCGACCAGTGTGTCCACGAGGCGGGGGAGCAGCAGGCTGCTGACCTGTTCGCCGATCAGGGAGAGCAGAAGCAGCACGAAGGTCGTGATCCCCGCGACGGCGATCGTGTAGTTGGCGTAGAGGAAGGCGGCGACGAGCAGGACGCTCATCCCGACCGCCAGCGCGAACTCCCACCCCTCGGTGAGCACGTAGGCGGCGAGCGCGGCCGCGAGCAGGCCCACCACCGTGCCGCCGATGCGCATCACGACCCGTACGACCGTGCCCGCGAGATCGGGCTTGGCGATCCATGCCACCGTCAGCGGCACCCAGTAGCCGTGCGTGTCGGGCAGGAGTTCGGCGATCCCGGTGGCCACGGCGATGGCCACGCACAGCCGGATGGCATGACGCAGGAACGGATCGGCGATGGTCAGATGGTTGCGCAGCACCAGGCGGATGCCGGCCGGCGACCACAGGGTCATCGGACCCCGCTCCGAGTGGCGGCCCAACGGCCAAGGGTCCGTGATCGTGGTGGCGGCGCGTTGGACGGGATCCACCACCGCCTGGATCAAGGGCCGCGGAACGCCGGCGGCAACGGCTGCATCCGCCGCGGACCTCATCCGCGCCGTTCGTCCGGGAACAAGGCGTTGGAGCGGCTGGAACCGTAGGGAGTTGCCGATCGCCCCCAGCGTGTGACCGGCGGTGAGTCGGAGTCGGTCGGCGGCGTCCCGGTGTTCCGTGCTCAGGGCGATGAGGC
>CAZVYU010000228.1:0-2128 GCA_964631645.1 uncultured Actinomycetes bacterium
CCGATCTGGGACGCCACCGAATCGAAGAACACCTTCTTGTGACTGGCCGACAACTGATCCGCCGGCAACTTCTCCAGCAGCCCCCACTCCGCCAACATCAACGGCTTACCCGGATGACGCGACACCATATGCCGATACATCCCCTGATACGCACTGCCATCGGGGTACCGCAAACCGTCAGTAGCCGACACCAACGACTTCAAGTCCGGACCCGGCCACACCTTGTCCACCGACGAACTGACCGCGTACGGATCCCAACCCACCCAATCGACCACATCATCACCGGGATACAACGCGTCGAACCACGGCTGCACCGCCCACCGCGAATACCCGATCAACGACAACACCGAAATGGCATTCGACACCCCACGAGAACGCAACCGCTCAATCGTGTACCGCACCATTGCCGAATAGTCCGACGCCGTCATACCCGACCCCGCCGAAGCCACCACGTCATCCTCCGGCTCATGATGAATCGCCAAGAAGAACGGGTCCGTGAAGTTCCGCTTCAGATACTCCGCCTCCGCATCAATACGCGCATCCGCCTGCCCCGCCGCCACCTGAGCCCACGTGTACCCCACAGCCACTTTCCAGTTCAAGAACAACGTCCGCGGCCGACCCGGCTCCCGCGCCAACTCAATCTCACGCGCCGACGGAAACTTCGTATCCCCGCGGTAGTAGTAGTGATACACCCCCACCGAACGACCCGTCAGAGACTCAAACGCCCGATGCGCCACCGGCCCCTGATCCGCCGTGAACGCCCCCGCAGCCACCCCCCACAACACCCCACACGACGGCACCAACGCCCGATCAAACACCGCACCCGACGGATCACACGAAGGGGTCGCGGCCGCCGCACGGCCGGGTCCGAGCGGCGCCAGGAACAGGATGCTCAGGAGCAATCCGACCCACGCTTGCATTGCGGGAACCAACCGCCGAATCCCCGTGGTAGCCACAACGTCCATCGGGACTCCTGCAAGTACGTTCGATGCCTTGCAGAGAGATTCGGATCAGGAGGGCGCCGACTTGACGTCCCACCGCGGGTGTACGCCCTTCAGGTGAATGCGACGCTCACGCATTGCTAGGAGTGGTCGCGTAGCACCTCTCGGGCCATCGCACGGAAGGCCTGGTTCAGTTCCGTGGACCGCGTGACATCGCTGCTGAGTCCGTACTGCCCAACCTGGTCGAACGGCGTATCGAACCAGACGAAGCCGCGGATGGCTGGATAACGGTCGAGCTGCGACGGAACCGATTCCAGAAATCGAACGGTGACATCAACGTCATCGGACGGCGCAAGCACTCCCCACTCACTCAGCATCAGCGGAGTGTCGGGATAACGCTGAACGAAGAAGTCGTAGACGCCTGGGAACGAGGTGGTCGCCGCACCGTCGTGCCGGTTCATCAAGGTCGCGAAGTCGGGTCCCGGCCAAGGAGCAGCTGTCCCGCCCTGCGCCACAACGTACGGATCCCACCCGATCCAATCAACCCAGCGGCGGCCCGGGAACATCTGTGGGAACCATGGCTGCGTCAGCCATCGCGGCAGACCTATGAGGCTCCACACGAAGACTGCATTGCGCACCCCCGCAGCGCGCAATCGGTCGACGGTGTACCGGTACATCCGCACGTAGTCGCCGGCCGTCATTCCCGAGCCCGGGGTCGTGTCCACCTCGTCTTCGGGCTCGTGGTGGATGGCCAGGAAGAAGGGGGTCGCCGCGAGGCTGGAGCGCAAATACTGGGCCTCCCTGTCGATGCGCGCGTCGGCGGCTCCAGCGGCGACATCGGCCCACGTCATTCCCTCAGCGACCTTCCAGCTGAAGAAGAGGGTCACTGGCTCGGCGGCCTGTGTGAGGCCCAGCTCCCGCCTACTCGGGAACAGATCGTCACCGCGCGCATATGCGCGGTACAGGTTGAATCGCTGTCCCGTTTCGCGCTCCAGCCAACGGAACCCGGTTGGCCCCTGGTCGGGTGTGAAGACTCGAGGAGCAACGCCCCACCACACGCCACATGTCGGCACCAAAGAGGCGTCGGGCCGAAGTTCTCCCGGCGAACAGGTCTCCGATTGCCAGGGCGGTGTGATCGACGCCGGCGGCGTGGGAGCGCAGCCGACGAGCAGTACCGCCGCGGAAAG
>CAZVYU010000229.1:0-2107 GCA_964631645.1 uncultured Actinomycetes bacterium
ACACCGTGCAGCGTGGCCCGCACCGGGTAGTCCCACGTGCCCATCAACTGCGCCAGGTGGACCGGGGGCCAGCCCGGGGCCGGTGCGTGAACCGGAGCCTTCTTCGCCGGCACGACGGTGGGGACCGCCAGCGAAGCTGCCCCAGCGGCCCGGCTGCGGCGCACGACCTCGGCCCGCAGCTGTTGCACCACTGCCAGATCGGCATCCGGCTGGGGCAGAGGTGTGGACAGGTCCCACGCCCGCTCTCCGACCGTCGCGAACAACCCGCCGTAGACCACCTCGCCGTCGTGCTCGACCACCAACAGCGTCACCCCGGCGAAGTCGTCGTCGGCGAGGCCGCGCCAGCGCTGGGCCAGGTCCTTCTCCGAGGGAAGCTCCAACTGGCCGTGCGTAGCCGCGAGTGCCGCATGGACGGCGGGCAGGTCATCCAGGGTCCCGGTGCGCACCGTCGAACCGGGCAGAACCGCTCGCGACCCGCGGTCGGCGCCGGCCGGGTCGGCGCGGCGACTGAGCATCACCTCGGCCAGGAAGGTGTCCGGCGCGGTGCGCAGCGGTCGCCAGCCCGCGTTGTCGAGCTGCAGACCGGTGACGCGAGCATCGCGCAACGGCGTCGCCGGTCGATGAGGGACCAGTTCCCGCCCGGTCGCCGGTTCGGTCGGGTCGAACCCCCACCATTCGCGGTCCGCCACCACCGGGTTGATCCGAGCGGTGAATACGCCTCGACCACGCAGATGCTCCACCAGCGGATCCAGCCAGTCGGACAACTTCAGCTGCGGCCGCCGATCCCCCGTCCAGTCGATGTCCGGGCCGGATTCGAACACTGCGACCGACCGCATCGGCAGCCGCGGCAGACCGCGATATCGGAACAGACCCGCACCGATCAGGCGACCGTCGTCGAACCAGCCGACCGACTCGGTGCGCGCCGCCACAAAGCCCCGACCCCAGCCGGGCGTCTGCTCCAGCGGCACGCTGGGGCGCGACGCCACGTAGGCGCGATGTTCCGCGGCACTGATCGTGCGGACGGTCAGGGGCATGGTGATCAGTCGGCCAGATCCACCACGACCGGCGCATGGTCCGACGCCGACCTGCCCTTGCGGGCCTCGCGATCGCTGTAGGCGTCGGTGACGCGGGAGGCGACGGAGCCGGTGGCGTACACCAGGTCGATGCGCATCCCGCGGTTCTTCGGGAACGCCAACTGCCGGTAGTCCCAGAACGTGAACGCGCGGTCGTACTTCAGAGGCCGCGGTTCGATCTCGGTCAGACCGGCCGCCTTGATCAACTCCAACCCGGCGCGCTCCTGGGCGGTCACGTGCGTGCTGTCGTGGAACACGTCGATGTCCCACACGTCCTCGTCGGTCGGGGCGACATTGAAGTCGCCGAGCAGCGCAAGATCCGGGTGGGTGGTCAGTTCTTCGGCTGCCGTGTCCGCCAGGGCTTTGAGCCAGCGCAGCTTGTACTGGTAGTGCTCATGTTCCGGGGTGCGACCGTTGGGGATGTACAGGCTCCACACCCGCACGCCGCCGCAGGTCGCTGCGATCGCGCGCGGTTCGAGTTTCCCCTCCCATTCGGGCTGGTCGGTCAGGTTGTCGCGGATGTCGGTCAGGCCGACCCGGCTCAGGATGGCCACCCCGTTCCAGGCCCCGGTCCCGAGCGCGCACGCCTCGTAGCCGAGACCCGAGAAGATCAGGTCGGGGAAGGCGCCGGTGGCGCATTTGGTCTCCTGCAGGCACACGATGTCCGGCTGCGCGGTCTCCAGCCACGAGGTCACGTGCTCGATGCGGCGGTTGACCGAGTTGATGTTCCAGGTGGCGATCCGCACCCGCCCACTCTAAGCACCGTCGCGCTGGTCGATCGGGGCAGCCTTGCTCTGCCCGGATGACGATGCGAGCAGTCCGGTGCTGCCCCGATCACGATTCGGGCAGCCGCGGAGTGCCCCGATCGACCACGGAATCGAACTCGATGCTGAGGGTGGTGCCGCTGCGGCCCGCACGGAGGCCGGCCTGGATCAACTGCGTTGCCTGGGCGGCTGCGAGGGTCGGAGACAGACCCTCGGGGCGGATGTTGGACAGGCAGTTGCGGTCGGCGTCGGTGTGCCCGGGCCGGGGAT
>CAZVYU010000230.1:0-2072 GCA_964631645.1 uncultured Actinomycetes bacterium
GCGGCACGGCAGGTGCGAGCCGACCTGAGCGGGCTTCGATACACGGCCTTCGGCCGCACTCACCCCGCAGTGTTCGGGCCGCAGGACCGTGGGCGGTAGCGCTGGCGTCTCCCGGCCGCGGGGTGAGTGGGCGCGAAGCGCCGTATCGAAGCCAAGGCCGTCCTCCGGCCGTGCCGCCGCTGGAGGCCGTGTGCCGGCCGATTCGTCCCTCGTCCAGCGTGTCACGGGTGATGTCAACAGCGTATACTGTGACGAACTGATCACGGAAAGTAAGGCTCAGGGAAGCGAGGACGGTTATGGCATACGAACCGGGTGAGCGCGGCCCGTACCCCGTCGGGGTCCGCACCGAGGAATGGCGTGACGACAACAACGGCATCAGCTACCCGGTGGAGATCTACTACCCGGCTACGTCCGAGTACCTCGGGATCGACCTGGACCCCGCACAGCAGGACACGTTCGAGAATCTGTGGGAGCCGGGCGCCTACCTGAAGCAGGCGGCCGTGCGCGACGCCACATCCGCCCCGGATGCGTTCCCGTACATCATCAACATGCATGGTTGGTCAGGCTTCCGCGTGGAGTTCACCTACCTCTCCACCCATCTGGCCTCACACGGATACCTCGTGGTGTCCCCCGACATCCCCGGAAGTACGGCCGCAGACGTCGAGGCGTTCTTCGCCGATCCGGAGATCGTGGGCAGACCCGAGAGGCTGCATGATCACGTGGGCGCCATCCGCGACACCCGTCACATCGCGGTGCCGTTCCTGGTGCAGGCCGGGATCGACCGCCTCCCCGTCCTGGACGACCTCGTCGGATTCACCGGTCCGAGTTTTGGTGGCTGGACCGCGTTGATCGCCCCTCGGCTCGACGCGCGCATCAAGGCCACGGTCCCGCAGTGCCCTGCGGGGGGGAACATGTACGTCGATGGGACCAAGCAGGACCTGGGCCCGATCGACCACGGCGTCCCCACTTTGATGCTGGTCGGGTCCCGCGACAGTCTGCTCCCCCTGTTCGGTCAGTTCGAGATCTACCATGACCTGCAGCGCGGACAGCGCCGCATGATCGTGCTCCTCGGCGGCGATCACGTTCACTTCGGTGATGACATCGCCAGCAGTCACGAGTGGATGGCCGACTTCCTGGGGCAGATCGCCCAGGTCTGGCCGAGCACCGACTGGGATATCCCGTCCCGGTTGGTCCGCCCCTTCGGCGAGTTGGCACCGGCCGCGCCGACCAACGACTTGTGGCGGATGGTGATTCTCGGTCACTTCGACGCTGTTCTGAAGCAGGACCCTGACGCGGTTGCCTTCATGGCGGACGAGAGGCTCAACGACAACCTGGAACGCGCCACCGGTCTCAGTCTGGTGACCGTGAACGACTGAAGGCACCGACCCGCCGATGGCCGTGCGATGAGGACCGTGCGGTGAGGGTGCCGTCGGCTAGCGTGCTGCAGTGACCGAACCGCGTGCGCCCGAGCCGCTCACCCGGGAGGCGTTCACCGCCGCGGCCCTTCGGATCGTGGATGAACAGGGAATCGACGCGCTGACCATGCGTTCCCTGGGCAGCGAGATGGGCGTTCACGCCACGGCGCTCTACCGGCACTTCGCGAACAAGAAGGAACTTGTCGAGGCAACGCTCGCGCACATGCTCGACACCTCACAGGTCGCCATCCCAGCAGAAGGTACGCCCCGCGAGCGGATCTTCGGGCTGCTGCTGTCACTTCGGCAGGCATTCGCAGCGCACCCGAACTTCGCGCTGCCCAACGTCACCATGCAGGACGAGCAAGCCACGAGCGACTTCGTCCACGCGGCATTGTCGCTTCTGTCCGAGATGGGACTGAGGGGTCGACACCTGGTGGTCGCGTATCAGATGCTCGAGACATTCACGGTGGGAACGAACGCGTATGACTGGGGTAATCATCCCCGCGCCTTGGAGGCTCGACGCGTCGGTCGTCGGCTGTCCGGGCACCCAGCGTTCGAAGCTTCGTCACGGAGCCTGGCCGAGATGGAGCAGATCAACAACGAGGCCTTCGCAGTCGCCGCCAACGCCCTCCTCGACGCCTGCGAAGCGCTGGCGGA
>CAZVYU010000231.1:0-1993 GCA_964631645.1 uncultured Actinomycetes bacterium
GTCGTAACGCTCGAAGTCGTCGCGGTTCATCAGAGCGATGTCGTAGGCGACGAACGCATCTGGTCCCGCCCGGAACATGAACAGGGCGAGGCGTTCATCGAAGGGTTGCTGCAGTGTGACGGCGACCATCCGCTCCCCGTCCGGGTCGTCCACATCGTCCTCGAGCACGTCCAGGTCCAGGGCGAGGAACTCGTAGGCGGGGCGTTCCCCTTTGGGGATGACGATGGGGACGGTGATCGTTTCGCGGTTGCGCTCGATCAGCGCCCGCTTGTTCGGGGGCTCCTCGAAGTGGTCATCGAGCACCTCGATTTCGGACATGTTGCGCACCAGGTACGTCCGGATCCGCCCGTTGTCCGCGACCGGCCCGGCATCCACCTCGTACCCCAGATGAGTCTTCTTCAGCTCGTAGGGTTCGACCGTCCGCACGGAGGTCCCCGGCTCCCACTCCCGGCTGTAGCGGAACCGCAGCCTGCGTCGCTCCACGATCGCACGTCGGATGGGTGGAAGTGCGCCGCCGCCGCCGAACTCCTGCCCGGCCAGCGTCATGTCGGGAACCCACTTCACCTGAAGCGCGGCCATGGCCGTGCGCAGCGCCTCGTTGTCCGGTTCCTGGGCGAGCAGGTGTTCGGCGCAGTTCAGGATGTCCACGATCTGTGGGACGTCCAGCATCACTCCGAACGTGTCATTCGCGGACAGGTCCCGATCCAGGGCGACCCAGACCGCGGACTCCAAGTCGGGCGCCTCGTGTTCCTCGAACCAGGCTGATCGGGAGCGGCCGCCCCAGTCCTGCGGGGCACGGGTGTCGGCCAGGAGCAGCGGACTGGCCGCCGACCCGAACTCGTCCTCCAGGAACTGACTCTCGTGAAAGGCAGCGAGGTTCTGACGGGTATCGAACTCATCCAAGCCGAGCACCTGGGCCAGGTCATCGATTCCCAGACCGTCGGGATGCAGCGTCAGGATCTGCAGAGCCTCGGCGGCCTCCTCCAGCCGGGCGAGGTACTTGGCGGTCACTGGTCCTCCCGGGCGAAAGTGAGCAGTTCGGTACGCACCTCGTCGCACAGTTGCGGCGGTCCGAGCAACCGGACCCGAGTGCCCAGTTGGTACAGCCGCATGCGCCACAACCAGCGGTTCGTCACGGGGATCGTGAGGAGGATGCCGTCGGACCCTTCGAGACGAGTGACGGCAGACCCCAGTTCACGAATGATCCGGGCTTCGTGTTCGGGCGCGACAAGCACCTCGGCGTCCACGGGTTCGCCGTCGCTGATCGTCAGGGGATCCATGTCCTGGACCGCCGGCTGCGCCTCCGACGCAGAGCCGGGCGGACCCACTCGTACGTCGTCGCAGCGGTCGAGCCGGAACTGTTTCTGCAGTCCGTCCTCGCGGGCGATGATCCGCCACCGACCGGTACTGGTCCGGCGGACATCGTCCAGCTGCAGCTCTCGGCGTCTGTCTTTGTAGGTCAGGGTCACCACACAGCGATACCGACGGGCGTGGAGGATCTCCTCAAGGTGGATCGCCTCTCGCAGGGCCCCGTCGATCGGGGCACCGGCGTCCGCACCGGTCGACGACGTGGCCGGGAGCCCCAGGGTGGCCGGATCGAACCCGCTCACGCGAGCGGCACGCGCCAACTCGCGGAGTTGCTCATCGCTGAGGGTGGTCCGCAGTCGAGGGTCGCCGGCGACCAGACGCCACGCCATGTCGGCGCCCTCTCCTCTCTGTTCGAGGCTCCACCCGACCGCGAGGAGGGCCCGCTTGTCGCGGGCGATAGCGTCCCGCGGCGCTTTGGCGCCCGGGAAGAGTTCGGCGGCCAACTCGTCGCGGTTCACCCACTGCGGCATGGCCTGCGCCAACCGCGTGAGCAGGCGCAGCTGCCGTTGGGTCGCGATCTTGCCGTCACGGCCGGGTCCCCGGGGCATGTCCCTCCTCGTCCGACCCCAGTGCAGCAGTGCTCCGGCACCGACGCCACGCGAACCGCATTTGTGTCTGAGGTCGG
>CAZVYU010000232.1:0-1960 GCA_964631645.1 uncultured Actinomycetes bacterium
GTTCGGCCGCGTCACGCAGCCGCTGCATGGCGATCTTGTCCTTGGACAGGTCGACACCGGTGCTGTTCTTCACGGTCGAGAGCAGGTGGGTGACGATGCGGTCGTCCCAGTCGTCGCCGCCGAGTCGGTTGTCGCCGCTCGTGGCCTTGACCTGGATCGTGCTGAAGCCGTCCTCCGGGTCCTTGCCCACCTCGAGGAGGGACACGTCGAACGTGCCACCACCGAGGTCGAAGACGAGGATGAGCTCGTCCTCCTTGCCCTTGTCCAGACCGTAGGCGAGCGCGGCGGCGGTGGGCTCGTTGATGATGCGCAGGACGTTGAGGCCCGCGATCTCGCCGGCCTCCTTCGTGGACTGGCGCTGGGCGTCGTTGAAGTACGCCGGAACGGTGATGACGGCATCGGTGACACCTTCACCCAGGTACGACTCGGCGTCGCGCTTGAGCTTCTGCAGCACGCGGGCGCTGATCTCCTGCGCGTTGTACTTCTTTCCGTCGATGTCTTCACCCCAGGTAGAGCCCATGTGGCGCTTGACGGAGCGGATGGTGCGGTCGGCGTTCTGCACGGCCTGCCGCTTGGCGACCTCGCCGACGAGCACCTCGCCGTTCTTGGCGAAGGCCACGACGGACGGGGTGGTACGAGCACCCTCGGCGTTGGCGATAACGGTCGGTTCGCCACCTTCGAGGACGGCAACCACGGAGTTGGTGGTGCCGAGGTCGATCCCAACGGGACGGCTCATGGATTCTCCATTCATAGTGAGCCGCGCTCGGGCGAGCGCGGCGGTCTGTTCGTCTGTCCGGGTGGTCGATGCTGCTCAAGTGGCACGGCCGGTGGGCGCGCGACAGGATGACAACGTCGACTCACGACATATAGTGCAACCCGCTCATGAGGTTGTCCATTCCAGAATCACCTCACTTGAGCCGGTTCGACTCAAGTGTTTTGGATCACACCACTGTCACTCCCCGGAGGTGCCCGTGTCGTCGCTTCTGTCCGGCGTGGCTGATCCGTCCTTCCAGGAGCGTCCGAACCTTCTGAAGGTCACGGTCGCGGGGCGCTGGGAAGAGGCGCTGACGTGGCCCAGCGACGGACCGCCCGACCTGGATGCCGCGGCTCGGCTGTTGCCCGATGCACCCGACGTCGCGTGCGAAGCGTTCTTCGGCCCATCGTTCTTCGGGTTACGGCGCACAGGGACACCCGCGGATCGCCTGGCCGCGGTGGAACGGTTCGCCGGTTGGGCCGCAGTGGCCTCGACGGGCGCGGCGTTCTTCACCGCTGTGGCAGCGTCCGGGGTACCTCTGGCCCGCGACTTCGAATATGCCGAGCTCGGTGCGGAAGGGGCCTGGAACAGCGTGGGCGCCATCGCCATCCCCCGGCCGTGCGACACGTTGGCGTCTTTCGACCGCTTCTGGGACTCGTTGCGGGGATCCGACCTGGCCCGCGATACCGCACATGACAAGGCGTTGGAGTTCTCGTTCGCGAATGGCGACGGCACGAGCCACTGGTTCGGCATGCCCGTCTCCACCGAGCAGAGGCTCGTGCGAACCGATGTGAGCCGGGTCCTCTCTCGGTTCTGCGATGACCGGCCCCCTCCCGCCCTGCGTCGGGCGCCGGTCATTCCCTAGGTTGGGGGTATGGGTCTACGAGACAGCAACATCCGCAAACTCGACGGGGGCACGTTCGACGTCTTGGTCGTCGGCGGCGGGATCAACGGGGCCGTGTCGGCGGCGTCGCTCGCTTCCCGCGGGGCGCGCGTGGCCGTGATCGACCGGGGCGACTTCGCCGGGTTCACCTCGATGCAGTCGTCGAACCTGGTGTGGGGTGGGTTCAAGTACCTGGAGAACTACGAGCTCAAACTCGTTCGGGACCTGTGCATGTCGCGCAACCATCTGATCAAGGCGTACCCGGCGAACCTGAAGGAGATCCGCTTCATGGCGGCGCTGGACACCAACTCACCGTTCAAGCC
>CAZVYU010000233.1:0-1951 GCA_964631645.1 uncultured Actinomycetes bacterium
GCATCTGCTTCGTCAACAAGCTCGACCGCACCGGCGCCGAGTTCTTCCGTTGCGTCGACATGATCATCAACCGGCTGAACGCCACGGCGCTCGTGCTGCAGCTGCCCATCGGCGCCGAACTCGACTTCCGCGGCGTCATCGACCTGGTCCAGATGAAGGCCCTCGTCTGGCCCGAGGACACCAAGATGGGCGAGGACTACAACGTCGAAGAGATCCCCGAGACCCACACCGAGATCGCCCGCGAATGGCGCGACCGGTTGCTCGAGACGATCGGCGAGGCCGACGACGAGATGATGGAGAAGTACCTCGAGGGCGAAGAGCCCACCGTCGAGGAACTCAAGGCGGCCATCCGTCGCGCCACGCTGGCCGATGCGCTCACGCCCGTCCTGTGCGGGACCGCGTTCAAGAACAAGGGCGTGCAGCCCCTTCTCGACGCCGTCATCGACTACCTGCCGTCACCGCTGGACGTCGGCGCCATCGAGGGCCACAAGGTCGGCGACGAAGAGGTCATCCTCACCCGCGAACCCAAGAGCGATGCGCCGCTTTCTGCGCTGGCGTTCAAGATCATGTCCGACCCGCACCTGGGCAAGTTGACCTACCTGCGCGTCTACTCCGGAACCCTGACGGCGGGCAGCCACGTGCTCAACGCCAGCAAGGACAAGAAGGAGCGCATCGGCAAGATCTACCGGATGCACGCGAACAAGCGTGAGGAGATCGACTCCGTGGGCGCCGGCGAGATCGTCGCCGTCATGGGTCTGAAGATGACCACCACGGGTGAGACGCTGTGCGACCCCGGCAACCCCATCACGCTCGAGTCCATGACGTTCCCGGCACCCGTCATCCACGTCGCGATCGAGCCGAAGACCAAGTCCGACCAGGACAAGCTGGCCACCGCGATCCAGCGGCTCGCCGAGGAGGACCCCACCTTCCAGGTGCGGACCGACGAGGAGACCGGCCAGACGATTATCGCCGGCATGGGCGAGCTGCACCTCGAGGTGCTGGTCGACCGCATGCGCCGCGAGTTCAAGGTCGAGGCCAACGTCGGCAAGCCGCAGGTCGCCTACCGCGAGACGATCACCAAGAAGGTCGACAAGGTCGAGTACACGCACAAGAAGCAGACCGGTGGCTCCGGCCAGTTCGGTCGCGTGATCCTGGCCATCGAGCCCACCGGCGGTGAAGGCGACGGCGGCTACGAGTTCTCCAACAAGGTGACCGGTGGTCGCATCCCGCGCGAGTACATCCCCAGCGTCGACACCGGCTGCCAGGACGCGATGGAGTTCGGCGTCCTCGCTGGCTACCCCATGGTCGACGTCAAGGTGACACTGCTCGACGGTGCGTACCACGACGTGGACTCCTCGGAACTCGCGTTCAAGATCGCCGGCTCGATGGCCTTCAAGGAAGGTGCCCGCCGGGCCGGCCCCGTGCTGCTCGAGCCCATGATGGCCGTCGAGGTCACGACCCCCGAGGACTTCCTCGGCGACGTGATCGGCGACCTCAACTCCCGCCGTGGTCTGGTGCAGTCCATGGACGAACGGGCCGGCGCCCGGGTCGTGAAGGCGCTCGTGCCGTTGTCGGAGATGTTCGGTTACGTCGGCGACCTGCGTTCCAAGACGCAGGGCCGCGCCGCGTACTCGATGCAGTTCGACTCGTACAACCAGGTTCCCAACAACGTCGCCGAGGAGATCATCGCCAAGGCTCGCGGGGAGTGAATCTCCCGGCGGCCGTCCGGCTGATCGGGTGATCCGAGACAACTGAACACAACTGAACACCCCGCCGACGGCATAACCGCCGGGGGTCGGGGCAGAACACGAAGAAGCATCAGCAGGCGGCCGTCCGGAAGAGGATCGGACGAACCGCCAAGCGCACGAGGTCAAGGAGGACCCCAGTGGCGAAGGAGAAGTTCGAGCGGACCAAGCCGCACGTCAACATCGGCACCATCGGTCACATCGAC
>CAZVYU010000234.1:0-1945 GCA_964631645.1 uncultured Actinomycetes bacterium
CCGATGAGGTGTCCGAAGAAGGCGTTCCGTGGTGCTGACTGCACGTTCATGCCGGCGAAGAACAGCAGGAAAGCAGTAGGTCCCAACGACGGGAAGATGAAGGGTTGATCGGTCAGCGCCGCCACGCTCGCCAACACCGCGATCGCCAATGCTGAGTTGATCAAGACATACAACCCGAGCACCACCCGGTTGTTGTGATGTCGCTCCAGCGCGGTGAGTCGGAGCCGGGCGCCGAGGCCTCGCACCGCTTCAGGCAGATCCCCGAACGCGGAACTCATGGCTCGCACTATGACAGATGGGGGACCCAGGATCGCGCCCGTCCGGAATGTAGGGCACGGTAGTTTGACCGGCAGCGACAGGAGGATTTGATGACCACCCCGACGGAATCGACTCAACCCGCGGATTCGCCGCCGAACCCCAACGATCCCGAGGTTCTCGAGGAGCGCTTCGTCGAACTCGTCGCCTCCAGTTGGAAGCGGTGGAACATCTGGGAACACGCCCGCCGTGTGGACGATGTGGCGCTCGGCTCGGTGATCGCCTCGTACGTCGAGTCCGGTTGGCAACTCATCGACCTGGAGTCCGACGGTCAGAGCCACATGTGCCGGTTCCAGTCCGGCGACCACCGTCTGGCCGTGCGGATCGTGGCCTTGTCGGAGGACCCGGTGCGGGCCCAGGCGCAGGGTCGGCTGGTGCAAGTCACCGTGGCCTACGGACAACGGGTCCGCGATCTGGGTCGGGTGATGTCGACGATCAAACAGGAAATGAAGTCGTCGATGATCAGCAACGCCAGCGAACCGGGGGTCATCACCTTCGACGGTGACATGAGCACGGGCTACGTGTACGCCCAGGTGAACCTGCTGCTGAATCTGGACGACTACTTCGACGGACTGGTCCAAACCAGCCCCATCAGCCGCGACCTCTACGCCGCGGTCCATTCGCTGTCCCGCTACCTCAGCGGCCGGATCGGAGTCTGACATGTTCAACAAACTCATGGACTACGCGAACAAGAAGGAGATGCGCGAGTCCCGCGACGAGGTCGTCATCGGCCAGATGATCGCGTCCATGGCCCGCATGGGCTACCCGACGATCAGCTACAACACCGGAAACGCCCTCGACACCGGCTTCCAGGCGATCCTGTTCGCCACCCCCAAAGACGAAGTTCTGCACACCGTTCAGGTGACGCTCGACCGAAAGACCGGTGGCGGAAAGCTGAGCGAAGCAGTGGTCGGCTCGAAGGCGACGCTGTCGGTCATGGCCGAGGTGAAGAACTACCTGGCTGATCCCGACGATCTGCTCACCATGTGGCGCACCGACTTCGCCAACATCACCAAGATGCCGATGCTGGGACACGTGAAACTCGATCACCGGCTCAACAGCATCCTGGCCACCAAGACCCAACTGATCGAACTGTCCCAGTACGACGGGCCGGAGGATCGGGAGCGGATCGACCAACTGCTGCACGGCATGATCGCCGAGGTACGCCAGGCTGTCGCGCAGTACAAGAAACACTCGCCGTTCGAGCAGGACATCTGAGCCGGGCGGGTCGACCATGAGCCAGACGAGCGGACCGGTGGAGTGACCGTTCGCTGGATCTTCGGCGACCAACTCGGCCCGCACTTCCTGGACCACCAGGATCAGCGGGTGCTGATGATCGAGTCCCGTGGAGTGTTGGCTCGGCGCCGGTTCCATCGCGCCAAGGCGCACCTTGCGCTGTCGGCCATGCGGCATCGAGCGGCTGAACTCGGAGAGCGCTGCACCTACGTGCGCGCCGACTCCTATGCCGAGGGCTTGAGCCGGATCGTAGGCACCGTCACGGTCTGCCACCCGACTTCGCGAGCGGCACTGCGTTTTGTCCAAGGCCGAGACCTCGAGGTGCTGCCTGCCCGCGGCTTCGTGTCCTCGGCGGAGCAGTTCCAGCACTGGGTGGAGTCCCGAGGCCGGCGGC
>CAZVYU010000235.1:0-1943 GCA_964631645.1 uncultured Actinomycetes bacterium
CGAGCACGTTACTGGGGTTTCCGTTCATCTGCACCAGTTGGCCGGTGAGCTTCTGGCCCTGCGACGTGGTCACGCGGCGCAGCAGCGGGTAGCTCTGGGGCGTGGGCTTCTGCGGGCCACTGTCCGGCTTGCGCACCTCGGTGCCGTAGCCCACCAGGGTGAAGACGGTCTTGTTCAGCGCTGGCTGGGCGAACGCCGACAGGTAGTTACTGGGGGCAAGCCGCGCAGGAGTGGCGACGTCGGACGACACCGGGGTGTCCAGCGTCACGACACCCACGTCGTTCCAGTTGCGGACGTCGGTGAAGTCGCTGTACTCGGGATGCGTGTGGGCGGTGCCGCCGGAGTACCCCGCGGGCACGGACGTGAACCCGGTCGTCGACTCCCCCGTCCCCGTGTCGTCGGCGGCCCGGGAAAGACCCGACGGCGGCTGCTCGGCGATGGTCGAGGCGAACGTCACCAACGTCTTGCCGACCGTTCCGTCCGTGCAGTGCCCGGCAGTCAGCACCACCGTGGGGGTGACGAGCGTGCCCGTGCACCGGAAGCGGGCGTTGACATCGCCGTCCTTGCTGTAGAAGAGGACCAGACCCACGTTGGGATGCGCCACCCCGTCAGCCTGACCGCCGGTGATGGCACCGGCCGGCGTAGTGGCGACGACGGCCGGCACGGCCAGAACGAGCGCGGCGGTGCTACTGACGATCGTGCGCAGACGCATGAGAAACCCTCCCCGACCACCGGCCCGTCCGGCGATCACCCGGGTCATGGTGCCATACCAAGGGGTCAATCGGTCAGGAGCGCGTCCGCCCACCACGCCGGTGGCGTCGGCGCGCGCGACAAGGGTGGACCGGTCACCTTCGTCGGGCCGATCACGGGCCACGCGGCCTCGTCCACGCTGGCCTGCCGGGTGACGATTCCGTCCGCGCTGATGTCGAACACCGTGAGGTCCTGGGCGATGGTCACCGGTCCGTCATACGCGGTGCGCATGTCGGCGTAGGCGGGCCCGACGACTTCGTGATCGACAGCCAGGTGCCACATCACGGACATCCGGGCGCCGGCTCGCGCGAACACCTTTCCGGCCATGGTGGGACTGGTGTGAGCGCCATTGACGACCTGTTCCGCGAACGCCGGCGGGACACCGGCCTTCCGGGCGAATACCGATGGGGAGGGGAACGTCTCGTGGATGAGCAGATCAGCACCGTCGCTGGCCTCGACGAGCGGCTTGCAGGGCCGGGTGTCGCCGGAGAAGACGACGCTGCGACCGTTGAAGTCGAGCCGGTAGCCGACGGATCCGTTGAGGATGTGGATCACGGGGAACGAGGAGATCCGGACACCGTTGCGGTCGTAGACGACAGCGGTCCGGTCCCAGGGCACCTCCGTTGTCTCGGTATGGGCACCGGACTGGCCCGGATGCCCGTCCAGGGACTTCATGTCCCAGGCATGAGCAGCGGCCAAATGCTCGGTATAGGACCGGGTACCGAGTTCGGGGACTTCCCCGGCCGGCCCCCACACTTCCACCGGATCGCGTCGACCTGCCTTGGCCAGGCTCCAGATCAAGGTCGGCATATCGCCGACGTGGTCGGCGTGCAGGTGGGTCAGGAACACCTTGGTCGTCGCTGTGACCGGAAGTCCCAAGCCGTTGAAGTTGGCAAGGGCGCCTGAGCCGAGATCGAAGAAGAAGAAGTCCCGTTCAGGATTCCCGACCTGGATGAGCAGCGACGCAGAGGCTTGGCTCGGCTTCACGAACGGGTCTCCCGACCCAAGGACCGTGACACGGATCTCGCCGTCCCGAACCGGCCCCCGAGACTGTGACAGTAATGACTCAGTCGATGAGGACGGATGACCGACGACCGGGGTGGTCGTCAGAGGCTGTCCGCCTTCGTATGCCAATTGTGTGAACTCATTGATCTCGGAAGCCACAGCGGTCCTCCTTCGCGTCGGATACCGCC
>CAZVYU010000236.1:0-1933 GCA_964631645.1 uncultured Actinomycetes bacterium
GCCATGAGCACGGCCATTGCGGTGCTCGACTCGGTGCGGGACTCCGGGCAGGTGCCCGCCGAGGAGTTCGGCAAGGTCGTGGCCCGGATCTCGTTCTTCGTCAACGCCGGGGTCCGGTTCGTCGAAGAGATGTGCAAGATGCGCGCCTTCGTCCAGTTGTGGGACGAGATCACCGCCGAGCGGTACGGCGTCACCGACCCCAAGCAGCGGCGCTTCCGCTACGGCGTGCAGGTCAACTCGCTCGGCCTGACCGAGGCGCAGCCCGAGAACAACATCCAACGCATCGTGCTGGAGATGCTGGCCGTGACGTTGTCCAAGGACGCCCGGGCCGTGCAGTTGCCGGCGTGGAACGTGGCACTGGGTCTGCCCCGGCCCTGGGATCAGCAGTGGAGTCTGCGGATCCAGCAGGTGCTGGCGTTCGAGTCCGATCTGCTCGAATACGACGACATCTTCACCGGCTCGCCCGTGATCGAGGCCAAGGTTGCCGAGCTCGTCGCCGGCGCCAAGGAGGAGATCGATCGGGTCCAGGAGATGGGCGGCGCCGTGGCGGCGGTCGAGTCCGGCTACATGAAGCAGCAACTGGTGGCGTCGCACGCCGCGCGACGGGCCCGCATCGAAGCGGGCGAGGACCCGATCGTGGGGGTCAACCGGTTCGAGACGACGGAAGAGAACCCGCTGCTGGCCGACCTCGACACCGCAATCCAGACGGTCGATCCGGCGGTCGAGGCCGCCGCGATCCATGCGATCAAGCAGTGGCGCGAAGGGCGGGACGAACTCGAGGTCGAGGTCGCCATCAACGCGCTCAAGGAGCAGGCCGCCACGGATGCGAACCTCATGGACGCGACGCTCGCCTGCGCCCGGGCGGGGGTCACCACCGGCGAATGGGCCGGAGCGTTGCGCGAGGTGTTCGGTGAGTACCGCGCACCGACCGGTGTCAGCGGCGTGGTCGGCGTTGTCGAGGCCGGCGACGCCCTGACGGCGGTGCGTGAGTCGGTGGCCGATACCGGTGACGAACTCGGAGGTCGGCTGCGCATGCTCGTCGGCAAACCGGGTCTGGACGGTCACAGCAACGGGGCCGAGCAGATCGCGGTGCGCGCGCGCGACGCCGGATTCGAGGTCATCTATCAGGGGATCCGGCTCACCCCGGATCAGATTGTGGCTGCCGCCGTCGCCGAGGACGTCGATGTGGTCGGTCTGTCGATCCTGTCCGGATCACACATGGAACTCGTGCCGGACGTGATCCAGGGCCTGCGCGACGCGGGACTGACGGACGTACCGGTAGTGGTGGGAGGGATCATCCCCGACCGCGACGCCGCGGAGTTGCAGGCCGCAGGTGCGGCTGCAGTGTTCACCCCCAAGGACTACGACGCCACGGTCATCATGCAGCAGGTCGTCGACGCGATCAGGGCCGCCAACGGACTGGATCCGCAGGCCGCCTGAAGCGCGGCGCGGAACAGGCCATGGAGGACGTCGCCGGCGACCTGACGGTGACCAAGGACTTGATCATCCCGGCCCACGAACTGGTCTGGCGGTTCTCGCGTTCGTCCGGCCCCGGGGGGCAGTCGGTGAACACGACTGATTCTCGGGTGTCGCTGTCGTGGGACCCGCGCACCTCGCCGTCCCTGTCCATCGGCCGACGCGACCTGTTGGTGGCGCGACTGGCGCTGAACCACGGGGGTCTGCTGGTGGTGGCCTCGGATCATCGCAGCCAGTGGCAGAACCGTCGCGCAGCGCGGCTGCGTCTTGCCGAGCAGTTACGCGCCGCACTTGCGCCCCGTCGAAGGAAACGCCGCCCGACTCGGCCATCCCGGTCGTCCGTCGAACGTCGACTGGCGGCCAAACGACGCCGGTCGTCGGTCAAGCGCGATCGCGCCGCGCCGCACCCGGACTAGTGCCGCAGGTGCACGCTGTCCAGCCCGGGGATCTCGAGAGC
>CAZVYU010000237.1:0-1890 GCA_964631645.1 uncultured Actinomycetes bacterium
AGCATGACCAGCGCCGCACTCATCAGCACCCAGGCGGTGTCTCCCGCGCTGATCTCCATGGATTTCTCCTGACGCCGAGCAACGCCGAACCCTAACCAGGTCCGACTGTCGCACTGCATGCGGGTGGGTGGTTGCGCCAGAAGAACCCCCGCCCGCACACTCACTGCATGCTCACTGCACGCGTGACCATCGGGGCCGTCGCCCTGGCGGCACTGGCCCCTCTTGTCGTCGCGATCCCGCCGGCCCAGGCGGCGGAATCTCCGCTGCGACTGGTGCGGGTCGGCTCGTTCGACCAGCCGACCTACGTCACCGCGCCGCGGGGCGACCGCAGGCGGCTGTTCGTCGTGGAAAAGACCGGCCGGATCAAGGTGGTGAAGGACGGGAAGGTCCTGCGGCGACCGTTCCTGGATCTGCGTTCCCGGGTCTCCACCGAGGGAGAGCAGGGCCTTCTGAGCATGGCCTTCTCGCCCGACTATGCGTCGTCGCGGCGGTTCTACGTCAACTACACCGACAACTCCGGTGACACCCGGGTCGTCGAGTACCGCGCGAGAAGGGGCGCTCCCAATCGTGCCGGACAGCGCCGCCCCGTGCTGCGGGTGCGGCAGCCGGCGGCCAACCACAACGGCGGCCAACTGCAGTTCGGCCCCGACGGCTTGCTCTACATCGGGATGGGCGACGGCGGCGGGAGCGGCGATCCGGCGAACAACGCCCAGAACCCGCGCACCCTGCTGGGCAAGATGCTCCGCATCGACCCGAGGCCATCGGGAAAGCGCGCGTACACCGTGCCGCGCAGCAACCCCTTCGTGGGCCGGTCCGGCGTCCGTCCGCAGATCTGGGCCTCGGGTCTGCGCAATCCGTGGCGGTTCTCCTTCGACCGGGTCACGGGTGGTCTGACCGTGGCCGACGTCGGCCAGAACCAGTGGGAGGAGATCAACTTCGCCCAGCGGGGCAAGGCGGCGGGCCGCAACTTCGGCTGGCGCGTCTTCGAGGGACGTCAGCGATTCGCAGCCGGAAGTCCGAAGCGATTGCTCCCGCCGGTCAGGACGATGTCGCACGACCAGGGGTGGTGCTCGGTCACCGGCGGCTACATCGTGCGCACCTCGACGCTGCCATCCCTGACCGGCCAGTACCTGTACGGCGACTTCTGTCGACCGGGGATCCGGGCCGTGCGTCTGGGTTCAGGCGGCGCGACGGGCGACCGAGCGACCGGGCTGTCGGTGAGCAGCCTGGTGTCGTTCGGCGAGGACGGCCGCGGGAGGGTCTACACCGTGTCACTGAACGGGCCCGTGTCCCGGATTGTCGAGAGGTAGCGGGCGCCGGCGACCCCGCCCCGAGGGTGACCCCATGGACATGTTCGAGCGCATGTCGGCCGGCCTGGAGTATGTGGCCGACGACCCGCGCATCGCCGCCGCCAACACCTGGGCGATCGCCCTCGCCGACCGCTATAACGCCACCGCCCCGGATGCGTCAGACCTGAGGCACGAACTGCTCGTCGAGTTGCTGGGTTCGATCGGATCCGACTGTGAGTTGAGACCTCCGGTGCGGGTCGACTACGGGCGCAACATCTTCGTCGGAGATCGCGTGTTCGCGAACTACGGCTTGGTCGCCCTCGACGTCGCCCGCATCGTCATCGGCTCCGACGTGCAGATCGGACCCCAGGTGCAGTTGCTGACCCCCACTCATCCCGTGGCCCCGGAACGGCGGCGAGCCAAGTGGGAGTCGGCGCAGCCCATCACGATCGGCGCCAACGTCTGGCTCGGTGGCGGGGTGATCGTGTGTCCCGGCGTGACCATCGGCGCCGATACCGTGGTCGGCGCCGGGTCTGTCGTGACCCGGGACCTGCCGGAGCGGGTCGTGGCGGTGGGCAATCCGGCCCGCGTTGTGCGGCGC
>CAZVYU010000238.1:0-1868 GCA_964631645.1 uncultured Actinomycetes bacterium
AGCGCGAAACGCTGCACAGCCGGGTCATCTGGAACTTCCACCCGGAGTTCAAGGATGAAATGCCGCACTTCTACTACGGCAACGACGACGAACACCACGAGCCGGCGACGATCGAGGGTGGCGACATCCTGGTCGTCGGTAACGGCACAGTGATGATCGGCATGGGTGAGCGCACGACGCCGCAGGGCATCGGCATGTTGACCCAGGCGTATTTCAGTGCGCCGGACAGCCAGATCAACAAGGTGATCGTGGTCGAGCTGCCCAAGACCCGGAGTCTGATGCACCTCGACACCGCGATGACCATGATCGACAAGGACAAGTTCTCGGTCTACTCCGAACTGCCGGAGGAACTGCGCACCTTCACTCTCACGAAGAAGGACGACAGCGGCGCCTACGACATCGACGAGAATGAGGAGTTGTGGCCGGTCCTGGCTGACGCAGTCGGGGTGGACAAGATGATTCCGCTGTTCACGCCCATCGACGAACTCGGTGCGGCCAGGGAGCAGTGGAACGACGGCAACAACTTCCTGACCGTCGCCCCTGGCGTCATCTTCGGCTACGACCGCAACGAGACCACGAACACGTTCCTGCGTAAGAACGGGATCGAGATCGTGAGCATCGTGGGCAACGAACTCGGCCGTGGCCGCGGTGGCCCGCGCTGCATGTCCTGCCCGATGGAGCGCGGCTCCGCCGACTCGTGACCTGCGCTGCGGGCCGGCTCCGGCCGGCCCGCAGTTGCTCTCCCCCATCACCGATCACCACGACACAGCAACAACCAAGAAGGATTCATCAATGCCCGTCAATCTCCGTAACCGCGACTTCCTCAAGGAACTGGACTTCACGCGGCAGGAACTGCAGTTCCTGCTCGACCTGTCCCGCGACCTGAAGCGCGCCAAATACACCGGCAACGAGCGTCAGCGGATGAAGGGCAAGAACGTCGCCCTCATCTTCGAAAAGACCTCCACCCGCACCCGTTGTGCGTTCGAGGTCGGCGCCTACGACCAGGGCGCCGGGGTCACGTATCTGGATCCGTCCGGTTCGCAGATCGGCCACAAGGAGTCGATCGCCGACACCGCGCGAGTGCTGTCCCGCTTCTATGACGGCATCGAGTACCGCGGCTCCGGTCAGGTCAACGTCGAAGAACTCGCCAAGTACAGCGATGTGCCGGTGTGGAACGGTCTGACCGACGAGTGGCACCCCACGCAGATGTTGGCCGACTTCCTGACGATGAGCGAGCACAGCCGCGGCAAGCCGATCTCCGACATCACCTACACCTACATGGGCGACGCCCGTTCCAACATGGGCAACTCGTTGTTGATCATGGGTGCGATCATGGGCGCCGACGTGCGCATCTGCTCCCCCAAGGACCTGTGGCCGAGCAAAGAGGTGCAGAAGGACGCCAAGGAGCGGGCCAAGGAGTCCGGCGCCCGCATCATGCTCACCGACGATCCGGCCAAGGCGCTGCCCGGCTCGGACTTCGTAATGACTGACGTCTGGGTGTCGATGGGTGAGCCGAAGGAGGTCTGGGACCAGCGCATCAAGTTGCTGAAGAAGTACCAGGTCAACGCTGCGGCCATGAAGAAGACCGGCAACCCGAACGTGAAGTTCATGCACTGCCTGCCGGCCTTCCACGACACCAACACCAAGGTCGGCCAGGATGTCGCGGCCTCGACCGGCATGAAGAACGGCCTCGAAGTGACCGACGACGTCTTCGAGTCCAACGCCAACATCGCGTTCGATCAGGCGGAGAACCGGTTGCACACGATCAAGGCGATCATGGTGGCGACGATCGGAGACTGAGCGAGCGAAGGAGCCGGTCGTCGGCGCCATGCCTCCGTCGCCGTAGGCGACCCACAACTGGTGGCGAC
>CAZVYU010000239.1:0-1862 GCA_964631645.1 uncultured Actinomycetes bacterium
GGGTCGGTGCTGGCACCGGTCACGACGGCCACACGGTCGACGAGGTTGCCCAGCTTGCTGGGGTCGCGGACCAGTACCCGCACGGTCGCGCCCCGGTCGAGCAGGTCCTGGACAAGGGGACGGCCGGTTCGTCCGGTGGCGCCGATGACGGCGATGGTGCGGTCGGTCATGAGGGTCCTCCAGAAAGGGTTGGGTGAGTCGGAGCGGGGTCTCGGTGGCCGTTGGGCTCCGCCGTGCGGGACGGCGGTTGCTGAGTGACAGCGTGCGCGAAGCGCTGCAGCAGGTGGGCGAAGTGCTGTCGATCGGCGGGACTCCAGTCCTGGGTCAGCTGCGCCAGATAAGCGGCCCGGAACCGCCGGGACCGACGCGCCAGCGTGCGTCCAGTGGGAGTCAGACGCAGGGTGACCTGCCGTGCGTCGTCCACTCCCGCCGCGCGGCGCACGAGGCCGGCGGTCTCGGCTCGTGCCACCAGGCGACTGGCAGTGGATGGAGCGACGTCGATTGCCTGGGCCAGCTGCGCGATCGTGGCACCGGGCCGGTCGGCCAGGACAGTCACGATCTGGACGCTGGAGGAATCGACCGGACCGAGCTTCGGGTCACGTACGTGCGGGGGCGCCGACCACATGTGGCGCAGGGCGAGCAGGGCGGCATCGATCTGTTCGTTCGGATCGGTCATCGCCAGGCCTCGGTGTGAGCCGCCGCCCACGTGGTGAAGTCCTGCGGTGGCCGACCGGTGACGGTGCGGACGTCGTCGGTGAGTCCGTCGGCGCGGCCGAACCGTGCGACCGAGTAGATGGCGGTGGTCACGGCCACCATGGGCAGCGGCATGTCGAGGGTGCGCGCGGCGTGCCACGCGTAGCGCAGCGCCCCCGGGTGGGTGTAGCGGATGGGGCGGCCGAGCGCGGCCGACAGGTCGGCGGCGACCTGGTCGTAGGTGAGCGCCGCCGGGCCCGTCGGGGTCCAGGCGCGATTGCGGTGTGCCGCCGGGTCGAGCAGCGCGGCGACTGCCACCGCCGCGACATCGTCGGCTGCGACGAAGGCCGTGGCGCCGCTGCCGGCCGGGACACAGATCTCGTCACGGTCGCGGATGTCGGAGGCGTGGGTCGTCGACAGGTTCTCCATGAAGAACGATGGCCGGACAAAGGTCCAGTCCATGCCGCTGCTGACAAGCCACTGCTCGACCTTCGCGTGGGGCACGAAGCGGTTGTGATCGGCGCCCTGCAGCGACAGGAACACCACGTGCCGCACCCCCGCCGCGCGGGCCGAGGTGAGGGCCGGCACCAGGTCACGTTCGACCTTGGACAGTTGCGGCGGGCGCAACAGGAACATGGTGTCGACGCCGGTGAACGCAGCGGCCCAGGTGGTCGAGTCGGTGAAGTCGAAGTCGACCGTCTCGAAGTCGGCGGCCGTGCCGGAGGAGCTCGACGCTCCGGTGTCACCCGCGGCGGTGTGCGGGACGGGCGGCATCGGCTGACCGGGGGGAACGGCGGCTCGTACGTCAGCGCCGACTGCGAGGAGTCCGGCGACCACGGGGCGTCCGATGTTGCCGCCCGCTCCAGTGACGAGGATCGGTGCGGACATATATGTATCGTACATCTATATTGGGGTAAGTGCAGTCGGGCATGCGACCAACGGAACGTCACACGGGGCGATGGGGGACCCCGCTCCCCCACATCCATTCCCGACGCCGTGACCCGTCGGCTCGATCTTCTGAATCGGCGCTTCGAGTCGCTGTCATCGACCAGTCAGCATGGGTGCTGGGGACGACCGTTGGTCTGCGCCCTCATCGGCGAGTGCGGGGGGCTGCTGGAGCGGGTGACGGGAATCGAACCCGCACTGTCAGCTTGGGAAGCTGATGTTCT
>CAZVYU010000240.1:0-1853 GCA_964631645.1 uncultured Actinomycetes bacterium
CGTGCGGCGGCGAGGTCGTTCGCCCACAGTTGCGTTGCTCGGGCGCGCGCGTCGGACCGGTCGAGCGCCGCGGCGGCCCCGGCCAGTCCCAGCGCGATCCCCGTCACGCCGTCGTACAGTCCCGGCGGTGCGGACTCCAACCCCCACTGGTCCACACTCACCGCAACCGGCCCGAAGGGGCGCCCGCCTCCGGTCTGCCGCAGGACTTGATCCGCCAGTCGCGCGACGGCAGCCCGGATGTCGCCCTCCTCCGCGCCGGTGGTCGGATCGGTGACGGGACGTGCCGCTGCGAAGCACGTGGCCCGCACGCGGCGCGGTGCCAGCCGGAGGGCCGACTGGACCTGATCCAGCTGCCGCTCCAAGCCGTGCTGCGTCAGACCGGTCACTCGTCGAAGCGCGCGGGCCTCGGCGGATTCCGCGAATCCGAGGCGCCCCTCGTCGGTGACCAACGCGTCGTCGGCACCGGCCACCTCGAAGAACGGGATGTCACCGACCTCGAGCTGGTCACGTTCCCCGTCGGCTAGGGCCAGGCTGGTGGCCCAGTCGGTTCGGTCAAGGAACGACCGCGCCAGGTGGTCCAGGTGCACTGATCGGGTCAAGCCGTCGTGCAGCAGGGGCGGGACCAGCGCGGTCTGAGCGACCCGAGCATAGGTCCGCGTCATGCGGACGAGGACCCGCACCCGCGCGGCGGCCAAGCCGGCCAGTGGGCCGTCGATCAGCTCCTGTCTATGCGTGGCCAGGAAACCCCACGCGTCGGTGAACCCGGCCACGACATCATCGAGGTGATCGGCGGGGTGATGGATCACGCCGTCGGCGGTTCGCACGACTGCGCCCGGCACATCGACCGGATCGCTGCGTGGCACCAGGTGAGCGTCGTCCGTCCCTGCCGCCACCCACTGCAGCGAGCGCCGCCGCCACGGTTGCGGATGCCCACCCAGCCCGGACATGTCCACGGCCTGGCCACCGATCCGCAGCCAGCGGGGAAGAAACATCCCGTCGACGACGTCATCGAACGGAGGGGAGTCGTCCTCGGTGCGCAGGGTGGGCTGCAAGATCGTCTCAGCGTCGACGACCACTGGTTCGTCGCCGCGGGCGACGATGTTCTCCGCGTGACAATCGGTGGCGCCCAGCGCGAACAGGGCGGCGGCCAGCGCGCCGGAGCGGCGGTAGTAGGTGGCCGGATCGGCGCAGGGAGTGTGTTCGGCGAACTGGGCCCAGCCGTAGCCGGAGCGGGTCAGGACCGCGGGGGCCGCGCCGGACTCGATGCCGCGCTCCTCGAGCCAGGTCAACACCTGACCCAGCAGTCGCTCCCCGGACAGATCATGCGGCTTGTAGACAACCCGAACGTGTTGATCGGCAGCGGTGCGCACCGCCACGATCAGCACCCGGCGGCCACCACTGTGCAGGTCCGACAGGCCGCTGACCACCGAATCGATCTGGACCGGACGATCTCCGACCAGCTCGGTCAGGGGTCCGGCGTCCCGGTGGATCCGATCCAGGAACTCGCCGGTGGCCGCCACCCAGTTCAGGGCGGCTGTGCCGATCAGCCGTGCGAGGACCGGGTAGCGATGCCACAGCGGGAACGCGCCACCCCGGGTCATCAGCTGCAGCCACGACTGCCAGGTCTGGCCGGCCCGACGGAATTCCATGTCGACGGAGGTCTGCAGCAGGCCAGCCAGGCGTCGCCTCAGTTCGGAGCGGAGGTCCTGCGCGGCCCGGTCCGACAGCCACGCTCCGCTGGCGGGCAGCCGCTGCCAGGCACACTCCACCAGCGGGACCGTCAGCCCGGGTAGGTCCTCGGGGGGAGCAACCCGGACGTCGGGTTCACGGCCGAACCAGGCGGCCGCACTGTC
>CAZVYU010000241.1:0-1846 GCA_964631645.1 uncultured Actinomycetes bacterium
GTGGTCCGCCTTGGCTTCGATACGCGCTTCGCGCTACTCACCCCGCGGCGGGGGGGGGTGGGTGCGGGTCGTGGTCCGCCTTGGCTTCGATACGCGCTTCGCGCTACTCACCCCGGCGGCGGGTGGCGCTGCGCGGCTACTCACCCCGCGGCGGGTGGCGCTGCGCGGCTACTCACCCCGCGGCGGTGTGGGGCGCGGTGCTGCGTACGGAAACGACCGATCCCCGCCTCGGCCGGGCCGGACGGGGATCGGTTCAGGTCATCCTGAGTGGGGGCTTCGATACGGCGCTACGCGCCTATTCACCCAGCGGAAGTCGATCGATCAGTCGAAGAACTGGGCGATCTCGACGGACTTCACGACCTTCTTGCGCAGCCGGAACGTCGTCACGTTGTTGCCCGCGACCACTTCACCCAGCTGGCAGATCTGCCACTTGTTGTTGACCTTCATGCAGTCCACACCCGGGTAGGCGTTCACGAGGCCCTTCTTGGTCGACCCCACGCCGATGCCCTTGCTGGTCTCCTGGTCGGGATCCTTCGTCGAGACGAAGATGACCTCTTTGTTCCACAACTGGACGGTCAGATCGCTGCCGCCCTGGCCGTACCACCACTCCTTGACGGTGCCGATGGTCTCGACCTGCATGCTCATCTTCTTGTCGGGCTGGCCCTTCTTCTTGACCACGGTCTTCTGCGACTGGCCGATCTTGATGCCGGCGATGCCGGTACCCGGCTTGATCTTGGCCTGGGCGGCGCTGGTGCCGGTCAGGACGAGGGCGGTGCCGGTCAGGCCGGCGATGGACAAAGCGGTGAGTCGGTTCATGAGGGGAATCTAACCGGCGCATGCCGCCATGGCGGGATTTTGGAGCGGATTGCACTCGGTCGTCGGCAACTGTCCGGACCACCCCCCGAGCCGGCGCCCGGTCTGCTGTCTCACACTGGCGTCGTGGCCACGGAGGGACGTTCTCGACTGCCGTCGCTGCCCGGCCTTCTCGGCGCCGCGATATTGGGCGCCGTCGGCTACTCGCCCTCGCTTCTTCCGCGATCTTCTCTGATCGCCGGGCTCCTGGCGGGTGTTGCCGCCGCCGTCGGCTACGGACTCGGGGCTGCGGTCGGGGCAGGTCTCAGCCGGCTGCCCGGGCGCCGGACGGCGGGTCGCACGACAACGATCCTGGTGATCGCCGTTTCGCTGGTCCTCCTCGCGGCGGGTGCCTGGCGGGGCCTCGTCCGCCAGCAAGAACTGGCGACGCTCATGCAGACCGCAGAGCCGGGACCGGAGTGGGCGGTCATCGCCGTGGTGGTCGCCATCGTCGTAACTGCCCTGCTCGTCCTCGCCGCCCGCGGGGTGCGGGCCTTGGTGCGGCTGCTCGCTCGGCCACTGCTCCGCATCCTTCCGGCGCCGATGGCCACCATCGCCACGGCCCTGGCGGTCGCCATTGTCGGGCTCTTCGCGGTGAGCCGACTCCCGGCATTCGCCACCACCGCCCTGGCGGGGATGTTCGAGTCGGCCAACAACCAGACCACCGCGGGACTGGTGCAACCCTCGAGCCCGGTGGTCACCGGGTCCCCGCGATCGGTCATGACGTGGGACAGCCTGGGCCACGACGGCCGCGACTTCATCGGCGGTGTCACGCCATGGGCGTCGATCGCCACCTTCACCGGCGCCCCAGCCCGCGACCCGATCCGGGTCTACGCCGGCATCGAAGCCGCCGATACTGCGAATGCTCGCGCCACCCTGGCGGTGCAGGACCTGGACCGGTTCGACGCGTGGGACCGGTCGGTGATCGCCATCGGTACGAGCACGGGGACCGGCACCGTCGACCAAGGTGAAGTCGCGCCGCTGGAGTACCTGT
>CAZVYU010000242.1:0-1830 GCA_964631645.1 uncultured Actinomycetes bacterium
GGGTCGTCGGTTCTGGTTTCTCCGCCATATCCTATTCGAACACATGTTCGATACATTCACAAGGGGACAAGCCGCAGAATTCCTATATTCCACAACTCTTTTCTGAAGACGGTGCGGCTGGCTCGGGACTCCGCCCCCCAGGCACAGTTCGCCGAAACCGGACGCGCTGCCATGAACCAGGTGTCAGACTCGGCGCGACCTTCAGGGAGGCTCAATGACTCGAAAGTGGCTGCGCTCTCCCCTGCCCCATGGCCGGCGGAACCAGTCCGTCACCCGCAAGTGCGCGGTCGTACTGACGACCGGCGTGATTCTGGGGACCCTGTCGCCGACGCTGTCGGCAGCCGGGGTCACTCAGGGCCGCCTCCACCTTGATCCCGCTTTCGGAGCCGGCCACGGATGGGTATCGACGACAGTTCCCGGGTGGTCCGCTGCCAGCGGAGTCTCCGTGGTCCTGGGCGACGGCAGGACGATGGTCGCCGGCCAGGTGTTCCGGGGCTCGGAGTCGCAGATCGCGGTGGTGCGCTATCTGCGCAACGGTCGCCTGGACCGTTCCTTTGCCCAGGGGGGAATCTTCCGGACCAGGTTCCCGGTGGCGGCGGGCCCCATCTTCGCCACCGGTATCGGCGTCCAGAAACGAACCGGCAAGGTGGTCATCACCGGCGGATATGGTCAGGGGTCGATCTTGGTCCTGCGCCTGCGGCCGCAAGGCGGTCTGGATCGTTCATTCGGCTCCCGGCGGGGTTATGTGACGACGTCCGTCGGCGGGATCGGTGAGGCTCTGGCTCTCGCTCCGGACGGCGGCATCGTCGTCGGCGCGTCCAACGCCAACGCCCAAGGCCGTCCCATGATCGTCGCTCGGTACACGCGGAATGGTGGACTCGACAAGTCCTACGGCGGCGACGGTGTGGTGTCGCGCATGTTCTGGAATCCCGTCACCACCGCCAGTGCGGCGGTCAGCGGACTCGTCCTCTCTCGCGACGGCCGGGTGACGGCGTCCGGACACCTCGATGCCATCGGCGGCGACGGCCATGGAAGCGCAGGCCTCTTCCGCACCGACGGGCGGGGTCGACCCGTGCGGTCCTTCGGCGCCGACGGCCATCGGGTCGTTGCCTTCCGCTCGGGCGACGGCAAGAACGCCCAGTGGTTCCCGTGCGCGCTGGTCCCCGCCGGAGGTGGCCGGGTCATCGTGACCGGATCCGGCGCACTTCCCGGCGAGGCCGGCTCACTTCTGAGTGCTCGTCTGACCGCGCGTGGCCGCCTCGACCGCGCATTCGGGAGCGCAGGTGACGGTCGAGTGGTCACCAACGGTGTCACCGGCGGGAACACCACCCTCTGCGGCGCCGCGAAGGCACCCGGCGGTGGGATCCGGGTGGGTGTCGATCGGTGGCTCGTGGGGCTGACCGGCAGCGGGCACCCCGATCGGACCCTGAGCCGCTCCGGCGTTCTGCCCGTGCGCTGGCCGGGGGCGGTCACGTTCGAGTCGGTGCCCGTGAGCCGATCAGACGAGCTGGTGGCAGCGGGAACGGCGGGGTCGGCTCTGTTCGTGTCCCGCTATCGGCGGTCCGCCGGTTTGGGTTGACATCCAACGGCGTGAGCCCGTCGTCAGGGGGTGACGCCGTACTTCGCCAGCCACTTCTGCACGACCGGGATGTCAACGCGCTGGTAGCCACCGATGTAGCGACAGTTGTCGGTCAGACCGTAGCTCGTGACGGTCACCTGGTAGCCGTTCAGGAACGACGGTCCACCCGAGTCGCCGAAGCAGGTGCCGCCCCCGGCGAGCACGTTACTGGGGTTTCCGTTCATCTGCACCAGTTGGCCGGTGAGCTTCTG
>CAZVYU010000243.1:0-1830 GCA_964631645.1 uncultured Actinomycetes bacterium
CGGGTGAGCCCTGATCTGAAGTTGGCCCAGGATCCCGACGCCGACCGGCTGCTGTCCCATGATCCGTTCGCGCTGCTGGTCGGCATGCTGTTGGATCAACAGTTCCCGATGGAGCGCGCCTTCGCGGGGCCGGCGTTGCTCGCCCAGCGGCTGGGTACTCCCGACCGGCTCGATCCGGCGACGATCGCTGCGCTGGATCCGGAGGTGCTGCGTGCGGCCGCCCAAGGTCCTCCCGCCATCCACCGTTACCCCGGTTCGATGGCCGACCGCATCCAGGCTCTGGCCCAGATCGTGGTCGATCAGTACGGCGGCGACGCGGCCGCGATCTGGACCACCGGCACCGGCACAGAGGTGCTGAAGCGGCTGGCAGCTCTGCCGGGGTTCGGTCAGCAGAAGTCGAAAATCTTCCTGGCGCTGGTGGCCAAGCAACTGGACGTGAAACCCCGCGGCTGGCAGCAGGCGTGCGCTCCCTACGGCCGTAAGGGCACACGCATGTCGATCGCCGACGTGACCGGTCCCGAAAGCCTGATCAAGGTGCGCGAGTGGAAGCAGGCGCAGAAGGCAGCTGCCAAAGCCAAGGGCTAGCGCGCTCTCGCCGAGATGTCGTCGAAACCGTCGATTCCCGGCCCCAGAAGGCGCCGGAGGTGACCGAATCGACGACAGTTCGCCGGGGCGGCCGGATTCCGGTTGAGCGGTCAACTCATGCATAGCCACGCGCCGATGGGGGTACATCAGGGCAGACACGCCGCCGCGAAGGGGAATCATCCCCCTCCCCGACGTGTTGAGACTGAGGCGAGCGAGCACCGCCGCGGGGTGTTGGATCCACGGGATGTCAGGTTCCGTGCCTACAATGTCCGTTGGTGCCCAGGCGCCCAGCCCGTCCAAGTCTTCTTCGAAGGCTTGACACGGGCCTTTCGTATTCCGCCTCGAGGAGGACTGTTGGCAGCCAAGACCGCCACCGCCCAGCGCACCGTCACCACCAAGACCGCCCGGGGCAAGGCTGCTGAGTCGCCGGCGAAGAAGCCCGCGGCCACGAAGAAGACCACGACGGCCAAGGCCGCCAAGAAGGCGCCGGCCAAGGCGAGCACCGCCAAGAAGGCCAGCACCAAGGCCCCGACCAAGGCCGCACCCGCCAAGAAGACCGCCGCGGCCAAGACGGCTGCCACGAAGGCGCCCGCCAAGAAGACCGCCGCCGGCAAGAACGGCACGGCTCCGACGACCAAGGCGTCGACATCGAAAGCCGGGGCCAAGAAGGTGACGGAAGCCACCGCGCCGGTCGTGGAAGTGGTCACCGAAGAGGTCGACATGAACGCCGCTGCCCAGATCGAGGCCCAAGCCGAGGCCGATCTGACGAAGGACCTGGAGTCGCTGGACGCGACCCCGGCAACCGCCGACAAGGCCAAAGAAGAGGGCGACGGCAAGGAAGCCGGCTCCCAGGCCTTTGTGCTGTCCGACAACGACGACACCGACGAACCGGTCCAGACCGTCACCGTCGCCGGCGCCACCGCCGACCCGGTCAAGGACTACCTGAAGCAGATCGGCAAGGTCCCCCTGCTGAACGCCGAGCAGGAGGTCGTCCTCGCCAAGCGGATCGAGGCGGGGCTGTTCGCCGAGGAGAAGCTGGCCGATCCGGCATTCGTGAAGAAGCTCAAGGACGATCAGCTCTACGAACTCGAACAGCTCGTGGTCATCGGCCGTCGGGCCAAGAACCACCTGCTCGAGGCCAACCTGCGTCTCGTCGTCTCGCTGGCCAAGCGCTACACGGGTCGCGGCATGTTGTTCCTCGACCTCATCCAAGAGGGCAACCTGGGTCTCATCCGAGCGGTCGAG
>CAZVYU010000244.1:0-1825 GCA_964631645.1 uncultured Actinomycetes bacterium
ACAGGTACTCCAGCGGCGCGACTTCACCTTGGTCGACGGTGCCGGTCCCCGTGCTGGTTCCGATGGCGATCACCGCTCGATCCCAGGCGTCGAACCGGTCCAGGTCCTGCACCGCCAGGGTGGCGCGAGCAGCTGCGGTATCGGCGGCTTCGATGCCGGCGTAGACCCGGATCGGGTCGCGGGCCGGGGCGCCGGTGAAGGTGGCGATCGACCGGCGCGGAGTGACCCCCCCGATGAAGTCGCGGCCGTCGTGACCCAGGCTGTCCCACGTCATGACCGATTGCGGGGACCCGGTGACCACCGGGCTCGAGGGTTGCACCAGTCCCGCTGTGGTCTGGTTGTTGGCCGACTCGAACATCCCCGCCAGCGCGGTGGTGGCGAATGCCGGGAGACGGCTCACCGCGAAGACCCCGACAATGGCGACCGCCAGGGCCGCGGCGATGGTGGCCATCGGCGCCGGAAGGATGCGGAGCAGTGGCCGAGCGAGCAGCCGCACCAAGGCCCGCACCCCGCGGGCGGCGAGGACGAGCAGGGCAGTTACGACGATGGCGACCACCACGGCGATGACCGCCCACTCCGGTCCCGGCTCTGCGGTCTGCATGAGGGCGGCGAGTTCCTGCTGCCGGACAAGTCCCAGCCAGGCACCCGCCGCGAGGAGGAGCAGCGAGGCGACCACCACGACGATCGTTGTCGTGCGGCCCGGGGGCCGGCGACGGGCGGCACGGCTGAAACCCGATCCGACCGCCGTTCCGATCCCGTAGCCGAGGGCAGCAGCGACACCCGCCAGCAGCCCGGCGATCAGGGAAGATCGGGGCAGAAGCGAGGGCGAGAAGCCGACGGCCCCCAAGAGCGCAGCACCGAGAAGGCCGGGCAGCGACGGTCGTCGAGAACGTGCATCTGTGGCCACGAGGCCAGTCTGGGCCAGCGAAAAGGGGTGCCCGATAGGCGGGTGGTAGGACGTTGCCGACGACCGAGTGGAATCCGGCGCAAAACCCCGCCATGGCGGCATGCGCCGGTTAGATTCCCCTCATGAACCGACTCACCGCTTTGTCCATCGCCGGCCTGACCGGCACCGCCCTCGTCCTGACCGGCACCAGCGCCGCCCAGGCCAAGATCAAGCCGGGTACCGGCATCGCCGGCATCAAGATCGGCCAGTCGCAGAAGACCGTGGTCAAGAAGAAGGGCCAGCCCGACAAGAAGATGAGCATGCAGGTCGAGACCATCGGCACCGTCAAGGAGTGGTGGTACGGCCAGGGCGGCAGCGATCTGACCGTCCAGTTGTGGAACAAAGAGGTCATCTTCGTCTCGACGAAGGATCCCGACCAGGAGACCAGCAAGGGCATCGGCGTGGGGTCGACCAAGAAGGGCCTCGTGAACGCCTACCCGGGTGTGGACTGCATGAAGGTCAACAACAAGTGGCAGATCTGCCAGCTGGGTGAAGTGGTCGCGGGCAACAACGTGACGACGTTCCGGCTGCGCAAGAAGGTCGTGAAGTCTGTCGAGATCGCCCAGTTCTTCGACTGATCGACTCGACTCCGCGGGGTGAATAGGCGCGAAGCGCCGCTTCGAAGCCCCCCACTCAGGATGACCTGAACCGATCCCCGTCCGGCCCCGGCCGAGGCGGGGATCGGTCGTTTCCGACGCAGCGCCGTATGAAGCCAAGGCAGACCACGACCCCACACCGCCGCGGGGTGAGTAGCGCGCAGCGCCGTATCGAAGCCAGGCGGACCACGACCCCACACCGCCGCGGGGTGAGTAGGCGCGCAGCGCCGTATCGAAGCCAAGGCGGACCACGGCCTGCACCGGGCCAAGGCGGATCGACCCG
>CAZVYU010000245.1:0-1822 GCA_964631645.1 uncultured Actinomycetes bacterium
GCGTTTGTCAGCCATTCTCAAGCTGATGGAACGGGGTGCGTTAGAAAAACCGGTGGCGGTGACTACGGCCGACCGGGTGGCTTCCTGGTTTTTATGGGGATTGTTATTGCTGGCAGCCGTGACGGCCGCTGTCTGGTGGTGGCTCGACCCGGTGCGAGCTTTGCCGGTCACTGTTGCGGTGTTGGTGGTGAGTTGCCCCTGTGCGCTGTCTTTGGCAACACCAGTCGCCTTGACGATTGCTACGGGTAGGCTGGCCCGTGAGGGATTATTGGTCACACGTGGGCACGCGGTTGAAACGCTGGCGCAAGTCACTGATGTTGTGTTCGATAAAACCGGCACCCTGACCACTGGCATTATGAAGTTGGAGCGTATCGTGGCTTTGGCAGCGTTGAATGAATCGCTTTGCCTGCAGTTGGCTGCAAGTCTGGAGCAGACCTCCTCACACCCCTTGGCGCAAGCCCTGGTGCGCTCTTGTGACCTATCACGACTAATGGTCAGCGACGAAAGCCACGAAACAGGCGGCGGGATCGAAGCTACTATTGACGGGCGGCGTTTGCGTATCGGCCACCTGGCCTATGTCGCCAAGTTAGTGGGTGAGGTCCCCTTGCCCGATCATGTCGAGACCTCATCCGTGGCCACGACGCTATTCCTGGGGCAACCGGGTAGCTGGCTGGCGCGATTCGATATCTCTGATGCATTGCGGCCCGATGCGTTTGCGGCCATCAATGCGCTCAAGGCGCTGGGATGCTCGGTATCTTTGCTATCCGGAGATGACCCGCTGGTTGCCCAGGCCATTGCTCGGCAATTGGGCATCTCGGATGCAGCGGGGCGTGAAACGCCACAGACCAAGCTTGCACGCGTTGCGGCGTTGCAGGCGGCTGGGCGGGTCGTATGCATGGTGGGTGATGGCATCAACGATGCACCTGTACTGGCCCATGCACAGGTCTCGGTCGCCATGGGGGAGGGCACCGAACTTGCCCGTACTCAGGCTGACTGCATTCTGCTTGGGCAACATCTACAAGTGCTGCCTGCTGCGATCCGGCTGGCGCGCTCGGCCCGTAAAACCATCCGTGAGAATCTCTGGTGGGCCATTATTTATAACGCGATTGCCCTGCCGGTTGCGATGTGTGGCTTTCTAACGCCCTGGTTGGCCGGGGTTGGCATGTCCTTTAGCTCGTTGTGGGTGGTTTTAAATTCGCTGCGGCTGCAGCGGGTGAAAATTCGCGATTAGTAGCCGCTTGGGGCAGAATAGACGCTATGGAATCTCTTTATTTGCTCATTCCGGTCTCAGTGATCCTGGTATTCGTCATTGCAGGGCTATTCTGGTGGTCCGTACGATCAGGACAGTTTGATGACCTTGAGGGTCCCGCGCACAGAATTATTATGGATCGCGATGCGACCAAAGCGTCAGGCCTCAAAGAAAAAGCAGTGCACCAAGACCGCTTGCCTGATTAAACGCATGCTGCGCCGCAGCTAAAATTGATTATTGTCAATGAATGGTGAAATAGCTAGTGCTTGGCACGCATTTTAGCCATTTAACTCTTGTATCAGACATCTGATTCAGAAGATACTACGCGCTGTGGGGTTGTTCGGGCTTCGGCCCAGACCTTACTTCTCTGTTGGGGTTGGGGTGCATTGCTAAGGCAGTGCACCTTTTTTTTGCCCGAAAACAGGGGCTGGTTCGTGCTTTTTTGAGAATTTGATCTAGGTCAAAGAACTGTTATTCAGTTAGAATTAAGCCTTTGTTAAGGCACGCTTTGCGTGCAAAATACCGGTGTTTGTTCAATTCAAGAGGTGCGTCCAATGTCTGTAATGTCGGATA
>CAZVYU010000246.1:0-1816 GCA_964631645.1 uncultured Actinomycetes bacterium
AGTGCACGAGTGGGTCGCCCACTACCTGGACCTACGCAGGAGACGCCGCCCAGCAATGCGTCACGCCGGGCACACCGGGATCCGTCCGGCAGGTGTCCCTCCGGGTGGACCACATCTTCGGCGGCGGTGGCGGGGCCGGACAGCACGACCCCAACTACGCTCCCGGTGGTGGCTCCGGGAAGATCTCCTTCGACCTGTCGGTGCCTGAGGCCACAACTCTTGACCTCTACGTGGCCGGCGGCGGGATCTATTCCGACAAAGCCCCGGACTATCGGGGCGCCGGCGCCAGCGGTGGGGGCAGCTCCGCCATCGTGTCGGCCGGGCTTCCGTTGGCCGAGGCCGGCGGCGGAGGGGGCGGAACCAATCTGGTCGAGGGTGGTGACGGCGCCCGCACGGGCGCCAACGGCGACGGTGCCTGCGCGGGCGCCGGTGGCAATGTCGGCCAGACCGGATCGGGCGGAGCAGGCGGGCCGGTCGCCGGTGGGTGCACCGGCGCGTCGCCTTACCCGGTTGTCGGAGGCGCGGGCGGTTCGGGATGGAACGGGGACGGCGGCGCCGGCGGATCGGCGGTCGGCTATGCGACGGTCACCGGCACCGGCGGCTTCGGCTGGTCGACCGGTGGCGATGCCGGCGGCGGACCCGAGGACGACATCGCAACCGCCGGTTCTGGGGGCGGCGGCGGCTACGGCGACGGCGGCGGCGGTGCTGCCCTCGACGTTGCGGCGGAGGAAGCGACCGGCAGCGGTGGCGGGGGTGGCAGCAAGGTCCGGGCCACAGCCGGGACCAACGCCACCTACACGACCGAGGCCACCGGCCAGGAGGAGGACGACGGACTGCCCGGTGAGATCCAGTTCAGTACCGTCGGACCCGCCGTCGTGACGGAGGCGTCGGCTCCGACCGGGGTCACCACCACAGCCGCGGCCACCCACAGCACCGTCGACGCCAACAGCGACCTTCCGGTCACCGAGATCACCATCGAGTACTCGCTGGACCCGGACTTCGAGTCAGGGGTCCTCAGCGTTCCCGGTGATCCGGCCTCGCTGCCTGGAGTGGTCGCGGAGGTCCCCGTGGCGGCGGCCCTGAGCGGGCTCAAACCGGGTACCACCTACTTCTACCGGGTGCGCGCCAGCAACGGGGAGTTGACGACGCTCGGCGCCGTCGCGCAGTTCACCACGGCCACGCCTCCCGCGGTACCGCCGACCGTGACCGGGATCTCGCCCGGCAAGGGAACCACCCGAGGGGGCACGAAGGTCACGATCACCGGGACCGGATTCCGCTCGGGCGCCACTGCCACCGTGGGTGGGGTGGCCTGCCGTCCGGTCACGGTTGTCACGTCGACCACCCTGACCTGCCGGACCGGGGCGCACGCCAAGGGTCTGGTCGACGTGGTGGTCACCAACCCGGACCAATTGTCGGGTCGCGGAACAGACCTGTTCCGCTATGTCGCACCGAGTCCGCCCCAACCACCGCCCGGGCCGAGCCTGACGGTGTCGGCCAAACCCCGAGGTGCGGTGGCCGTCGAGCGACCAACCCGAGTGGTCCGCAAGGTGACCGGCGACGGGCGGATCACGGTCAAGGCCAAGTGCACCGTCCACGGCCATTGGGTGGGCAAGGCCTGCCGCATCCGCATCGGTGACAGCCGGCACCGGGTGGTCGTCACCCCGCGGTGCAACGACGGCGTGCGGATCCACGTGCGCATCACGGCCCGCAGCCACGGCCGCACCGAGGTCTGGCGGCGCAGTTGGCGCGTCGATCCGGCGCCCGTGGTGATGTGCCGGAGTGGCGGCAACGGCTGATCGGGGACGATCCGGTCGTG
>CAZVYU010000247.1:0-1813 GCA_964631645.1 uncultured Actinomycetes bacterium
TTGGACGTACCGTCCTCGTTGCGGCCGAATCGCGAGGCCGGCGGGTCGGCGGGCGGCTTGTTGCCGGGCCAGTGGTTCAGCGCGATGGCTGCGGAGTTGAAGTAGGCCTCGTGCCCGGAGATGTCGATGATGACCGCCACCCGGTCGGGAAAGAACACATCCAACTCGGTGTTGGTCAGTTCGGGGGCACCCTGGTTCAGGCGATCCAGTCCCCAACACACCACGTGCTTGCCCGCGGGCAGCGTCTGATCCAACTTGCGCCACAACGCAGTGACGTCGTCGTAGGTTGCGTAGCCCTGGCTGCCGGAGATCCAGTACGCCGGCGGCTCGGTGCACATGCCGGCCGCCGTCGGGTGGCTGTGGGCCTCGATGAAGCCGGGCATCAACACGGCATCGCCCAGATCGGTGACCGACGCTCCCGGCGCTGCCGCCTGACACTCGGCCAGCGAGCCGACTGCTGCGATCACTTCGGTCACACTGTCGAAGGCCACCGCTTCGACGCGCGGCGTTGCGTCGTCCATCGTGATGATGGTTGACGCCTTGATGATCAGGTCGGCCGGCATATGGCGCTCCATCCTGTGTCCGGTGTCCGGTCACGCTACTGGCCGACCCTGCCGCTTTTCCTGCTGGCGGAACCTCGGCTTGATGACGGGTCGGACCAGTCGCGGTCCGTGGGATGGGACAATCGGTCTCGTGTCGACCTGGCCTCTACCGCTCACCACGCTGCCGCTCACTGGCGAACGCACTGTCCCCGGGATAGCGCGCGAGAACTACTGGTTCCGGCGTCACGAGGTGGTCTACCAGTGGCTCGTTGACCAGGGCTTCGCGCGCGGAACCCTCATCGAGGCGGGGTGCGGCGAAGGCTACGGAGCCGACGCGCTCCGGGCCGCGGGTGCCCAGGTCCTCGCGGTGGACTACGACGAGTCCGTCGTCACCCACGTGCGCCGGCGTTACCCCCGCGTCCAGACCATGCGGGCAAACCTGGTCGACCTGCCGTTGCGCAGCGGAACCGCCGACGTCGTGGTGTCGCTGCAGGTCATCGAACATCTGTGGGATCTCCCGGGCTTCTGGCGGGAGATCCAGCGCGTGCTGAGTCCGTCAGGTCGCGTGGTGATCTCGACCCCGAACCGGGTCACGTTCTCCCCCGGGGTCGCGCGCGGTGAGAAACCCACCAACCCGTTCCACGTCGAGGAGTACGACGCCGCCCAGTTGGTCGACCTCCTGACGGCCGCAGGGTTCCGCGAGGTGCGCGTGCTCGGCCTGCGGCACGGGGCTCGTTTGGCGGATTCCGACATCGTCGCCCGGCAGATCGACGCGATCCTGGCCGACGAGTGGCCGGCAGAGCTGGACGAGGAAGTCGCCGGAGTCACCACCGCGGACTTCGTGATCGACGCGGTCGAGGGCGATACTGACCTCGACCTGATCGTGGTGGCCCGTCGATGACCGAACCGATCGGCACCTTCTGTCTGGTGCTGCACACCCACCTGCCCTGGCTGGCCCACCACGGCTCCTGGCCGGTCGGCGAGGAGTGGCTGCATCAAGCGTGGGCACAGTCCTACCAGCGGGTGCTGGGGGTGGTCGACCGCCTGGCCGACGAGGGCCGAACCGAACTCCTGACGCTCGGCGTGACGCCGGTCGTGGCCGCCCAGCTCGATGACCCCTACTGCCTTGGCCTGCAACGCACCTGGCTGGCGGACTGGCACTGGCGCGCTATGGGGATGACGGCCGAAACCGATCGCACGACCCGGACGCTGGGCCGTTGGGAAGCGGAGCAGGCTCGCGCCGCGGCCCTGGACTTCGACCGCTGGTCGTC
>CAZVYU010000248.1:0-1797 GCA_964631645.1 uncultured Actinomycetes bacterium
CGAGGGTCTGCATGACCGACTCGTACTGGCCGAACCGCTCCGCGATCTGCTCGGCGGTCCAACCACGGGCCTTCAGGAGGATCGTGGCGGGCTGCTTGCGCTTGCGGTCGAGCCGGACGCTGACGATGTCCTTCTTGTCGATCTCGAACTCGAGCCAGGCGCCCCGGCTGGGGATGACGCGCGCGACGTAGATGTCCTTGTCGGTGGTCTTGTCGACCGTGGACTCGAAGTAGACGCCGGGTGAGCGGACCAACTGTGACACCACGACGCGCTCGGTGCCGTTGATGATGAAGGTGCCCTTGTCGGTCATGAGCGGGTAGTCGCCCATGAAGACGGTCTGGGACATGCTCACACCGCTGGTGGTGTTCTCGAAGGTCGCCGTCACGAACAGTGGGGCGGCGTAGGTGAGGTCCTTCTCGCGGCACTCGTCGACCGTCGCCTTGGGCGGCTCGAAGTGGTGGTCCTTGAAGGACAGGGACATGGTGTCCTGGCTGTCCTTGATCTCACCGATCTCTTCGAAGACCTCCTCCATGCCCGACTTGAGGGGGACATCGTCGCGGCCGCCGGCTTTGGCCGCATCGACGCGGGCCTGCCAGTGCTCGTTTCCGATGAGCCAGTCGAACGAGTCGATCTGAAGACTCAGGAGGTCGGGGACCTCGAGGGGTTCGCGGATGCGGGCGAACGAAACACGTCCGGATCCGGGGATGTCAGTGGTGCGGTCCGACGGGGTCGAAGCGGTCAAGAAGGGTCCTTCCCGAGCGCGCGGTGGGCGGTCCTCGCCTCCGACCCACACCGATCCACCGCTGACTGCGGTGCCCGGGTCCGTCGTGCCCTGCGCGGCTCAAGGCACACCGAATACCGGGGGTTCATCTGATAGGAGGCGCAACCACCAAAGGTACAGGCGAAATCAGGGCATCTCAAGAGGGGTGTTGCAAATCACAACACCCCGACGCCGCTGCTCGGGAAACGCAGTCCCTGGCCGCTTGCCAGCATCTTGGTCACAACACCGCGGGGAGTCAAGCCGAATCCCCCATTGCCGCCGTGCTTCCGGCTGATCCGCGGGGGCGGGACCCCGTCCGGGGCACCGGGTGTCCGCCCAGCGGCGGGCGGTGATCGGCTCCCGGCCCCAAGAATCGCCCGTTTTCCGCAGTATGTCCCATGGCCGCGCCCTTGCCCCGGCCACCGGTCATCCGACCGGGGGAGGTGCGTGGGGCCTGCGACGTTGGGGACACCGACAGGGCAATGAACCCAACGAGAGATGAGAAATGTCGAATCTGAGAACTGATTACACCTCCGAGTCGCACCCCACCACGGGCGCGACGACCGGAGCCGACCGTCCCACGATCCAGCGGGACCACGATCGGGGCACCGAGAGCAAGTCGGGCTTCAAGACGACGGAGTTCTTCGTCTACATCCTGGCTGTGATCGGCGTCCTGGTGGCGTCCTACATCGCCGGCGGCGACTCCTCGGGCGCGGCCGCGGACGGTGACTACTTCGACGCCGACCAGGCGTGGATCCTGGTCACCGCGCTGAGCATCGGCTACATGATCAGCCGCGGTCTGGCGAAGTCGGGCGTGCGTCACCGCGACGCCTGATCTCATCGGCCGCGCCACGGGCCGTCGATCGAGGATCGGCGGCCCGTGGTCGTCTGTCCGAGCGAGGCGGATCGAGGTCGCCCGACGGGAAACACGAAGCGGCCGCCCCCCCCCCTGGGGTGGGCGGCCGCGTCGCGGCTGACCGGGTCAGCGTGAGGTCACTTTTCCGACACAGTGGCGCCGGCGGCCGCGAGGGCCTCCA
>CAZVYU010000249.1:0-1797 GCA_964631645.1 uncultured Actinomycetes bacterium
CCGCATCCCGATCCGCACTCACGCACAGCGGTGTCCATGGCGGCCGCCTAGGTCCTGCTGTCCACTATCGGTGTTATTGGACTCAGCCCGGTCACGACCTTCCCACCGCGGCATGTGGTCCTGGAGACGGTGTCGGCCATTGCCACCGTCGGTCTGTCGACCGACACCTCGCAGATGCGGGCACCCGACCCTGATCGCCTGATGTTCGGCAGGCTCGGGGCCTTGACGCTGGCGACAGAGATCGCGCTGCGCGACCCGATGTCGAGCTCCCGACTGCCCGAAGGCCGGCCGATCTGGGCTGACAGCGCGTCGCCGATCACGTGGTGCACTCCGAGCAGGAGATGGGCCGCCGCGTTAGTGCTGCCTGCTGGGTCGGCGGAAGGGCCCGGCGCGGAGCCGGTTGGGGCGTAGGCGCAGCAGCCGAGGCCTGCTCGACCCTGCCCGTCGTCATCGGCTCCTGGGGCGGGCGCGCAGTGTCGAGATCCGGTGGGAGCGCCAGTTGAGGACCCGCGCTCGGTCGGCCGGATGCGGCGGAGCCAGGGGCTGCGGGGCGGCGCCCGAGTCGATCGCCAGGTCGTTGATCCGGTCGATCAGCCGTCGAACGAGGCCGTAGTCGCGGCGGGTGTGGGTGAACGCGATGCGGGGGAGGTCGAGGTGTTCTTCCTCCTGCACGTACGCGGGGCATTGCACGATCTCGCCGCGGCGGACCAGCGACGCGAACTCGCTGTTGAGCTGGGCCACGTGCCGCGGCCGCAGGGGCTCGCGGATGCGGATCACCAGGTCGTCGCCCACGTAGCGCGAAGAGTGGTAGCCCGCGTAGAAGCGGGCGACGTGCGCGGCGGCGTCGGCCGGGTCGGTGGCCCGGTAGTACAGCGAGGTGTCGGACGGGCTGATGAGCCCGGCGGCGAGGAACTCGTCGCGGACGTACTCCTCCCACCGGGTCCAGTACCGCGATCCGGGGGCCTCGATCAGGACCACCGGGACGATGGCCGACTTGCCGGTCTGGATGAGCGTCAGGGCTTCGAGGAGTTCGTCCTGGGTGCCGAAGCCGCCGGGGAAGGCGGCGATGGCGTCGGACTGGCTCAGGAACATGAGCTTGCGGGTGAAGAAGTAGCGGAAGTGCATGAGCTTGCGGTCGCCGGCGATGACGGAGTTGGCGGTCGTCTCGAACGGCAGGCGGATGGCGAGGCCGAAGCTGGACTCTGCGCCCGGGCCCTCGTGGCCGGCCTTCATGATCCCGTCGCCGGCGCCGGTGATGACGAGCCAGCCGAGGTCGGCCATGCGTCGACTGAAGGCGACCGCGGTCCGGTAGTCCGGGTGGTCGGTGGGGGTGCGGGCCGACCCGAAGATGCTGATCCGCGGCGCCCGCCCGGCGTCCACCTCCGCCCGGCGAGTCACCTCCCGGCGGTGAGCCACCTCCGCGGGGTGAGTAGGCGCCGTGAGGCGCCGTATCGAAGCCCCGGAGGTCGACGCCGTACCTGCGACGCCGGAGGACGACGCCGTACCCGTCGCCCCGGAGGTCGACGCCGCACCCGTCCCCGCCGAACCTTCGCCGCCGCCACCGCGAGGGGAGCTGCCCACCTCCGCGGGGTGAGTAGGCGCCGTGAGGCGCCGTATCGAAGCCCCGGAGGTCGACGCCGTACCTGCGACGCCGGAGGACGACGCCGTACCCGTCGCCCCGGAGGTCGACGCCGCACCCGTCCCCGCCGAACCTTCGCCGCCGCCACCGCGAGGGGAGCTGCCCACCTCCGCGGGGTGAGTAGGCGCCGTGAGGCGCCGTATCGAAGCCCCGGAGGT
>CAZVYU010000250.1:0-1780 GCA_964631645.1 uncultured Actinomycetes bacterium
CTGGACCGCCGAACCTCTTCACCGGATCCGTTCCGGGGTGGCACAGTGTCCCCATGATCACTCGAGCCGTCACGGTGTCGTCGCTGTCCCTCGCACTCGGAGTAGGGATGCTGCTCCCCCTCGCTCCGGCCACCGCCGCTCCGGCGGATGGCGGGGGAGGTCCCACCGTCAACGGCGAGGTCGTGACCGTGATGACGCGCAACATCTTCCTGGGCGCCGATCTCGGACCCGCCTTCCGCGCCACGGACGCCCGCAGCTTCATCGAGGCCAACGGCGACATCCTGCGTCAGGTGGCCGCCACCAACATGCCCACCCGGTCCCGGGGACTGGCCAAGGAGATCCGGCAGGCGAAGCCGGACATCGTCGGATTGCAGGAAGCGGCGCTGTGGCGCACCGGCAAGGTCGACCTCAACGCGGCGCTCAAGCAGGAGCCCATCGCCACGAAGGTGTACCAGGACTTCATCGACCTGGTGATGAAGCGGCTCAATCGCAAGAAGAAGCTGTACCGGGTCGCTTATGTCACTCAGGAGTTCGACTTCGAGGGTCCCGCTGACACCGACGGAAACCCCGACACCGGACAACTGGGGGCCGACAAGGACGGCCGACTGACTATGCGGGACGCGATCCTCGTGCGACGTCACCAGGGCATCAAGATCCGCAGCAAGAAGGGCAACTCCTTCTCCGACGCGAACCTCTTCACGGTGAACGTCGCCGGTCTCGTGGACGTGAAGGTCCTGCGGGGCTGGCAGTCGATTGTCGTCAAGGTCCGCAAGAGCCCGTGGTTCCGGTTCAGCAACCTGCACCTGGAAGCCTTCGACGACCGCAAGGAAGTGCCGAGTATCCGCGCCCGGCAGGCGCAGGAGTTCGTGGACAAGACCTCGGGCGGCTCCCTGCCGAACATCGCGGTCGGCGACTTCAACTCCGACAATCCTGGTTTGGTTCCCGGCGACGAACAGGCCTACCTGGTCATGCGCCGCAACGGGTACGTGAGTGTCGGCACCCGCAATCCCATGAGTTGCTGCATCAAGGATTCCTACGATCTGCGCACCGGATCGGTGAAGGACTTCGACCATCGGGTCGATCAGATCTTCACCAACACACCACGCCGAGTGATGAAGCTCAACTCCTGGGTGACGGGGCGCAAGAAGCAGAACGGATGGTGGAACTCCGACCACGCCGGCGTGGTGAGTCGACTGCTGGTGATGCGTCGCGGCTGATTGGGGATCTGACGGGGGGAGGCTGCACACTGTTCTTCATGGAGCAGCGCGGGGAATCCTCAGAGCACGTCAGCGACCAATTGCACGATCCGGTGAGGGATCAGGTCACGGATCGGGAAACGAACGGGACCGCCCCGCAGTCATCGGCCGGGGCGCCCCCGACTGGCAGCGGGGTCGCCGAATCCGCCCGTCGGGCAGTCGGTGATGTCCGTCACTGGGTGGGAACCGATCGAATCCGGCTGTTCGGGAGTGCCGCCGGAGCCGCCTTCGTGCTGATGATCATCTGTCTGTTGCTGCCGCACTGGATCTTCTCGGTGCTCTTCGCCGGCATGTTGGCGATCATCGCCGCAGTGCTCGGCGTGCTGGCTGTCGGCACGTGGTTCGCGGCCCGCCGGGGGGATGTCTCCGACACCACCGATCTGTGGGATTCGGCCGGCCCTGATACCGCCACCGTCGATGACCTGTTCACCGGCTTCTCCGGCTTCACCGAAGACGGCCGCCGCTCCACCCCGCCGCGGGGTGAGTAGCAGCGGGCATCGACCGCCCCACCCGCCGCGGGCTGA
>CAZVYU010000251.1:0-1776 GCA_964631645.1 uncultured Actinomycetes bacterium
GGCCCGGGGCCCGCGAGCAGTGTGCCGCCCAGCAGCGAGGCGCGCTCCCGCATCCCGATGAGGCCGAACCCGGAAAGCTGGCCGCTCGCGGGCACCTCGGCCCCGTCGTCACGAACGGTCAGACGGACCCGGTCGATATCTCCCACGACATCGATGCGCACACAGGTCACGTTGCGGCCGTGGCGAATCGTGTTGGTGACGGCTTCCTGCGCGATCCGGTACAGCGCGACGCCGACTGCTGCGGGGAGATCGTCCAGCTCCCCGGACACGCACACCTCGATCCTGGGCGTCCCGGTAGTGCGGGCCAACCGCTCGATGTCGGCAACGCCGGGCTGCGGGGTACGTTCCGGCTCAGTCCCCACGCGCAGGACCCCGACGATCGTGCGCATCTCTGCCAGTGCTGTCGTCGCTGCCTGTTCGATGGGGTCGAGCACGGCCAGTGCACGATCGGGCTGGGAGTCGGCCAAGGCTTGCCCCGCCTGAGCCTGGATGACGATGCCCGACATGTGGTGGCCGATGGTGTCGTGCAGGTCGCGAGCCAGTTCGTGGCGCTGGCGGAGTTCGGCTCGCTCGATGTCCCTCATCCGGGTGGTGGTGTAGAAGCGGACGGAGGCTCCCAGCGCGGCCGAGAACAGGAAGAACCCGAACGCCGTCACCATATCGCCGAGCGGGGTCGGGTCTGCGACGTGGGTGACGGCCAACCACACCAGGATGATCCCGAGACCGATGGCGGCCTCGCGGCCCGATCCCCAACGGAACACGGCATACGGCAGCACCAGGGCGATCGCGATGCTCCAGAACCCGGTCGCATCGCTGGTGATGATCCGCGCCGCGTCGAAGAGGATCAACGTGCAGAAAGCGACGGCGACAGCCCCCAGCGGATGGGTCCGCCGCCACAGCACGGAACATGCGACCACGATGCTGACGACAAGTGCGGGCACCAGCCAGGTTCGGTCGGGGCGCAGCGCCACCTCGACGAGTGATGACGTGACGGCCACCCCGAACAACACCCAGTCCCGCCACACCCGTACCGGTGGCTGCGCCGGACGGGGTTCCTTGAGGAACGCGCGGAGGCTGTTCGTCACCATCTGCCCAGCGTAGGGCCGCCACACCGGAGGCGGATCAGCCGAAAGAACGACGGATGACTCATGCCGGAGGCCAAGAGGTTCGGGCCGGACGACCGATGGCACGAAGCATCTGGTGGGCCATCGTGAAGGAGACACCCCATCAGGAACGGAGCCATCGTGAGCACCACGACCGCGAACACGACAACGACAACAGCCTTTGACGATCCGCCGACGCCGGTCAGGACGAAGCTCGCCGCGTCCTGGACCAGCTTTATGTTCCTCTACATCTACGTGGACTACCTGACCCTGTACAAGCCCGGCGTGATCGACGGCATCCGCGACGGGGTGGTCTTCGAGTTCGACATCAGCCAGACCTTCGTCCTCAGTTCGCTCATCCTGATCTCGATTCCGACGTTCATGATCCTGCTGTCCACGACACTGCCTGCTCGCGCCAGCCGCGTGCTCAACCTCGTAGTGGCGTCGCTGTTCATCCCGGTCACGGTGTTCAACGTCGTCGGCGAGGCCGAGTACCTGTCCTTCTACGCACTCGGCGTCGTACTGGAGTTGATCGTCCTCGCGGTGATCCTCCGCTCCGTCTGGTCCTGGCCGCGGGCGGCTAATGAGTGACCTTCGCTGCCAGTGCCAGCGCCGACGAGATCGCCTGGTCCATGTCCAGGTAGGTGTACAGCCCGGTGCGGCCGATGAAGGT
>CAZVYU010000252.1:0-1753 GCA_964631645.1 uncultured Actinomycetes bacterium
AAGGTGGACGTCCTGGCCCGAAACCTCGCCGAGCACGGCGACGCACTGCGGGTGGCTGCGGTCGACGCCGGCGAGGCCACCTGGCGACCCAGTCGGCGCCGGTCGTCGTCACGACGCAAGGCCACCTGACCGACATGCCGGTGCACCGTCCGCGCCGACTGCGTGCGACTCCGGCCATGCGGCGACTGGTCGCGGAGCACCGGCTTGCGCCGCAGACGCTGATCCAGCCGCTGTTCGTCGCAGAGGGTCTGACGCAGCCGCGCCCGATCGCGAGCATGCCGGGGGTGGTGCAGCACACGCTCGACTCCCTGGCCGACGAGGTGCGCCGCGCTGCCGACGCCGGGGTCGGGGGAGTGATGCTGTTCGGCATCCCGGCCAGCCGAGACGCGGTCGGGTCGCAGGCCTGTGCCGCCGACGGCATCCTGAACCAGGCCATTGCGCGCGCTCGGCATGCGGCCGCCGGTCGGCTGGTGATCATGGCCGATCTGTGCCTGGACGAGTTCACCGACCACGGACATTGCGGTGTGCTGACCGACACGGGATCTGTCGACAACGACGCCACGCTGCAGTACTACGCCGACATGGCGGTGGCGCAGGCTCGCGCGGGGGTCGACGTCGTCGGGCTCAGCGGGATGATGGACGGCCAGGTCGCAGCGGTGCGTGCGGCGTTGGATGCCATCGGGCGCTCGGACGTGGTGTTGCTCGCCTACGCCGCCAAGTACGCCTCGGCCTGGTACGGACCGTTCCGCGAAGCGGTGGACTCCGCCCTGACCGGTGATCGGCGCACGTACCAGCAGGATCCCGCGAACCGGCGTGAGGGCGTGCGTGAGGCGCAGCTCGACCTGGCCGAGGGCGCCGACATCATCATGGTGAAGCCGGCGATGTCGTACCTGGACGTGCTGGCGGACATCGCGGCCGCCAGTGACCGGCCGGTCTGGGCCTACCAGGTGTCGGGCGAGTACGCGGCCATCGAGGCCGCCGCCGCCAACGGCTGGCTCGACCGTGAGGCGCTGATGGCGGAGACCGTCCTCAGCGTCCGCCGCGCCGGTGCGGACGCGGTGCTGACGTATTGGGCCACCGAACTGGCCGAATCACTCGTCTGACGCCGCTCTGAGCGGCCGGAACTGTCAACCCAACGTGGAGGTGGCCCCCTCAACCCGCGGTCGAGGTGGCCCGCCGCCGCCACCACGGCGTGAGAAGCCGCCGCAGCGCCCCCCCTCCGCGGGGTGAGTAGCCGCCGGAGCGCCCCCCTTCCGCGGGTGAGTAGCGGGCGCCAGCCCGCGTATCGAAGCCCACCGGGTCGTCGATGCTGGCCCCTGGGTTCTGCCGCTGCGCCGGGGTGGGGGTGGGGATCGATCCGGCGGCTCTTGGAGTGGCGGTCGCCGCCCTGCGGGCGGCGCGGTGTTGATTAGTGCTTCGCCTCGCCTTCGGTTCGGCTGCGCACGCTTGTTCCGCTTGACGCCGCCGGAGTCGCCCCCACCCCCACCCCGGCTCGGTCTCATTGGGCGCGCCCCCACCCCGCGGGGGGTCGGTCAGGGGCCTGCGGGTTGAGTAGCGGGCGTGAGCCCGCGTATCGAAACCGCCCCAGGTCGGCGGTCACCCGGTGGCTGCGGGGTGCCGACGGCCTTCAGCGGGGTGGGTGCTGCACTCGGCGGGGTGAGTGCCGCCGCAGGCGGTGTATCGAAGTCCGCTCAGGTTGGCTCGTACCCGGGGTGGTCTGCTGGTGCGGGCCGAACTCCGCCTTGGCTTCGAT
>CAZVYU010000253.1:0-1750 GCA_964631645.1 uncultured Actinomycetes bacterium
CTCACCCGCCGCGGGGTGAGTAGCGCGAAGCGCGTATCGAAGCCAAGGCGGACCAGGACCCGCACGCAGGCACCAGCCGACCTGAGCGGGCTTCGATACACCGCCTCCGGCGGCACTCACCCCGCAGAGTGCGGCACACTCCCCGCTGAAGGGCGGCGGCCCCGCAGTCACTGGGTGAGCGCCGACCTGGGGCGGTTTCGATACGCGGGCTACCGCCCGCTACTCAACCCGCAGGCCCCTGGCCCCCACCCGCCGCGGGGTGAGTAGCGCGAAGCGCGTATCGAAGCCAAGGCGGACCACGGCCCGTACCGACACCCCACGACTGACCTACCCGATCCGCAGCTGGCGTCCGCTATTCGGCCGGAATCTGGGGCCCGTCCTGTGGCGCCGACCACAGTGCTCGTCCCCGCGAATCCCACTCCCCCCACGTTTGCGCAGCACCTGCACGGGAAGGGATCGGGCCGTTCAGTGATGTGACTCACAGGCGACGCGCTTGAGACACTTCTGCGACATGGCCTAGCGTCGCTGGAGTCGGTTTCGCCGGTGCCCAGACGGGCAGACGACCGACGCGGGATGAACCCGCTGACCGCCCCGAGCAGTGCGGCCGGACCAGATGTCCGAGTTGTGCGAGGGGATCGTCGATGAAGGAAATCCGTGCGTAAAGCAACAATCGCTGTGCCCGCTGCCGCCCTCGTGTCCCTGACCGCTGTCGCGGCCGGGCCTGCCGTGACCTCCGCGTCCGCGGCGCCGAGCGCCCCGTCGTACAAGAACAACCGTCCCGTGTCGAACGCCCACTTCCAGCACTACAAGCTCAAGAGCTGGGAGTTGAAGCAGATCAAGAAGTCCAAGAAGTGGGCGCGGTCGTCCAAGGCCCGTTCCGTGCGTCAGTGCGAGTCCGGCGGCAACTACCGGATCAACACCGGCAACGGCTACTACGGCGCCTGGCAGTTCGCCTCCGGCACCTGGCGCGGCATCGGTGGCGGCCGCTACGCCTCCACCGCCAACCAGGCCCCCAAGTTCGCCCAGGACCACATGGCCTGGCGGCTGTACCAGAAGCAGGGCTGGGGCCCGTGGAGTTGTGCGTGATGAATAGGTTCATCGCCACGTCCGCAGCCGCGATGGTGGGCGCGACGGCACTCGTCGCCGTGCCCGCCGTGGCGGATGCGGCACCCGCGGCTCCGGCCGCGAAGTCGTACCACAAGGGACGTCCGGTGACGAAGGCGCACGTGCGCCACTACCACCTCAAGAACTGGGAACTGAAGCAGATCAAGAAGGCCCAGCGCTGGGCCAAGACCTCGAAGTCCCGGTCGGTCATCCGCTGCGAGTCCGGCTTCGACTACAAGATGGTCGACGGCCCCTACAAGGGCGCCTGGCAGTTCCTCGACAGCACGTGGCGAGGCGCCGGCGGCGGTCGGTACGCGCCGGCGGCAAACCGCGCGCCGAAGTTCGCCCAGAACCACATCGCGTGGAAGCTGTACCAGCGCTCCGGCTGGGGCCCCTGGTCCTGCGCCTGACACGGTTCGAATGACCCCAAACCCGCCGCGGGGTGAGTAGCGCGAAGCGCGTATCGAAGCCAAGGCGGACCACGGCCCGCACCCCCGCCGTCGCACGGGGATGGCACCACGTGCAGGCCGACCTGGGGCGGTTTCGATACGCGGGCTACCGCCCGCTACTCAACCCGCAGGCCCCTGCACCCCCGCCGCGGGGTGAGTAGCGGCGCAGCCGCGTATCGAAGCCAAGGCGGACCACG
>CAZVYU010000254.1:0-1708 GCA_964631645.1 uncultured Actinomycetes bacterium
TCGGGCAGCACGGTCGCAAGTTGAGCGGCGGTGGTCAGGTGGCCGCAGTCCTCGGGCGGCGCGGCCCGCGCTCCGTCCACGCAGACCACGCTCGGTGATTGAGGGTCCAACGGCTTCACCTCGTCGAGGTGAACGGTCAGCTCCCAGCCGTCGCCGTAGTCGTACGCGTAGTGCAGCACGTCCCCTGGTGTCCGCAGGGTTTCGTCGAGACGGACTTCGGAGTCGGGCATCGGGTCTCCGACGATGTCTCCGTACGAGAGCTCCTCTGCGCTGGCGAACACCTGGCTGTGCGGGTCGAACGGATTCCCGCCGATCGCGAATCGATGCAGGTGTGTGTTCCACCACGAGAACGTGGACTGGATCGCCCTGTGAACGATGTCCAGGGTCAGATCGGATCGAACGTCGACGTCGCGCCAGATGAGGGGTTCGGAGTCGGTCAAGGTGATTCGAACCCGGAAGGTCCACGGTTCCTGCCGCGGCGGGTACCGCCGATCCACCGGGTCGTCGCGCCGGAAGCGGAGCACCTTGCCCCACTGCTCGTCGTCGAGGTCGTCGGGGGCCACAGTGGTGCCCAGGTTACCGGGAACCCCGCGGCTCGGCGGGGTGTGGGTTTTCGCTACGCCTCCTTCGTCGGCTACGGAAGCCGCGGAGGCGGGACGGTGCAATCCACAGCCACACCGCCACCTGACCCTCCCCAGTACGCCGTCTGCCGCGTTTCCTGAACCTGTGCGCGTGACCCTCGCTGCGATGAACCACCAACTCCGGCTGGCCCTGGCCCGCTTCGCAGGCGCGGCATCAGCCGCGGAGCTGCGAGCCGCCGGACTCACGCGCGGACAGGTCACGGCGGCCCTTCGTGCGGGACGGCTGGTCGCTGTCAGCCGCGGGGTCTACCTGGCCGCCGACGCTGATCCCACCGACCTGACCGTCCGCCGCCGGTTGGCGCTGGCGGTGGGTGGCCCCGACGCAGCCCTGTCCCACGCATCCGCGGCAGCGGTCTGGGGGGTGAAGCGCGAGTCCGGCTCGGGCCCGATCCATGTGACCGTCCCGGCCACGGCGCCGCAGCGTCGGGTGGCGGGAGTCCACGTCCACCGCTCCACCCGGCACGATGTCACGACCCGCGATCGGTGGCCGATTTCGAGCGTCCCGCAGATGTTGCGGGAGCTTGCCCTGACCGGCACTGAGGACGACCTGCGCTACCCCGCGCTGGCGGCCATTCAGCGTGGGCTCATCTCGCCAGAATCGTTGACCGACCGCTCGGGGGTCCCGCGTCGCGCCCTGGCCCGTTGGCGCATGATCGCCGAGGAGGCCAAAGCAGGGGCGGTGTCGGGCGGGGAGGCGCACTACTGGCGCCTGGTGCGAGCCAGCGGTCTGCCGCTGCCGGTGCTGAACGCGCCAGTCCCCGGGCTGCGCTATCGCGCCGATGCGCTGTGGCCGCAGTATCGGCTCATCGTCGAGATCGACGGCTGGGAGACGCACGGTGGCCGAGCAGCTTTCGACTCCGATCGGCGCCGCCAGAACGACCTGCAGTTGGCTGGCTACCTGGTGTTGCGGTTCCCCGTCACCGAGGTGACCTCCTTCCCCGAACGGGTGCTTCTGACTACCGAGGACGGCTTGCGGACGCGGGCGCGGGAACTGGGACAGCCGCAACCGTGATGCGCAGGCGTCTTTCATTCCGCGGTGGGAGGAGGCTCCGCGCGTGGAGACGGAC
>CAZVYU010000255.1:0-1645 GCA_964631645.1 uncultured Actinomycetes bacterium
GGTGGGCCCAGGAGCACCACGTTGCGGGCTTCGGTCAAGAACCCGCCAGAGGCCAACGCCGCAGTTTGTTGCCGGATCGCTGGTTGGGCATCGAAGTCGAAGTCCTCCAACGTCTTGACCGACCCGAACCCCGCAGCCCGGATGCGAAGCTGGGCCCCGGAAGCGTTGCGGGCAGACACTTCGCGTTCCAGCACCGCAGCCAGGTAGTCCTCATGGGTCCACCCCGCGTCACGGGCCTGGTCGGCCAGCCGGGAGGCGGCTTCAGTGATCCGCGGCGCTTTCAACGCGGCCGCGAGGTAGGTGATCTGTTTGACCGATTCCGTGGCCGCTGTTGTCTTGGCGCGGCTGGTGGCGGCCATCAGCTGACCCCGTCGGTGGCGGTGTCGACCAGGCCGAAGGCGCGGTCGTAGTCGGCCAGATCGCGAGCCAGTTCCTCACCAGCAGCCACGATCCGGGGCTGCTGGAACTGGCGACGCAGCCGAGCCGCGGTCTGGACGTGGACCGGGTCGGTGATGGTGGATCCCCTGGCCCATACCCGGGCATGGTCAGCCACGATCCTGCCCTCGACCCGGACTCGGACACGGTCCAGGTCCGCGGCAACGTCGACCATCCGCCCGATCACGCAGGGGTCCACGGAGTAATCGTTGGTGTCCAACCGCACGTAGTAGTCGCGGCCCAGTCGGATCTTGTTGCGCCACCCCAGATGCAGCGGGATCGGCGGCAACGGCAGCATCGCGGCACGATCAGCATCCATCAGATCTGCTGGCGCGGCCTTGATCGTGCGCACCACCCGAGTGTTCGCCCGGCCCAGCCAGTCGCTGAACTGAGCGTTGAAGTCCGCTGGTGAGGTGAACGTGCGACCGGGCATAAACGAGGTCTCGAACCAGCCGTTCCTGCGTTCCACCACACCCTTGGATTCCGGGTCCCCCGGGGGCAGCAAGACCAGCCGGGTCGCCAACGTTCCCATGAACGACGCCACCCCCTCAGCGCGGCGTTGACCGCGGCCAATCCCGGGTTCGTTGTCCCACAACAGCCGCCGCGGCACCCGACCCAGCTGCTGGATCAGTTCCCAAGACCCCAACAGCAGGTCCTCGGTCGTGCGCGTGGGGATCATCCGCCCCACCGTGAACCGGGAATGCGCCGCGGTGATCACCAACACCGGCAGCAGCCTGGTCGTGCCGTCCTCTAACGGGATCTTGCGGGGCGGGAACCACAAGTCACACTGCGCCGCGTCACCAGCCGCCCACGTCAACCGGTCAGCAGGATCCACCGGTCGATGCTGCGGCCGCAACCGCTTCACGTTCTCGCTGAACCACCGAATCGACCCCGTCCACCCGACCCGTTCGGCCAACACCGTGGCCGGCATATCCGGCACCTCGCTCAGCAACGCCCGCACCGCTGGCTCGAAGGCGGTAAACGACGTCGCCGTCGAGACACGCTGATACCTCGGCGGCGCATCCGACTTCACCGCCTTGATGACCGTGGTCCGCGAGATCCCCAACCGCTCCGCAATCCGCGACTTCGGCACACCCTCCGCAGCAAGCCTCCTGATCAACGCCCAGTCTTCCAAAGTGATCACACTCCAATCGTCGAGTGTTCACTTTTCACCGCCGAAACTGTTCAGTTTTGGAGCGCCGTCGACACC
>CAZVYU010000256.1:0-1598 GCA_964631645.1 uncultured Actinomycetes bacterium
ACGACTTCGGCGACACCGCGGGGATGACGCCGCTGATGAAGATGCACACCCTCGGCCACGACTTCGTGCCCGATCCGATCCACGCGGGTGGGCTGCGCTACCACGGCATGGCGCCGTTGATCTCGCACGTCTACGAGCTCGGTCTCATGGACGCGGAGTCGGTGCCGCAGACGGAGTGTTTCGCCGCGGCGGTGCAGTTCGCGCGCACCGAAGGGATCGTCCCGGCGCCGGAGCCGACCCACGCGATCGCCCTGGCGATCCGCGAAGCGCTCAAGGCCAAGGAGACCGGTGAGGAGACGGTGATCCTGACGGCCCTGTGCGGGCACGGTCACTTCGACCTGGCGGCCTACGACGACTACCTCAACGGCCGGATGGTCGACGAGGCCGTCAGCGACGCACGGTTCGCCGAGGCGTTGGAGACCCTGCCGCAGGTGCCGGTCGGCTGAGTCCCGGTGCCCCGTCGTGCCCGGAGGAGCCGCGATGAGTGAGTCCCCGGTAAATGCGGTGCGCTTGCCCGCGCCGGTGCGGCCGGGGGCCACCATCGCGGTCACGGCACCATCGGCCGGGGTGGCCACAGAACTGCGGCCCCGGTTGGACTTCGCGGTGTCGTGGCTTGAGGGGCGCGGTTATCGGGTGCGACTGGGGGACTGTCTGGGGACGCCGTCGCAGGTGAGTGCGCCCCCTGCCGTCCGGGCCGCCGAACTGACGGACCTGTTGCTCGACCCCACGGTGAATGCGGTGATCCCGCCCTGGGGCGGTGAGACCGGGATTGATCTTCTGCGGTTCCTGGACTGGGACCGTCTCCGTGACGCCGACCCCACCTGGCTGGTCGGGTACTCCGACCTGAGCACCTTGCTGGTGCCGATGACGGTGCGTTGCGGCTGGGCCACCCTGCACGGCGCCAACCTGATGGACACTCCGTACCGGGTGCCGCCGCAGCTGAGCCACTGGCTCGATGTGGTGACCCTCGAGCCCGGGTCGAGGCTGGTGCAACGTTCGTCGACCGTGCATCGGGGACCCGGGTTCGACGACTGGATCGCTGATCCGACCACGGATCTGCGGCCGCTGGACCGACCGGGAAGTTGGCGGCGGCTCGACGGCCGGGATGAGTCGGTCAGTGCGACGGGTGTTCTGATCGGCGGCTGCCTGGAGACGGTGGGGAACCTGCCCGGCTCAGGGTTGGCCGACCTGGCGACGTTCGCGCCCGGCGCGGGTCTTCTTGTGTATCTCGAAGCCAGTGAGACCAACGCGTTCGACGTGGCACGGCGTCTTCATGGCCTCCGCCTGGCGGGGTGGTTCGACCGGGCGGCGGCGGTGCTGATCGGGCGGACGGACGCGCCGGACGACGAGGGGTTCACCCAGGAGGATGCCGTTGACGATGCCCTGGGAGACCTGTCGGTGCCGGTGTTGTTGGATGTGGACTGCGGTCACGTGGCCCCGATGTTGATGATCGTCAACGGTGCCAGTGCGACGGTGTCGTGGAGCCCCGTCGGCGGTGTACTGGAGCAGTTGCTGCCGGCCTGACGGTGCCAGAACCGGCGTGCGGGCCGTGGTCCGCCTTGGCTTCGATACGCGCTTCGCGCTACTCACCCCGCGGC
>CAZVYU010000257.1:0-1552 GCA_964631645.1 uncultured Actinomycetes bacterium
GGCCGCGGGGTGAGTAGCGGCGTAGCCGCGTATCGAAGCCAAGGCCGTCCTCCGGCCGTGCGCACCCCGCGGGAGGAACGACCGCGTAGGCTCGCCGCCGTGGCGGAATCCCCGACGGTTAACGGCGAAGTCGCGCCCACCCTGACCGATCCGGCCATGGCCGCGGGCTCCGAGGGCCTCGGCGGCCCACCCGGCCGACACAGCGCCGGCGGCGGGTTCTGGACCCCGCTGCGGGTGATCCTGGTTGCCGGCACGGCCGTCTTCTGGCTCGGATTCCTGCGCACCTACCCGTGCATGAGCAACAACTGGCTCGACCCGGACCGCTACGAGCACATGTGTTACTCCGACATCCCGGTGCTGTACCAACTTCGGGGGCTCGCGGACGGCTTCATCCCGTACCTGGAGTGGCCGGCCACCGATCAACCGTTGGAGTACCCGGTCCTCATCGGAGGCCTGCTGCTCGTCCTGGCCCGGGTGACGGCCTTACTGGCGGGAGGGCCGGACGCCCTCGCCTACTACATCGTGAACGCTGTCGCTCTCTTCGGGTTCTTCCTGGTTGCCTTGATCGCGACCTCGCTGACGGTCAGGGGCCGCGTCTGGGACGGACTCATGCTGGCGCTGTCGCCGGCGGTCTTCCTGGCGTCGTTCGTCAACTGGGACTGGCCCGCGGTGGCCCTGACGGCGCTGTTCTTCCTGCTGTGGTCGCGGGCCCGACCCGGTTGGGCGGGGGTTGCTCTCGGGCTCGCCGTGGCGGCCAAGTTCTACCCGGTCCTGATCCTCGGCCCCTTGCTGCTGCTGTGCCTGCGCGGTGGCCGACTGCGCGCCTGGGGGCTCACGTGCGCCACGGCCGCCGGCGCCTGGCTGATCGTGAACGTCCCGGTCTGGCTGGTCGCTCCGGACGGCTGGTCGTACTTCTTCACGTTCTCAGCGGACCGAGGTCAGGACTTCGGATCGCCGTGGCTGGTGTTGCAGACCCTGGGGTACGGGGTAGCGCCGACCTCGCTGAACACGCTGGCGACGGCGAGCCTGGTCCTGCTGTGTGCCGGAGTGGGTGCCCTCATCCTGTTCGCCCCCCGGCGGCCCCGGCTGGCCCAGGTCGCGTTCCTGGTCGCCGCGGCGTTCCTGCTCACCAACAAGGTGTACTCGCCGCAGTACGTCCTGTGGCTACTGCCGATCGCCATCTTGGCGCGGCCGCGATGGCGCGACATCATCTGGTGGCAGCTGGCCGAGGCGGTCTACTTCGGCGCCGTGTGGTGGTACCTGGTCGGGTTCACCGAGAACGCCAAGGGATTGTCGGAGCAGTGGTACGCCGCGGCCACGATGGTCCACGTCGTCGCCACGGTGATCCTGTGTGGGCTCGTGGTGCGTGACATCCTGTGGCCCCGGTTCGACCCGATCCGCTCCGACGGCGATCCAGCCCACACCGACGACCCCGGCGGGGGAGTCCTGGACGGCGCCCCGGACTGGCGCCGGGCGCCGCAGCCCCAAGCGCTGCGGGGTGAGTAGCGGAGCCAGCCCTCCCGGCCGCGGGGTGAGTAGGCGCGAAGCGCCG
>CAZVYU010000258.1:0-1552 GCA_964631645.1 uncultured Actinomycetes bacterium
CTGCTCACCCCGCGGCCGGTTGGGCTGCGCCGCTGGTCACCCCGCGGCCGGTGCGGCCAGGGGCCTGCGGGTTGAGTAGCGGGCGGCAGCCCGCGTATCGAAACCGCCCCAGGTCGGCGTTCCCCAGGTCCGGTGGTGGGTGCGGGTCGGAGGACGGCCTTGGCTTCGATACGCGCTTCGCGCTACTCACCCCGCGGCCTGGGCTGCCGCACCTGCTCACCCCGCGGCTTGGGGTCTCGTGGGCGACACTGGGGCATGGACGCCATGGTGCTCGAGACGCCCGGACCGGATCCGGTGCAGGCGTTGGTCCCCGCCGACTGGGACGGTCCGCGTGGGACCGGGCTACTGATCGATGTGGGTGCCACCGCCGTCTGCCGGACCGACCTGCAACTGGTCACCGGGGACCTGCCCGCCCACACCCTTCCGGTCGTACCCGGCCATCAGGTCGTCGGCCGGATAGCGGAGGGGCCCGACGCGGGACGCCGGGTGGGATTGGTCTGGCTCGCGTGGGCATGCGGTGAGTGCCGTTACTGCCGGTCGGGTCTGGAGAACCTGTGCCAGACCGCTCAGTTCACCGGATGGGACGTTGATGGTGGATACGCCCAGCAGGTGCGGGCGGATCCCGCCTTCGTGCACCTGATCCCCGAGAACCTGGCCGACCGCGACGACACCGAGATCGCCCCGCTTCTGTGCGGCGGCGTGATCGGTTACCGGGCACTACACATTGCCGGGATCTCCGGTCCGACCAGTGGTGCCGAACCGGTGCGACTGGGCCTTTTCGGGTTCGGCGCGTCGGCCTCGCTGGCCATTCAGGTCGCGAACCACTGGGGAGTTCTGAGCAGCGTGATCACGCGCTCGCCTCAGGAAGCCGCCCGGGCCCGGGAACTGGGCGCCGAATGGGCGGGCACCTACGACGACGAGGTGCCGCACGAACTGGACGCGGCGATCACTTTCGCGCCGGTGGGCGACGTCGTGGTGGCAGCGCTGAAATCGGTCCGCCCTGGTGGGACGGTCGCGGTCAACGCCATCCATCTCGACCGCGTCCCCCAGTTCGACTACGACGACCTGTGGTGGGAGCGATCCATCCGGTCCGTGGCCAACGTGACCCGGGCCGACGCCCGCGAGTTCCTGGATCTCGTGGGGCCGGCGGGAGTCACCACTCGAACCGAGGTGCTCCCCCTGTCAGGAGCGGCCACTGCCCTGCAGCGGGTCGCAGCGGGTGACGTCGACGGCAGTTGTGTCCTGGTGCCCTGATGAGGAAGTCGGACACCGCCCTGTCGCGAGAGATTCGGCGCCGCCACGCCGAGGCGATGGCATCGGACGAGCCTGGCTATCTCGACCCCGCCACGGGGCTTTTCGTCTTCACCGCTGGGCACCACCTGAAGCGCGGGACCTGCTGCGGCAGCCAGTGCCGTCACTGCCCCTTCGGCCGCCCAGACAGCCCCCAGGCCGCGGGGTGAGTAGCCGCGCAGCCCGCCGCGGGGTGAGTGGGCGCACGGCCCACCCGCCGCGGGGTGAGTAGCGGCGCAGCCGCGTATCGAAGCCAAGGCGG
>CAZVYU010000259.1:0-1513 GCA_964631645.1 uncultured Actinomycetes bacterium
GTGGCCGCCCTGGTGAGCCTGGGCGAGTTCGGGCTGCTGTTCACCCTGCCGCTGTTCCTGCAGTCCGTCATCGGCTACGACGCGCTGCAGACCGGCGTCATCCTGCTCGCCCTTGCCGCTGGTTCGTTCGTCGCCAGCGGGGCGGGGGCCGGGCTCGCGCAGCGGGTCGGGCCGGTCCTCATCGTCCGCACGGGGATGGCGCTCGAGGTGCTCGGTGTCCTACTCATCTCAGCCGTGATCTCGACGTCGGTGACCGGCTGGGCGCTGGCCCCCGGGCTGTTCGTCTATGGGCTGGGCGTCGGATTTGCGACCGCGCAGCTGACCGGCGTGATCCTGTCCGAGGTGCCGGTGTCGGAGTCCGGTCAGGCCTCCGCGGTGCAGTCGACGTCGCGGCAGGTGGGTGCAGCGATCGGCACGGCGCTGCTCGGTGCGACGTTGATCGCCGGGCTGGGCTCAGTGACCGCGGAACTCACGGATCGAGGTGTGCCCGAACCGGTGGCTGATCAGGTGACGACCACGGTCCAGAACAGCGCAGGCACGGCGGTGGTCGCACTCCCGGCTCAGCCGGGTGGGGACGTGCTGTTCGCAGGTGCGTCGTCCGGCTTCGCGTCGGCCACCCGCGACGTCGGCTTCGTCGCCGCCGGACTCATCGGGCTGGGTTTCCTGGCATCTCTGTTCCTGCCGCGCAACGCCGCCCGCACGGAAGCCGCGGGCTACGTGACCGCCGCCGAAGAACGGGACGCCTCTGCCGCAGGCTGAGGCCCGTCCCCTCGTCGTGCGGCCGGAAGTTCCGCCGCCTCAGTGCGTCAGCGTGATCCGGATCCCGACCCGGGGTGACGGCTTGGTCGGGCGACGAAGGAGCCGGTTGATCCCCTTGCGGGTCCACTCCACGCCCGTCGCGACCCGCGCCTGCCAGCCGTACTTCTCGGTGATGAGCCCCATCACGAACCCCGTGCGCTCATCGTCGAGGAGTTCGGCGGTGGCGTCGACCGACGCCCCGGTCACCCGGCCGCGCATGTCACAGGGCGCCACCATGACCCGGCTGAAGTTCCGGAGCCGTTTCGCCTTGCCCGAGTCACTGTCCGTGATCACGTACAGGTGGTCCCCCTCGCGGGTCACCCACACCGGCGTCGCCACGCCGGTCCCATCCCGCTTGAACGTCGTCAACGAGATGTAGTTGTCCTGCGCGAGGGTGTCGATGGCTGCCACCCCTCCAGAGTAGGCACCGCCCGGGGGACCGCAAACCTCGCGCCAACGCACACACCACGGCCATAGAGGCCTTCGCACGGCCGAGATTTGCGGCGACGCGCGAGTTTTGCGGTCCCCTGGGGGTCAGCCGGGGGTGGGGGTGCATACGATCACCGGGTGATCACCTCCCCGCGCGTCCGGCTCGTCGTCGCCAGTTGCCTCATGCTCCTGCTCGAGTTGGCGCTGATCCGCTGGCTCGGTTCGAACGTCCTGCACCTGTCGTACTTCAGCAACATCGTGCTGCTGGCGTCCTTCCTGGGTATCG
>CAZVYU010000260.1:0-1510 GCA_964631645.1 uncultured Actinomycetes bacterium
GGCGGGATGCCGGTCAGGCGTTCGACGGTGTCGGTGACCGTACTCATCTCCCCCGCGGCAATCGCTGTGTAGGTGGAGACCCAGGCCTCGACCTGCCAGTCTGGTGCCCCCAGAGCGCGGCGGGACTCGAACGCCTCGGCCACACTCTCCGGTTCGTAGCGGACCGGACGATCGGAGAACTCCGACAACTGCTGCGCGACCTGAGTCAAAGTCAGCGCCTGCGAACCGCTGAGTTCGTAGATCCGACCGGCGTGGGCCGCGGGTTCGAGAAGAACTGTGACCGCCACGCGGGCGATGTCTACGCGCGCGATCGCCGCCACCGCACCGTCGCTGGCGGGCCCACGGAGCACTCCCTGCGGACCGGCGAAGTCATCGAGCACATCCATGTACAGGTTGTCCCGCAGGAAGGTCCATGACATCCCCGAGTCCCGCAGCATCCGCTCGGTGGCAGCGTGATCCCTTGCCAGCGTGAAGGTCGCGGTGTCGGAGGCGCCGGTGAACGACGTGTAGACGACGTGCCGCACCCCCGCCGCCGCAGCAGCAGCCACCGCCGAGCGATGCTGCTCGAGCCGGTCAGCACTCTCCGAAGCGGACACCAGGAACAGGACGTCAACTCCCTGCAACGCCGCCGTCATGGCGACCTCGTCCGCGTAGGTGGCGGGAGCGGCCGAAGTCCCATGCAGGCGAGGCGCCCGCTCGACAGACCGCACCACCAACCGGACCCGGGCGCCGGCCGCCGCCAAGTCAGCGGCGACGAGACCGCCCAGGCTCCCAGTCGCTCCGGTGACGGCGATCAGTTTGTCGATCAGCGCACCTTCACCCGGTACGACTTCTTCAGCGCCTCGAACTCGCCGCTCTCGGCAGCAAAGGCCTTGAGTTTGCAGTTGCCGTCCTTGCGGGTGACCACGAGATCACCCAAGTACACCTCGCAGATCTTGGGCTTCCGACTGTCCCAGGCCACCGGGGTGCCCTGGCGGGTGCGCGTCGGGAGGTCGGCGGCTTCCACCTTCTCGTTGTCCAGACGCTTCGGCACCCGACCGGCGATCCGCTGCGCGGTGTCAGCCGACTGCAGCAACGGCGTGGTGTCCCATGCCGGCTGCGCTCCGCACCACTGGCCGAAGGCGGAGCACATCTTGGCGGTTACAGTCTTGGCCAACTGAGCGTGACCGGCCTTGCTCGGATGGATCCACGTGTCGTTCTTGAAGATCCACGACTCGGAATTCCATGCCTGGTGTTTGGCCCACTCCGACTGATCGGGCGTCGCGAACTGCAGATCGGAGGCGCTGATACCCGGCTCGTTGCGGGCCCACAACTGGGCCTGGGCTACGGCTGACTCGATCTTGCGGTTCATCGCGTCCTGGGCGCCCACCGCTTGATCCCACTGGCTGGTGGTTCCTTCGACCTTGCAGCTGCTGCAGCGCGACACCTTCTCCGTCTGCGACGGGCACGAGTTGCCGGCCGCCGGACCGCTCGCCACATTGCCGTTCGGCTGCCACACGCCGAACGACCA
>CAZVYU010000261.1:0-1499 GCA_964631645.1 uncultured Actinomycetes bacterium
GCGGAACTGCTTCTCGAGGACGCCGTAGATGCGCGCGCACTTCTGCTTCTCGCGCATCTGCAGCAGGTACTCGGACTCCTTGGTGCGCCGCGCCTGGCCGTGCATACCCGGGGGGTACGCCTTGCGCTTCTCGAGCGGGCAGTTGTTGATGCACTTGGAACCCTTGAGGAAGAGCTTCGTCTTCTCCCGCCGGCAACGGCGACAATCGGGACCGGTGTAACGAGCCATGGGGTACTACTCCTCAGACCCGGCGCCGCTTGGGCGGGCGGCAGCCGTTGTGGGCGACGGGGGTGACATCGGAGATCGAACCGACCTCCAGACCGGTCGCCTGCAGCGACCGGATCGCGGTCTCGCGGCCGGAGCCGGGACCGCGGACGAACACATCGACCTTGCGCATGCCGTGTTCCATCGCACGACGCGCCGCGGACTCGGCAGCCATCTGCGCGGCGAACGGGGTGGACTTGCGGCTGCCCTTGAAACCGACCTGGCCGGACGACGACCACGCGATGACGGCGCCGTTGGGGTCGGTGATCGAGATGATCGTGTTGTTGAACGTGCTCTTGATGTGCGCATGACCGTGCGCGACGTTCTTCTTTTCCTTACGGCGCACCTTCTTGGCGCCCGGGGTCTTGGGAGGCATGTGTGCCTTTCTTCTCCTACGACTCGGCGACGAGTCCGACTACTACTTGGCCTTCTTCTTGCCCGCCACCGTCTTGCGCGGGCCCTTGCGGGTGCGCGCATTGGTGTGCGTGCGCTGTCCGCGGACCGGGAGGCCGCGGCGGTGACGGATGCCCTGGTACGAGCCGACTTCCACCTTGCGCCGGATGTCCGCGGTCACTTCGCGGCGGAGGTCACCCTCCACCTTGTAGTTCGCTTCGATCCAGTCACGCAGGGCGACGAGTTCGGCGTCTCCCAGATCCGCCACGCGGATGTCGGGGCTGATCCCAGTTGCTTTCAGGGTCTCCTGAGCGCGGGATCGGCCGATGCCGTGGATGTACGTGAGCGCGACCTCGAGCCGCTTGTCGCGGGGCAGGTCGACACCGACGAGACGTGCCATCGGGCGGTTTCCTTACTACTTCGTCAACGGGTGCGTCCCGATCACCATTCCCACCGCCCGGTGGGTCTCCGGCCCGTTGGTCCGGAGGTATCGTCCTGGGGCCGGGCACGTGGCCGACCCAGGGGACGGGCGATCAGCTGTTGCAGCTGGCAGATCGGGTGATCAGCCTTGGCGCTGCTTGTGGCGGGGGTTGTCACAGATGACGCGGACCACGCCCTTGCGTCGGATGACGCGGCACTTGTCGCACATCGGCTTGACGCTGGGCTTGACCTTCATCTGTTCCGTTTCCCTGTCACTTGTAGCGGTAGATGATGCGACCCCGGGTGAGGTCGTACGGAGACAGTTCGACGACGACTCGGTCATCGGGGAGGATCCGGATGTAGTGCATCCGCATCTTCCCGCTGATGTGAGCCAGCACCTTGTGACCGTTGTCGAGTTCGAC
>CAZVYU010000262.1:0-1489 GCA_964631645.1 uncultured Actinomycetes bacterium
CGGAGGGTGTATTCACGGCCCTGATGGCCTGGCTGGTGTTTCGCGAGAACGTGGACCGACGCGTGGCGCTTGGGATGTTCGCGATCGCGGCCGGAGCAGTCGTGCTTACGTGGCAGGGCTCCATCGTCTTCGGCGACCTCTGGCCGACCATGGCGATCCTGGGTGCCTGTCTGGCATGGGCCATCGACAACAACCTGACGAGGAAGGTCTCGCTGACAGATGCCACCTGGCTGGCGGCGGTGAAGGGCTTGGCCGCCGGCACCGTGAACCTGGTCCTGGCGCTGTGGTTGGGGGCGACGATGCCGCCTTGGCCGGCGGCGACCGCAGCAGGGCTCCTCGGCTTTGCGGCCTACGGGGTCAGCCTGGCGTTCTTCGTGGTGGCGTTGCGTCAGTTGGGTACGGCCCGAGCCGGTGCCTACTTCTCGTTGGCGCCGTTCGTCGGGGCGGTCCTGGCGGTGGCGTTGGGTGATCCGGTGACTCCCCAACTGGCGGTTGCCGGCGCGCTGATGGCCGTGGGTGTCTGGTTGCACCTGAGTGAACGGCATGAGCACACCCACACCCACGAGGCGATCGAGCACGACCACCCCGTCAGCACAGATGACCATCACGATTCCCCAGTCGGGGACACTCAACGGCACCGTCACGCCCCGATGACCCACTCTCACGAGCACTTCCCCGACGCGCATCACCGTCATCGGCACCCGAAGTGACCGGCCTGGCAATCCCGAAGAGCGTCGTTACGTCTTGATGCGACCCGTGCCATAGCACCACAGCGCAAGCTCCACGCGGTTCCGGGCGTCGAGCTTGCGCAACAGGCTGGCGAGGTGGGTCTTCACGGTGCTCACGCTGATGCTCAGGTCGTCAGCGATCTCGCTGTTGGTCCGCCCCTGGGCGACCAGGTCGAGCACCGCCTCCTCGCGGTGGGTCAGCGGTTCGATGGGCGGCTGCGGCCGCTCGGCCGGCTCGCTGCGGGCGAAGTGGGCGAGCAGTCGGGCCGTCACACTCGGGGCGATCAGAGCATCGCCGCGGGCGGCTGCGTGAATCGCCTGCGTCAGCAGGACCGGACCGGCGTCCTTGAGCAGGAAGCCTCGCGCGCCGGCCTGCAGCGCCCCGTACACGTACTCGTCATCGTCGAAGGTGGTGATGACAACGACCACCAGCGGGTCGTCGACGTCCCGACCGGCGAGCTGCCGGGTGGCCTCGATCCCGTCAAGGTGCGGCATGCGGATGTCGAACAGGCACACGTCGGGCCGCAGCTCACGCGCAAGCGCGACCGCCTGGCGGCCGTCGGTCGCCTCGCCCACCACCTCGATGTCCGGCTGGGCGTCGAGGAGCATCACGAGACCGGCCCGCACGATCTCCTGATCGTCTGCGATGAGGACTCGGATGGCCACGGTCACGCCGTCCGTTGGATGGTTCGGGCTCGGCCGGTCGTTGAATCCTGGGTGGGAAAGGTCGCCTCCACGACCCAGCCGCGGTCGGGCCCGGG
>CAZVYU010000263.1:0-1487 GCA_964631645.1 uncultured Actinomycetes bacterium
GTCCGACGTTTGGTCCGACGTTTGCTCCAACGTTTGGTCCGACGTTTCCACGGTCCTCCCGTACTTCAAACACGCTGCCCGATGGGTCCGACAGTCTCACCGGTCCCGCAGCTGCGGTGCTCGCGGGCTGTCGGACCCTCGGGTCATAATCGAACATGAGTTCGAAACAGCGATCGGTCGTCGCATCAAGGGTCGACCTGCCGGGGAACCGCCCGGCCTTGGTCATGCTGGCGGTTCTGCCATGAGACAGGGTCCCGAGTTCGGTGAGGACCCCAGCGGGGGCGAACGCGTTCGGCGGGCTGGTGCTCTTCTGGCGGGGCTCAGCGAATGCTCGAACGAGGTCCGGGCCGTAGCCGACGGGCTGGCGGACCTGGCGGGTCGCGAAGTCACCGCGCCGCTGGGGTCCGGACCCGTCCTCCATCACGACGTGATCGCCCTGGGTCGGATCCGCCATCTGCTGGATGCCGTTCTTGGTGATCGGGTGGTCGTGGCCGAGGCGGCGGACGTACTCCCCCACGCCCCGGCGACGGTTCTCGCTCGGAACGCCTCCTGGGGTGGCGGCCCGGCGTACGGTCTCGTGGCCGCTGCCCGGTTGGCTCGCCGCTTCCCGGAGTTGCGCCGGCTCTGGATCGACGGTCTGGTGTCGACCGAACACCTGAGCGTGATCGCCACGCCGACGCACTGCCTGACCGACAGCCAGATGACCACCCTGCTCGACATCCTCACGCCACGGCTTCCCCGACTCAGCGTCCGCGCCACCCGCATCGCCGTTCGCCATGCACTCGACCTGCTGCGCCCCCAGGACGCCAAGCACGCGGAACAGCACGACTGGGATCGGCGAGGGATCTCCTACAGCAGCCACGGGGGCATGGTCCTCATCGCCGCCGATCTCCCCCAGGTGGAGGGCGAGACCCTGATCACCGTCCTCAACTCGCTGGGCGAGTCCTTGCGCGTCGAAGGGGACGGCCTGACCGACGCACAACGCCGGGCCGACGCCCTGATCACGCTCGTGGATCGCGCGGCGTCGCACGAGGACCTGCCGGCCACCACCAATGGCCTTCCGGTGGCGACGACGATCACCGTCGGCCTTCCCGAGGCGGAGCGAGTGGCTGAGGGAAGGGAACGTCCGACCCCGGCCACCGGAACCGACGTCGTCGCCGCCGCGGCCCATCGGGGGACGCTGGCGACGAGCAGCCGCAGCCCCGCCACCCTCGGCGACGCTGCCCTGCGATTCGCCCTGTGCGCCGGAGAACTCACCGGGGTGCTCGTCGATGACGGACGACAGACCGGAGGGATCGGGTCCGCTCTCGGAGCGACACAGCTTCTGCCCCTGGCTCTGGGGCGATCGGTGCGGTTGGCGAGCACCGCCCAACGGCGGTCGCTGGCGCTCCGGGACGGGGGCTGCCTGCTCTGCCACGCCCCGGCCACTCAATGCCAGACCCACCATGTCCGCCCCTGGTCCGACGGCGGGCGTACGGATGTCGACA
>CAZVYU010000264.1:0-1478 GCA_964631645.1 uncultured Actinomycetes bacterium
CAGCCCAACCCGGCCGCGGGGTGAGTAGCGGCGCCAGCCCAACCCGGCCGCGGGGTGAGTAGCGGCGCCAGCTCAACCCGGCCGCGGGGTGAGTAGCGGCGCCAGCCGCGTATCGAAGCCAAGGCCGACCTCCGACCCACACCCACGTCACCCCTCCCAAAGCCGAACCAAGCGGGCTTCGATACACCGCCTTCGGGGCGGTTTCAAGGGGTAAACGCAACACTGCTTGTTTGCTGTCCTGGGCAGTATCGTGCCAGGACTTCAGCCGGGGTGGCCCAGTTGAGGCGTCGGCGGGGTCGGTTGTTCAGTAGGGCCGCGACTCGGTCGAGGTCTTCTTTGGAGTGCACGGATAGGTCGGTGTGTTTGGGGAAGTACTGGCGGGCCAGGCCGTTGGTGTTCTCGCTGGTGGCGCGTTGCCACGGCGAGTGAGGATCGCAGAAGTAGACCTCGACGCCGGTGGCTGCGGTGATCTGAGGGTGGGTGGCCATCTCGATGCCTTGGTCCCAGGTCAACGTCTTCCACAACGTCGCCGGTAAGGCGTGGACGGCGTTGATGATCTGTTCCTGCACCGCCACCGCCCCGTGATTGTCGGGCAGGTGCAACAACTGGACGAACCCGCTGTGGCGTTCCACCAGGGTGCCGATCGCTGACTTCGACAGTGACCCCACGATCAGATCCCCTTCCCAATGGCCGGGCACCGCCCGGTCTGCGACCTCTGGGGGGCGTTCACTGATCATGACCATGTCCTTGATCCGCTGCTTGCCTCGCTGGGACTGGGCTTGCCGATAGGCCTGATGCTGCCGACGAGGTTTGCGCAGGCTGCGTCCGGTGCGCAGATGCGAAGCCAGGTCCCGTCTCAACTCCCCACGGCCTTGGACGTAGATCGACTGATAGATCGTTTCGTGGGACACCCGCATGACGTCATCTTCCGGGAAATCCAGGCGCAACCGGTGACTGATCTGCTGCGGGCTGTGCCCAGCGGCCAACCGTGCCGCCACCTCCTGCGCCAACCTCGGGCAACGAGCCAACCGGCGCGGTGACGCCCGCTGACCCCGCTCCCGGCTGCGCAGCTCCGCCCGCGCGTTGGCCGCCGCCGGCAGGTACTTCCCCTCACCGTTGACGTTACGAGCCAACTCCCGCCCGATCGTGGAACGGTGCCGACCCAGCATCCGAGCGATCTCAGCCGGGCGAAGCCCCGCATGACGCAACGCCGCGATCTGGTGCCGCTCGTCCAACGACAACTGACGATGATGAACAACAGGGCCGACAGCAGACGTCAAATCAGGAATCACACCGCCACATCGTGCAAACAACCGCCACCCCGTCACCCGCGACACGCCGACAGCATCCGCCGCAGCATCCACCGAACTACCTTCCCGGACCCGCAGCCAGAACCCCCGCCGCACCTGCACCGGAATACCCGGACGACTAATCACCACAACCACCTCAATCCACCAGGTGTTGCGTTTACCCCCTGA
>CAZVYU010000265.1:0-1468 GCA_964631645.1 uncultured Actinomycetes bacterium
CCGTCCGCGCGGCCTTCAAGGCGGTCCAGGACGGCAAGCAGGTCGCGGTCCTGGTTCCCACCACACTCCTGGTGCAGCAACACCTGAACACGTTCGAGGAGCGCTTCTCCGGCTTCCCGGTGCGCGTCGCCGCCCTCAGCCGCTTCCAGTCGGACAAGGACGCCAAGAAGGTCGTCGCGGGAATCGCCGACGGCTCCATCGACATCGTGATCGGCACCCACCGGCTGCTCACCCCACAGATCCGGTTCAAGGACCTCGGCCTGGTGATCGTGGACGAGGAACAGCGCTTCGGCGTCGAACACAAGGAACACCTGAAGGCTCTCCGAGCCAACGTCGACATGCTGGCCATGTCGGCCACCCCCATCCCGCGCACGCTCGAGATGGCGGTGACCGGCATCCGGGAGATGTCCACCATCGCCACACCTCCCGAGGAGCGCCTCCCGGTCCTGACGTACGTGGGTGCGGCGGACGACCGCCAGATCGCCGCGGCCATCCACCGCGAACTGTTGCGCGACGGCCAGGTGTTCTTCGTCCACAACCGGGTCGAGTCCATCGACAAGACCGCCGCCCACATCGCCGAACTGGTCCCCGAGGCCCGTGTGGCCGTCGCCCACGGACAGATGCCGGAGGCGCAACTGGAACAGGTGGTCCTGGACTTCTGGGAAGGGGAGATCGACGTCCTGGTCTGCACGACGATCGTCGAGTCGGGCATCGACATCTCCAACGCAAACACCCTGATCGTGGACCGCGCCGACACTTTCGGCCTGAGCCAGCTGCACCAGTTGCGCGGCCGCGTCGGCCGCTCCCGCAGCCGCGCCTACGCCTACTTCATGCATTCCCCGGACAAGACACTCAGCGAGACGGCCCACGAACGGCTGGCCACGATCGCCCAGAACACCGACCTCGGCTCAGGCATGCAGGTCGCGCTCAAGGACCTCGAGATCCGCGGAGCGGGAAACCTGCTGGGCGCCGAACAGAGCGGACACATCGCCGACGTCGGCTTAGACCTGTACATCCGCATGGTCGGAGAAGCCCTCGCCGAGTTCACAGGCGAGAAGCCGGCGGACGACACCGACAACGAGATCCGCATCGACCTCCCCGTCGACGCTCATCTGTCCGAGACCTACGTGCCGGAGCAGCGGCTGCGGCTGGAGGCGTACCGCCGCCTGGCCGAGGCGACCACCGACGCCGAGATCGAGGATCTCGCGGGGGAATGGGCCGATCGCTACGGTTCGCTGCCCGCCGAGGCGCAGACCATGCTTGCCCTGGCCCGGTTCCGCCTTCTGGCGCGCAGCGTGGGACTGGACGAGGTCATCACCGTCGGTGAGCGGGTCCGGCTCCACCCGGTGGAACTGCCCGACTCTCGCCGCGTGCGCGCGGTCCGGCTCTATCCGGGTGCCATCGCCAAACCGGCGCTGCGCCAGCTGCTGATCCCTCTGCCGAAGGGCCTGACCGGCGACGATGCGCT
>CAZVYU010000266.1:0-1467 GCA_964631645.1 uncultured Actinomycetes bacterium
TGCTCGCCGACATCGACCGGCAGGTCGCCTGAGTGGCTCTGAACGCCGACGCAGCGTCCCTGGCTGCCGGAGTCCGCGCCGGGGACCGAGCGATGATCGGACGGGCCATCACGATCGTCGAGTCGACCCGCAGTGAACACCGGATGGTCGCGGCCGAGCTGTTGGCCGACCTGGGTACCGATTCGCCCGACGCGATCCGGCTGGGGATCACCGGGGTCCCCGGGGTAGGGAAGTCGACCTTCATCGACGGGTTCGGCAGCATGCTCACGGCCCAGGGTCACCGGGTCGCCGTCTTGGCGGTGGATCCTTCCAGTACCCGTTCGCGGGGGAGCGTGCTCGGCGACAAGACGCGCATGGAGCGACTGTCGGTGGACGACAACGCGTTCATCCGGCCGTCACCCAGTGCCGGGACGCTCGGCGGTGTGGCCCGGTGCACGCGCGAGGTGATGGTGGTGCTCGAAGCCGCCGGGTTCGACGTGGTGATCGTCGAGACCGTCGGGGTTGGCCAGTCCGAGGTTGCCGTGTCGGAGATGGTCGACACCTTCCTGCTGTTGGCGTTGGCCCGCACCGGCGATCAGTTGCAGGGAATCAAGAAGGGCATCCTCGAACTGGCCGATGTGATCGCGGTCAACAAGGCCGATGGCGATCATGCCGGGGAAGCGCGACAGGCCGCCCGTGAATTGTCCGGCGCGTTGCGCCTCCTGGCCCCGAACGATGAGTCGGCATGGCGGGTACCGGTCCTGACCTGCAGTGGTCTGACCGACGTCGGTGTCCCCGAGGTGTGGGACGCGGTCACGGCCCACCGGGACTGGCTGGTCCGGACCGGCGAGTTGCAGCGACGACGCGGCGAACAACGGGTGGCCTGGATGTGGGAGTCAGTGCAGGATCGGTTGATCCGCGATTTCTCCCGGCACCCGGCGGTGGTGGCAGCGCTGCCACGATTGAGCGAGCAGGTCCGGGACGGCCGACTAAGTCCGGCTGCGGCTGCCGACCAACTGCTGTCCGAAGGCTGACGCGTCAGTCGCGGTTCACGAGAGTCCGCCACACCCAACTGTTGCCCACCCGGCGACCGTTGACCACGTATTCCAGCACCGTGGGCACGCTCAACGTGGCGTCCAGGGCACGTCGCGCGGATGCGGTACCGGCCAGCAACAGGTGGTCGCCGCGCACCAGGATCGTGTCCTCCGGCGCCAGTACCGTCCGCCCCGCGCCGTGGAGCAGCAGGGGCACACAGGCGATCGTGCGTTCGCGGTCCTCGGGGTCACGCAGGAGATCGCCGAGGCGGGCGCTTCCCGAGCTGAGCCAGGTGTCCAAGGCGCGGTTGTCGGCGCCGACCACGGTGGGCTCCCACAGGTCGGGACGGCCGGTTCCACATGCCGAAGTCAGTCGTTGCAGGAGTTCCCGCGACCAGTCGTCGGGCTTCGCGCGGGCGCCTTGGACGAACCGCCACAACATCGGGTCCCCGAT
>CAZVYU010000267.1:0-1467 GCA_964631645.1 uncultured Actinomycetes bacterium
GCAACTTCAAGGCGGCGACTGGGCAGAAGTACCCGGGCGGAAAGCAGACGGTCGATGTTCCCGACGGAATGGTGATCTTCGTGAAGGGATCCGGGACCTCGGCGCCGTGTGTCCCCGGCCAGGTCGTGAACGGCACCACTTCCGGAAGTACTGCTGGTGATCAGATTCCGCTCGGCACTGGGACCACGAACGGAGGAGTGACTGACATCTCTTACAGCAACCCGACATGGCGGCGTACCAAGAGCGGCAGTACCTGGCCCTCAACCGCCTCGGTCTACTCGAACGCGTACCCGACCAAGAACGACTGCGGCTTGGGCAACGTCTATGTCGAAGGGACAATGGCGGGTCGGGTGACCATCGCGGCAGAGAACAACGTCTACTTGACCGGGAACCTGCTGCTGTCGGGAGTCAACGCCGGCGATGCTCCCACGCGCGAGAATCGAAACATCATTGGACTCGTCGCCCAGAACTCGGTGGTCGTCTATCACCCAGTACAGGTGTCCGGTTGGACGAGCACCAAGAACCCCACCAACGGCAGTTTCACGTGCCCCTCCACCCCTAGTTCGACTTCTTCGATATCTGGAGGTTCATCCGGCAGCTACTGCCAATGGGCGCCCAATACCTACAGCAACCTCTCCTACCCGAACGTCACAACCACCACGAGCAATCGGTGGGTGTACGCCAGCATCCAGACCTTGGCGCATTCATTCTGGGTCGGTAGCTACAACCAAGGCAGTCCCACTGGCTACCTGAGTGTGCGGGGCTCCATCGCCCAGCGATGGCGCGGGATCGTGGGCACGGGGTCCATCAGCACCGGCTACATCAAGGACTACAAGTACGACCAGCGGCTCCAGACCACTTCGCCGCCGTACTTCCCCCCGTGGGCGAATGGCGAGTGGGCCGCCGAAACGACGGGCGAGATTCCCCCCGACGGTGGCTGAGTCGCGTCAGCACGACTGGCAGCTGAGCGCGGTGGATGTGACAGGGTGACCGCGTGATCTTCCTCGTGCTCGCGTGCCTGGTCCTCGGGCTGATCATCGGCTCGTTCCTCAACGTCGTGATCTGGCGTGTGCCACGGGGCGAGTCCATCGTCAGCCCACCATCGGCATGCCCGAGCTGCGGCCACGAGATCCGGGTCTACGACAACATCCCCGTCGTCAGTTGGTTGATCCTGCGCGGCAAGTGCCGCGACTGCGGCGCGCCCATCTCCGGGCGCTACCCGTTGGTTGAACTGGGCACCGGTGCCCTGTTCGCGATCATGGCCGCGCGCTTCGGCCTGTCGTGGGAACTCCCCGCGTATCTCTACCTGGCCGCCATTTCTGTGGTGCTGGCCTTGATCGACCTGGACGTCAAACGTCTGCCCAACGTCATCGTCATGCCCTCGTACGTGGTCGCCGGTCTGCTTCTGCTGCTCCCCGCAGTCCTCATGCCCAACTGGCCCGACTACCTCAACGCCTGGCTCGGTGC
>CAZVYU010000268.1:0-1466 GCA_964631645.1 uncultured Actinomycetes bacterium
GTGTTCCGGCCGCGGGGTGAGTAGCGGCGTCAGCCGCGTATCGAAGCCAAGGCCGCCTCTGGCCCGTTCCGCCCGGCCGCAGTGGCGCGACCTGGTTCGGGCCGTGCTGGGCGGGCTTCGATACACCGCCTTCGGCGGCACTCACCCCGCAGTCCCTGGCCTTCCCACGGGGGGGACTGACGCAAGGTCTCCGGGGCCGCGGGGTGTTCCGGCCGCGGGGTGAGTAGCGGCGTCAGCCGCGTATCGAAGCCAAGGCCGTCTCCGGCTCGTACCATCCACCAGTCCGGCATGACTCGGACCGCGACGATGTCACTCGTCGACGTCGACCACTTCCGCCGCTGCAGCATTGTTCTTGATCGACTCGATCCCGTTCAGGCACGACGACTTGGACTTGTAGCCCTGGCCGGTCGCGATCACCTGGCCGTTGGTGGCCTTCAGTCGGAACCGGAAGTCCCCGGATTTGTCGGTATAGACCTCGAAGCGCGCGGCAGCCATGGCATGTCCTCTCGATGGTGACGTGGCGAAACTAGCGGCTGCCGTCGGTTGTTGCTCAGTTCAGCGGTGGCGAGACTGACGCGACGGCGAAGCCGCTCCCGGACTCTTGATAGACGATCGACACGTCGGTGGTCACCGCGTCGGCGTTGAAGGTCGCTGCAGGTTGGTTCCCGGGGTTCATCTGGACAGCGCCGTCGGCGGGGAGCGGCGCGGCGAACGTGAGAGTGCTGTTCGACCCTTCGGGCTGGCACTTGTCACTTGGCTCCAAGGTCCGCTCGTAGTCGCCGACGGCGATGAGGACGGGCGAGAACTGGGCCGTGGCCTCGGAGCAGTCCAGCGGTACCTGGATGGTCAGGGGAACGGTGCGGGTGGGTTCCGTGGCGGGGACCGCGGCGGTGGAGGTGCAGGCGGCCAACGGGATCAGGCACGCGAGGGTGGCGAGGGTTCTGGTGATCACGGGGACATCCTCCCGACTGGGGGCGGAGGCTGGTGCGTCGGGGGCAGCCTCCGCCCGCGCGGGGTCACAGCCAGATCAGGGTCATGAGGTCGTCGGTCACGATTCCTCCTTCGTCGGTGGGGGTGGGACGGCCGGGAGCCGGGGTCAGTGGGGGAAGATCCAACGGATCATCAGGACACCTCCTTGGTCGTCGTTCTCTGACGTCCCACTTATGCCCGGACACTGTCCTGTTAAACACGGAAGATCCGAGCTTGCTCGGGCAGCATCCCGCCCGCCGAGTCAGAACCTTCCGCTCGCACTAATCTCGGGGTCGACTGAAGGAGTAGCAGGTGAGCGACCGATCCCCCGATGTGCTGGTCCAGGTCGAGCTGGCCGACGCCGTTCCGGTCGCCGCTGCGTCGGGAGCCGTCGAGCAGGCGGCCCTGGGACTAGGCGTCGCCGCGACCGAGGCCCACCGGTTGGCCGCTGTGGTCCGGGAGCTGGTGAGTGAGTCCCGGGCCCGCGAGACCTTCGG
>CAZVYU010000269.1:0-1461 GCA_964631645.1 uncultured Actinomycetes bacterium
GGTCGTAATCGACCCCGTCGTAGTTGGAGATCGCCACCGTGAACGACCCATCACCTGGAACCGCTTCGGCCAACACCGGATCCAACGCCGGATCCAGGGCAGCTCCTGTGGTTGTGCCCGTTCCGGCCACCTCGCCGGTGGTGGCGGTGACCGTCACGGTGCTGGCCCCGCCGTCGGCCAAGCCCGTGACCTTGACCAAGTGATCGTCCCCGTCGGCAACGATGGACGCTTCTCCGGCGGTGGCGGTGGCCGACCACTCGTAGTCCTCGTCGTAGTTCGTGATGGGTGCGGTGAACTGGCCTTCGGCGCGCACCACCTCGCCGAGGATCGGGTCGAGCTGAGCGAGTTCGGACCGGCCGGACACCGGCGTGCTGCCGGGGAACCACCCGGCTTGGGTGGTGGTGACGGTGGCGACGGACCGTTCGCTGACTCCCAAGCCGGTGACCTGCAGTAGGTGCAGCGTGTCCTCGCCGTCGACGACTTCGACGATGTCGGCGGTGCCGACGGTGGCGGTGGCGCCCCACTCGAAGTCGGCGTCGTAGTTGGTGATCACCCCGGTGAAGCCATCAGCGGTCCGGGTTACCGAGGGGATGTCGGGGGTGAGGGCGGTGCGCAGGGCGCGGCCGTCGATGCCGGCGCTGCCGGCGAGGTAGCCGGTGCGGGTGGTGGCCACGGTCAGGCGGGCTTCTTGACCGTTGGTCAGCCCGGACACGGTGACCACACCGGTGTCGGCGTTCAAGTTCGCCGACCCTGCCGTGGCCGACACGTCCCAGGTGTAGTCGCCGGGGTCGTACTCGGCGCCGTCGTAGTTGTCGATCCGGGCGGTGAACGACCGGTCCGCCGGGGTCAGGTCGACCAGGACCGGGACCAGCTCGGTGTCCAGGGCTGCACCGGTGGTGGTGTTGGTGCCGTCGAACCAGCCGTCGCGGGTGCTGGTGACGGTGACGGTGGTTTCCTCGCCGTCGGTCAAGTTGGTGACCTCGACCAGGTGCACCCCTTCGACGGTGATCAACGCGGCGTCGCCTTCGGTGGCCTCAGCCGTCCACTCCCAGTCGGCGTCGAAGTTGGTGATCGGCACCCGGATCGCACCGTCACGGCGCTGAACGGTACCCAGGTCGGGGGTGCGGGCGGTCCGCAACGCAAACCCGGTCGTGGCCGACTGTCCCGGCAACGACCCGTCACGGGCGGTGGACACCGTCAGTTGCGCCTCCTGGCCGTTGGTCAGTCCGGACACGGTCACGATGCCGGTGTCCTCAGCCAACGACGCCGAACCCGGAGTGGCCGACACCTCCCACTGGTAATCGTCAGGGTCGTAATCGACCCCGTCGTAGTTGGAGATCGCCACCGTGAACGACCCATCCCCCGGCACCGCTGCCCCCAGGTCGGGGTTGAGCGGCGCCTCCAACGCTGCGGCGTCGAGGGGGGTGTTGGTGCCGTCGAACCAGCCGGTGCGGGTGGTGG
>CAZVYU010000270.1:0-1454 GCA_964631645.1 uncultured Actinomycetes bacterium
GCCTCTGACTCGAACATGTGTTCGAATATGTCATGGGGATCGGGGACACCAACAACCAGCACCAACCGGGTGGTGAGCCGCGGGATGCGGGGGCGCCGTCGTCGTTGAGTGGGTGGTTGTTGGCGGGTGCTGAGGATTGTGGTCCGGAGGCGGTGGGTGTGGCCGCCGGGTTCCAGGAGGTCGCTGGACTGCCGGTGTCGGGGGGTGTGGGGTCGGGGGTGTCGGTGACGGATCGGGTGCGGGTGTTGGCTCGGTTGCGGATCGCGGTGGAGGCGGAGTTGGGTCGGGTGCTTCCGGCTGCGGAGGCGGCTCAGGTGTTGCCGCATGCGCCGGTGACGATGTTGGAACGTACGGCGTGGTCGCGTCGTGCTGCCGGGGGACTTGTGGCGGCCGCCCGGTTGGCGGATCGCCATTCCGAAGTGGCGTGTCTGTGGCGCACCGGGCAGGTGGATACCGATGTGGTTGCCGCCTTGGCGCGGGGGGTGCGGCAGGTCACTTATGCGGTGGAATGTCAGATCTTGGATGCGGTGGTGCCGCAGTTGCCGCGGTTGTCGGTGGCGGGGGTCAAACAGGTGGTGGCGGTGGCGTTGGATCTGCTGCATCCTGACGACCGCGACGCCAAAGAGCAGGCCAACTATGACCGTCGGGGGGTGTGGGTCAGCGAACACGGCGGCATGACCATGATCACCGCTGATCTGCCCGATCTGGAGGGGGCGGCGGTGGTGGCCTGTTTGGAGGCGGTGGCTGACTCGTTGCGGGTGGCGGATGATCCGGTGACCACCGCGGCGCAACGACGGGCGGATGCGTTGATCACTGTGATGCAGAAGGCTGCCGCCCATGGTGATGTGCCCGCGACTGCTGGTGGGGTGGCGGTGGCGGCGACCATCACCGTGGGCGCTACGGAGGCCGACCGGGTCGCCACCGGCGCCTCCCGGCCTGCGGTGACCGACTTGACTCAGGTGGTGGCTGACGGCGGGGACCCCGCAGCCCTGGGCACGAATCGCACCCCGGGCGGGTCGACCACGTTGGGGGATGCGGCGGTGCGGTTCGCGTTATGCGCCGGCACCTGGACCGGGGTCCTGATCGACGACCGCGCCCGCCGCCGTCTGCCGATCAGCCAGGCCTTGGCGGCCACCCACCTGCAACCGTTGGCGGTGGGCCGCTCGATCCGGTTGGCCACCGGCTACCAACGCATCGCGTTAGCGGTCCGCGACGGCGGCTGTTTGTTGTGTGACCGGCCCCCGGCGGAATGCCAAACCCATCACGTGGTCGACTGGGCTGACGGCGGCAGAACCGACATCGACCAGATGGTGTTGTTGTGTTGGTCCCACCACCGGCAAGTCGACCTCAATCGCTGGCGGATCGTACGCAACACCGACCCCAGCCCCGGTGCCCCCCACTGGACCATCACCCCAGTCCCCCGAGACCAATGGCGCAACAAGCCCGCCGCAGCC
>CAZVYU010000271.1:0-1450 GCA_964631645.1 uncultured Actinomycetes bacterium
AGACAAGTTAGATGAATTGATTGAGTGGATGGAACAAGCTGTTGAATCATGCAAAATACAAGAATCATCATTTAGAGAATCAGAAATGGAAAATGCTGCATCTTGTTCAGGTGCAATGGGAATGGCATATCAATTAACAATCAACAAAGCAAAAGAGATAAAATATGGAAAATAAACAGCTACAACAGGCAAAAGACACGGTTGCTAAAGATTTTCTTCATTCTGATTGGGAAAGTTTATACATTCATTATCAAGAGATAGAAATAAGCATTTCTGATGAAATTATAAACAAGGTAGCCATTGAATACCACCGATTAATGAGTGAGTGGGTAAGTGTGGAAATTGATTTACCAAATATCGAAAAAGAAGTATTGGTATTTCATAAAACGCAAGGATGTATTATTATGCGTTTAGAATATACTAAATCAGAAAAATTAATATGGTATGATACCGAAGGACAACATTGCGACTTTGAATTAATAACACATTGGAAGCCACTACCACAATCACCAAAATAAATTTTGTAAATTAAATTTAAAATCTTATATTTGAGTATGAATACAGGCCAAATAAAACCACTAATCAAGGCTGTCAAAGAAAGTGTTAACAAAAGAATACTTAACTACTATTCAGCAAGAAGCCTTACAATGAAGCAAAAAATGATGTTTTTAAGACATGGAATACAGGCAGAATGTCGCAGACGTAGTAATGCATGGTTTGAAATTGATATGATTGCATGTTAATATGGTAAGTTGTTCTTTATATGGTAGGTATGGAAATCAGCTATTTCAGGTTTCGGCTACAATAGCTTATTCTTTAAAACATAATATGTATTACTCAATACCTAAACATGGTTTAAATTTCGGAGTAAAAACAAATTACAAATTTCCAAATCAAACAGACTTAAAAGTAGAATCTGTCTATTATCAACCAACACACGGATATACAGAAATACCAAAATTTAACGATATACATTTAAACGGACACTTTCAATCTGAAAAATACTTTGAAGGATTTAAAGATGAAATAAGAAAGAAGTTAGAATTTCCAAAAGCGACAATAAATAAATGCGCTATTCATGTAAGACGTGGTGACTATTTAAAATATCAAAGTAGATTTCCTTTGCTTACAAAAGAATACTACGAAAAATCAGTTTTAAAAATTATAGAAAACGGCATTAATGAATTTGTAGTATTTTCAGATGATATTGAATATTGTAAAAGTCTTTTTGGTAGTTCAATGGAATACTATAAAACGGATAACGATATTGAGGATTTAAAACACATGGCAGAATACAAATACATGATAATAGCCAATAGTTCTTACTCTTTATTTGCAAGTCTGATAAATGAGAAAGAATGTGTTGTTGCACCGAGTGAGGATAAATGGTTTGGCAAAGGAGTTAATTTAGCAACAAAGGATTTAATGCCTGAAAGATTTATAAAGATAT
>CAZVYU010000272.1:0-1444 GCA_964631645.1 uncultured Actinomycetes bacterium
CCCACCAACGGCCGGGGGATCTCGTAGAACGCGAACTCGTGGTTCAGCGGAGCGCCCAGGCTGACCACCCGCTCCACCAGCTCGGGATGACGAGCGGCCAACCCGCGAGCCAGCATCCCGCCGCGGCTGTGGCCCACGACGAACAGACGCCGCCCGCCATCGGCCTCGACGGTGCGACGGGCCACCTCGGCCAGCGCGTCCACCGCGCGGTCAGAGCAGCCGACGTTGACCCAGATCCCCGAGCGCACGACCCGGTACCCCGCGGTGTGCAGCGCCCACTGCAGCGGCACGGTCGATGGATCGCCGAACCCGAAGCCTGGCACCACCAGGACGGGTCGACCCTCCGCCGAGGGCAGACCGGTTGCTGCCCCCTTCGGATGGCATGCCAGCGCCGTCTCGAACTGGGCGATCTCGGCACCGAAGCGGGCCTCGGAGGCGGCTCGGGCCGCCCACCCGGGGACGGCCTTGAGCCAGCCGGGCAGGCCGCTGGGAGCCCAGGGGAGTTCCGGTCGGTGGACATCGAGCCACGGGGAATCCATGAACACCATCCTGCCCGACGACGTACAGTGTGCGGGTGGCAGCGGATGACGGTGGGGGCACCTGGGGCAGGGTCATTGCCTGGACGGTGGGCGCCTGTGTCCTCGTCGGTGGTCTGCTGTGGCTCGTGATCCCCAAGGGCGTGCCGGTGACCGAAGCCGAACCGGTGCTCGCCTCGGCCAGTGCCGAACCCGCGGTGGCCCCCGAACCGGAACCTGAACCGTCCGGCCCCTCAAAGCCGCTGAGCCGGTCGGTCGTAGCCAAGCCCTACGCGGGCAAGCCACAACTGTCGATCCAACTGTCCGACCCCGCGGGATCGTCGTGCCCGGCGACCTTCATGGAGACGATGGTCGTGCGGGTCCTCAAGGGCGAGGTCGACGAGGTCGTCGGGATCGCTCGGATCATGGGTGCCACCACGCTGACCCGGGAACGCACCTTGATCCACGCTGATGGCGAGTTCACCGGTCAACTCGGTGGTCTGCCGTCGAACCGGCAGGTGCAACTGCTGATCGTGGCGAAGGGCCCCAACGGCAACACCACCATCATGCGCGACATCACCCACGACTGCCCCGGCGCGATGAACCGTTCCGATCCGGGTTACCTGGGCAGCCGCGAAGGTCGCCGCGAGATCCGCGACAAGATGTTCGACGAGAATTACGACTTCGACTTCAAGTTCGACTACGACAAGGGCGGCAACTGAACCGCCCCCGGGAGTTCGGCTCATCCGTTCCTGCGGGGTGGGTGCCGCCTCTCCGCGGGGTGAGTGCCGCGCTTCGCGGGGGTGAGTAGCCGCCGGAGCGTCCACCTTCTGCGGGGTGAGTAGCGGGCGCAGCCCGCGTATCGAAGCCCACTGGGTCGTCGATGCTGGCCCCTGGTTGTTCTCGCTGCGCCGGGGTGGGGGTGGGGA
>CAZVYU010000273.1:0-1433 GCA_964631645.1 uncultured Actinomycetes bacterium
CACCAGCCAAGGCTGATCGTCAGGTGGCGCTCACCCGCATCGCTCCGTCGCCCAGTGGATTCCTGCATCTGGGCAATGCCGTCAACTTCCTGCTGGCCCGGTGGGTCGCCGACGCCGAGCCGGGGTCACGGGTGGACCTGCGGATCGACGACCTGGGGCTCCCGGTGCGCCCGGATCATCTTGCGGACGTCTTCTGGGCCCTCGACTGGCTCGGCATCCCGATCAGCGCCGGACCGGTGGACCCCGACGACTTCTGGCGCGGCTACGCCCAACGTGATGCCATCGACCGGTTCCGTGCCGCTGCGGCCTCCCTCGGACCTGAGTGGACGTACGCGTGTGAGTGCTCCCGGACGGTCGTGGCCCGACGGGCACCTGGCGTCGCCGACCCGTGCGCCGACTCCCAGCTGCCCTGGGTCCCGGGTCGGACCGCACTGCGGTTCCGGGTCCGGGGCGGACCCGCGTCCGACTCCACCACACGTGCCGCTTTGCGGAGACTGGGGGTGGGACGCGACCACGTGGACGAGGAGATGGGCGACTTCGTCGTCTGGCGCCGGGACGATCTGCCGGCGTACCAACTGGTCTCCGTCCTTACCGACGAGGACGCCGGGGTGGACACCATCGTGCGGGGTCGAGACCTCCTGCCCAGCAGCGCCGCCCAGGTGCTGCTCGCGCAACCCTTGGGTGCCCGAAGGTTCAGCCGAGCCCGGTTCGTGCACCACGATCTCGTCGGTGATGCGACTGGCGTGAAGTTGTCCAAGCGGGACAACGCCGACGCCCTCCGTGCGATCGCGGAACGCGGTGATGGCCGGGCCCGGGTGCTGGCGGCAGCGACGGCCGTGGCGGACCGGACCCGCGACCTCTATTTGCGCAGTGCGACCAGTGAGTGATCCCCGGCAGTGATGCGCACCGCTGTCATCCCCTTCACCGCCCCGGTGAGTGGCACCCGGGTCGGGACCAGGGCCGACCCACCGTCAGGAAGTTGTCCCCAGCAGACGGGCACGCCTCCGGCGACCACACAACTGTTGCTCCGCCCCACGCTGAGGTCGCTCACCCGGCGACCGGTCAGAACCCGGACTGCGCTGATCGCCACTGGCAAGGTCGTTCGATGACGACGCCCGTCACCCAATTCGCCGGAGCGCCCCGCCCCCCAGCAGTACGTCTTCCCGGCCACTGCACACGCATGTGTCTCCCCGATGGCGATACGCGTGACGGTCTGCCGGGCCAGTGCTCCACCGACCGCCACCGGGGTCAACGAGCGCGCGCGGGAGCCGCGTCCGAGTTGTCCCTCACCCCCGGCGCCCCAGCAGTAGGCCCGCGCAGCCGAGATGGCACAGGTGGAGTTGGCGCCCGCTGCCACGGTGGTGACCGGACCGGGAAGGGAGACTCTCGTGGGCACCGACGCCCTGGCGGTCGTGCCTTGCCCGAGTTGCCCG
>CAZVYU010000274.1:0-1392 GCA_964631645.1 uncultured Actinomycetes bacterium
AAACGCGGCCCGACGTCAAGGGTCAACTGGCCGCATCGACGTCGGCCCAGATGGGGTACATGACGATCCAACTGGGGCTGGGCCTGCCGGCCGCCGCCGTGCTTCACCTCATCGGCCATGGCTACTACAAGGCCTGGATGTTCCTGCGGGCCGGTGGCGCCGTGACCCGGCACCGCTCGACGCCCACCCGCCCGGCCCTGCCCGGCTGGGAGCGCTGGCTGGGGATCGGAGTCGCGCTGGCCGCCGTCGGCGGAACGGTCGCCTTCGTGATGCCGCGGATCATCGACACCTTGGCGATGCTGGGCCCGGCCTCGGCCCTGCCACTGATCGCCGCGTCCGCCACGGCTGCCGTCGCGGTCTACGCCCTCTGGGCCCGGGCGACCCTGCGGCGCCTGACGGCCACGATCGTCGGCGTTCTCGCCTCGCTGGCGACGCTGGGCGGTTACCTGCTGGTGCTGACCTGGTGGGACGGCGTCCTGGCCGGCGCCCTGCCGGAAGTGCCCGTGTGGACCACCGCCGCAGCGCTGGCCTGGCTGGCGCTGGTGGTGCTGGCCGGGGTCGGCCTGGTGGTGCTGGCCCGTCACATCGGCCGCCAGCCCGACGGACGGATCGCGGTGCGACTGCTCGCCGCATCCCTGGCCCGGCACGACCGCCGCAGCGGCGCCGCCCCGGTCGCAACGACTCCGGTCCCGACCGGCGCGGATGACGACCTGCTGGATCCGGCCATGGTCCAGGACCTGGTCGGGGCCGCAGCCCAGCTCGTCGGGCCGGCCTTCCCGCTGCGCGCGGTGGTGGCCGCCAACCCCTTGGCCGGGCTGGAGGAGCTGCCCTTCATCGATGCCGCGCGAGTGACCGAGCGCACCTGGGGCGCCCGGGCGTTCCTCCCCGAACAGACCTACGCCCGGTTGGCGCAGGACGGTCACATCCATCAGGCCGCCCTTGACGCCGTGACCAGCGACTACGTCGACGCCGGGAACCCGGTGGCAGCCGCCGACCTGCAAGCGGAGCTTCTGCGCTGGGCCGAAGCCGAGGAGCCCGATGCCGCGGTGGTGCCGCTCACCCTCTCGGGGCGTCGGGACGCGGGGGCGGGTCCGATGAGTCGCTCCGCCCAGGTCCACGACGGACTGTGGACGGCCCGCGTCTGGGGGGCCGCGACGCCGCCGGCCGACGGCCAGCTGTACGCCCGGTGGCGCACCGCGGCTGCCCACGGCTGGGGACGCTCGCTGGGGCTGGCCGACCTCGCGGCGTCCTTGCCCGCGGAGCCCGACGCGGCCCTGGCCGCGCTGCTGCAGCGCTCGGGGGTGCGCCCGGCCGAGTGGTTCGAGTACCTGTCGGCGCTGCTGACCAGTGCGCCCGGCTGGGCAGCGCACGCCGCCTGGCGGGTGCGGGCCG
>CAZVYU010000275.1:0-1362 GCA_964631645.1 uncultured Actinomycetes bacterium
AGCCAGTACGCCACGGACTTGCCGCTGGCAGTCCCGGTGGACAGCACGACGTGCCGGCCGTCCCACGCTGCCTGCGCCGCCTGGGCCTGGTGCTGCCACAACTGCTGCACCCCATCGGCAGCCAGCGCATCGCGGACGGCCGGATCCACCCAGGCCGGCCAGTCGGCGGTGATCCCGGAGCGTTCGGGCAGGTCGACCACGGCGACCGGTTGAGTCGACAGCGCTGCCACGGTTCGTTCGACCAGCGACCCGGTCCGGACCGGGTCCGGCGGCCCCAGTGCCTCGTCCCACTCCTGGACCCGTGCCCGGTTTCGCTGTTCTGCGATCCCCAGGTGCGCGATCACCTCGTCGGCGACGTCAGCCGCGTGGGCCACGCCGGCTGCCTGCGCAAGGGCGGTGTTGCGCCGCGGGGTGGTGTTGCGCCGCGGAGCGGCGTTCGGCCGAGGAGGAGGTGCTTCCCGGTCCGGCATGAAGCAAGTGTGCACCCGGCGCCCGACACTTCTTCGCCTCACGACGGTAGATCCGCTCCCCGTGGGTCGCGGGTCTGATCCGGTCCGGGCTGTGAGGACACCGCCCCGGTGGTTATCGTGGCTCCACTGGGTGCGCTGCGCCCCGACGGAAGGACCCCTGTGGAGATCGCCACGTCCGACAGCGGGACCGCCACAGTCGTGGCTGTCACCGGAGAACTCGACGTCTACACGGCCCCCGACCTAGAGGTCGCTCTGAACGATCTGATCCAGCAGGGCCGCTCGGAACTGGTCATCGACCTGTCCGGCGTCGAGTTCCTCGACAGCACCGGACTGGGCGTCATGGTCAAGGCCCTGAAATGGGCGCGCGAAGCGGGCGGAAGTCTGCGCGTCGTGGCCACTGCCGACCGCATCACCAAGGTCTTCACGATCACCGGCCTCGATGAGGTCATGAGCCTGTCCGGGTCGGTGGACTGATGCCCACGGCCGTCCTGACGGTCCCGGCGGCGCCCGAGCAGGCGCGGACCGCTCGGCTGGTCGCCGGCGCGGCCGCGCGACGCGCCGGCGTCGACGAGGATGCGTTGGAGGACGTCCGGTTGGCGGTCGCCGAAGCCGTGGCGCGGGCCGTCCTGCGGTCGGTGGCGGCCGATGGCCCCATCGGTGATGCCGGTGCCGTCCCGGTCGAGGGTGACTCACCCGGCGGTTCCTTGACGGTCAGCGTCGCCATGACCGATGCCGCCGACACGTTCGAGATCGCGGTCGCCGATCAGGTGGGCGCCCCCGCCGATGTCGATGAGGACGATCTGGCGCTGACGGTGATGCAGTCCCTGGCGCCGGCGAGCCGGATCGAGGACAACGCCGACGGCGGCCGCACGATCGTGCTCACCTGGCCGGT
>CAZVYU010000276.1:0-1362 GCA_964631645.1 uncultured Actinomycetes bacterium
GTGAACTCATTGATCTCGGAAGCCACAGCGGTCCTCCTTCGCGTCGGATACCGCCCTCCATTCTGCCCCGTCAGAGACGACCAGGAACTAGGGGTGGTGCGGCGCCCCCGGCTGAACCTTCACCACGAGGCGAAGCGATGTGGGCGGCTCCCGATCACCGGAACCGCCCACATCGCTGGGGGACCTTCTCCGATCAGCTGCAACCGCTGGTCGAGCCGCAGCCTTCGCAGACGTAGCAACTGCCGGCCGGCCGCATCTTGATACCGCAGGTCATACACAGCGGGGCGTCGGCGGACTTGCCGGTGATGACCTCGAGCAACTCTGCGGTCGAGTGCGCCGTGGCCGGAGTTGCCGGGGCCGGGGCCGGAGCGGGCGCCGCCGGTTCCGACTCGACCGGAGCCGACTGCTGCAGTGCCTCGATGTCCGCCTCGTTGACGACCGGGGCGGGCGCCGCGTACTGATCGCTCAGCGTTGCCGCCCGCTCCTCAGCGGTGTGGATACCCAGGGCCGCCCGGTCCTCATAGGGCAGGTAGTCCAACGCCAGGCGCCGGAAGATGTAGTCCATGATCGACTGCGCCATCCGGATGTCCGGGTCGTCGGTCATACCGGCCGGATCGAAGCGCATGTTCACGAACTTCGACACGAAGGCCTCGAGCGGCACGCCGTACTGCAGCGCGATCGACACCGCGATGGAGAACGCGTCCATGACCCCGGCCAGGGTGGACCCCTGCTTGCCGAGTTTCAGGAAGACCTCACCCAGCCCGTTGTCCGGGTAGGAGCCCGCGGTCATGTATCCCTCGGCGCCGGCGACGGTGAAGGACACCGTCTGGGACGGACGCCGCTTCGGGAGCCGGTGACGCACCGGACGGGCATGACCGTGGTCGTCGACCTCGTCGTCCGCCGAACCGGAGCCCGCCTTGGAGTCCGACAACGGCTGACCGACCTTGGACGCATCGCGGTAGATCGCAAGCGCCTTGAGCCCCAAACGCCAGCCCTCGAAGTAGATCTCCTCGACCTCGTCGACCGACGCCTCGCTGGGCATGTTGACCGTCTTGGAGATGGCACCCGACAGGAACGCCTGGACGGCCGCCATCATGCGCACGTGACCCATGGGGGTGATCGCCCGATCACCCACGGCACAGTCGAAGATCGAGTAGTGCTCGGTCTTCAGACCCGGGGCGTCGACGACATTGCCGTGTTCCGCGATGTGTTCGACGATCGCCTCGATGGTCTCGGCGGCGTAGCCGAGTTTGCCGAGCGCCTGCGGCACCGTGTTGTTGACGATCTGCATCGATCCGCCGCCGACGAGCTTCTTGAACTTGACCAGCGAGAAGTCCGGCTCGATGCCGGTGGTGTCGCAGT
>CAZVYU010000277.1:0-1339 GCA_964631645.1 uncultured Actinomycetes bacterium
GGCGCGCGGCTGGTCGGAGTCGGGGGCCACGGTGCACGCCGCAGCCGACACCGTGGTGCAGGTGGCCGGGCCCAGGGGCGCTGGTCCGAGCGCGGCGATCTGCAGGTGGACCGTATCCGTCGCCCCAGTCTCCAACGCATGGTCATTCGACAGCGTGAGCGACTGCCCATCCTGCACCGAGATGGCGCCTGAGATGTCCGTGACCAGATGCCGGAAGGGAACGCTCACCTGCCAGTTCGGTAGGGCAGACCCGCTTTCATTCCTGACCTGGAGTTCGACCGTCAGCGGGTCCAGTGAGTCGACGTGCCAGGACAGAATGACGCCTTGGTCCCCGTGGGCGGCGGTCGTCGGGAGGAGGCCGCCGAGCAGCGCGAGGAGGACGACGCCCAGCAGTCGCTTCACGGACATCCTCCTTGTGTGGTGGCTCTGTGTTATCTAACACTACTCGCTGTGAGCAGACACCCCCTCTAGCGGAATCGAACACTCTCGCGGCTCTTCCGGATGGTACGGACGTACTCCTTGGTCTCGGGGTACGGCGGAACCCCCCCGAACTGACTCACCGGGCCCCAGCCGGCGTTGTAGGCCGCCAGCGCGAGAACCTCCGGGTCGTCGTCGAGCCCAGACTCCTGCGCCAGCGAATACAGGTGGCACATGAGGCGCCCTTGGGCGTCGATGGCTTCCCTGGGGTTGAACGGATCAGCGCGGCCGTCGCCGGTCAGGTCCCGGCCCCATACGGCCCAGGTTTCGGGCATGAACTGGGCGATGCCTTGTGCCCCGGCCGATGATTCGGCTCGGCGATCCCAGCCGGACTCCTGCTCGATCTGAGCGGCGAGCAGCTGGGGGCTGATCCCGTCGCAGGTGCCGGCAGCTCGCTTGATGTCGCTGCGGTATTCGCGAGGAACGACGACCTGCGCCGTACCGGAGTAGCCACACCCCGCCAGCGCCACCACGGCGGCCAGTACGCCGCCCAGGTTGGAGATTCGGAACTGCAACACTCACCCAGCGTAGGAGCAGGTCCCGGGAATTGCCGAAGGCGCCGGGGGAGGGTCCTCCCACCGGCGCCTTCGACTGGGTCACCCGTTGCCGTTGGCCTTCCACAGCACGCGCGGATCCTTCAGGACCATCTCGACGTTGCGGTCCCGCTTCTTGCCGGGTCCGCCACCGTCGGTGGTGGCCTTCATCTGGGGGTCGTTCGCCGCCAGTTGCCGGGACAACGAAGCGAGCTGGGAGTTGCTCATCTTCAGTGCGTTGGTCCCGGGCTTCGGCGGTTTCACCGAGGCCGCCGTGTTCAGGATCGTGCCGAAGATCGACAGGGTGCCGTCCCGGTTGTCCATGAACT
>CAZVYU010000278.1:0-1317 GCA_964631645.1 uncultured Actinomycetes bacterium
TGGCCGCTGTGGTCCGGGAGCTGGTGAGTGAGTCCCGGGCCCGCGAGACCTTCGGCGACCGGCTGGACCCGGTCCTGGTCGATGCCCGCCGTTCCGGTGCCGATCTGGTCGTCCGGGTGACGGATCACCGGATGCCCGCGGTGGGTGAGACCTACGCCGGGCTGGCGTCGTTCCAGCTGGCCCGCCTGGGATTCGTCTCGGATCTGCAGTTCTCCCTGGGCGACGGGAATGTGGTGCAGTGCTCCATCACGGTGCCGACCCACGCGTCGTGGTTGGACACCGAGCAGGTGATCCCGCATGACGCGACCCCGGTCGATGACGCGACCGCGGCTGCTGTCACCTACCGGCGAGCCGTGCCCTCGGACGCGGTGGGTCTCACCCGCCTGACCTACCGCTGTTACGAGTACACCTACGTCGACCCGCTGTTCTACGCTCCCGACGACTTGCACCGCGCCCTCGCGGACGGGACGTTGCGCTCGTGGGTGGCGGCGGCCCCCGACGGCGACATCGTCGGCCATCAGGCGCTGGCGGCTGATCCCAACGGGCTCACGCCCGAGTTCTCGAAGCTGATGGTCGACCCCCGCTTCCGGCGCCACGGCATCGCCGACCGACTGGCACGCGACCTGCTCGACGACGCCCGCGGCGGCGGCCAGGCCGGTGCCTGGGCCGAGTGTGTGGCCAACCACGCCGCATCACAGCGAACCGTCGGCGCGGCGGGGGGGACCGAGGTCGGACTCCTGCTCGGGGCGTCGCCCGAGGCCGCCGAGATGGCCGGCTTCACCGTCGAAGCCGAGGGCCGCCGCAGCCTGGTATCGATGTACCTGCCGCTGGCCCCGCAGGGTGATCGGGTCTCCTTCCTGCCGGAACGGCTGCACCCGATGTACCGGCGGCTGATCGAGGCGATGGGTCTGGAGCGCGAGGTGTCCGACAGCGACGAGCGACCCAGCGGCACGTCCCGGCTCCAACTGAGCACGAGCCCCTCGGTCGGGCGGGCCCGGATCTCGCTACAACGGCTGGCGCCGGACGCGCTACAGCGCATCGCCGGCGAGGTCGCGGGGCTGGACCTGTCGAACCTCGCCGTGCTGTACCTGGACATCCCGTTGGCCGATCCGGCGGCCTGCCGGGCGATCCACATCGCAGAGGAACGCGGCTTCTTCTGGGCGGCGCTCCTTCCCGACGCTCGACCCGATGGCGATGTGCTGCGCCTGCAGCGCCTGGCTGACATCGAGATCGACACAACCCACATTCAGACGGTGACCGACCTCGGTGCCGATGTGGTGGCGTTCGTCCTGTCCGAGCGGGAGCGGGCCGAAGGAA
>CAZVYU010000279.1:0-1313 GCA_964631645.1 uncultured Actinomycetes bacterium
TGAATTGTCTCAGTCGGGTTACAAATTCTTCACAAACCGCTTGTTGGGTGCTTGAGCCAATATAAACACCATCGCATTTGCTGAAACCGTTGGTGAGTTTTTGCAGATCAAACCCCGATAACCAACGCTGCGGTTTGTTCGTATAACGTCGCAGGCTTCGGTATTGTGTTTCATTGCAAAAATTCCAAACCGTATTCACATCACGCGCCATCGCCAGCAACACTTTCGCGTGCTTGTCTTTGATGCGCAGTTTCAGCGTTTTGACAGTTTCCATGACAGAATTATAGCAAGCTGTTGTGATGAGCTGATTGATATTCAGAGATTAACAAATCATCCCGCTAGGCCGCTTTCAGCGTCCGCGCTCTTGACCTCGGGCTGAACCCCGAGGCTTTCCGCGCATTGGGTAATTGCTCCATTAAAGTGCGCCCTGCCGGGCGCACTGTAACGGTCAAATTTTTTGAGACACCAAGATCGGTTTTTTTGTTGCCATGTTCCGCTCGTAAACTGTTGGCGGTAGATTGCCTCGAGCGGAGTGCAGTCGTACACAGTTGTAGAAGCCTACGATGTATTCGGTGATGTCTTTTTCTGCCTCCAAATGGTTGGCATAGTCCCGTCGCCACACGCGTTCGGTTTTCAAATTCAAGAAGAAGCGTTCCATCACTGCGTTATCCCAGCAATTGCCTTTGCGACTCATACTGCACAGCATACCGTGTTGCTTGAGTAAGGTTTGGTACTCATCGCTGGCGTATTGGCTGCCACGATCCGAGTGCATGATGAGGCCAGCGGGTGGTTTGCGTGCAGCGATTGCCATCTTGAGGGCACGACAGACCAGCGCCGCCGGCATGGTCGGCGACATGGCCCAGCCAATGACCTTGCGGGAGAACAGTTCGAGCACCACCGCCAGATACATCCAGCCTGCACGGGTGCGGATATAGGTGATATCTGCTGCCCATGCTTGATTGGGGTGTTCAGGATTAAACTGGCGATTGAGAAGGTTGTCTGCCACTGGCAAAGTATGTGTGCTATCGGTGGTATTCACAAATTTCCGTTTCCAAACAGGCACTAACCGTGCCTCACGCATCAGGCGCCGGATTTTATACCGCCCAATCCGAATCCCTTTTTTGTGCATTTCAGTCCGCAACCGCCGACTGCCAAAGGTCTGCTGGCTCTGCGCAAAGGCCGCCTTCAAATGCACACTCGCCACACAAATCTTTTGCCGCTTGGTAGTCGTTTTCGCCGCGTAATACCCCGAGCGACTGACATTCAATAGGCGACACGCCTGACTCACAGATGCCTTCTGTTGCCACCGATCA
>CAZVYU010000280.1:0-1300 GCA_964631645.1 uncultured Actinomycetes bacterium
CAACGACGCGCGGATGCGTTGATCACCCTGGTCAACGCCGCCGCCGCCCACGGGGACCTGCCGGCGACCGCATCCGGGCTTGCGGTAGCAGCGACCATCACCGTGGGCGCCGCCGAAGCCGATCGGGTCGCCGCCGGTCAGCCGCGTGACCGGGTCACCGACCTGGAGACGGTGATCACCTCCGGTGCCGACCCCGCATCGTTGGGAGTCACCCGCACCGGGGTCACCGCCGACACCCTCGGCGACGCCGCGTTGCGGTTCGCCCTATGCACCGGACACTGGACCGGCGCCTTGGTCGATGACCGCGACCGGGTGCACATGCCGATCTCCCAAGCCTTGGCCCACACCCGCACCCAACCCCTGGCCCTGGGTCGCACCACCCGATTGGCCACCAGCGCCCAACGAACAGCCCTGGCGCTGCGCGACGGTGGGTGCCTGCTGTGTCAGCGACCCCCGGCGGAATGCCAAACCCACCACGTGACCGAGTGGTCGCACGGCGGCACCACCGACGTCGACCAGATGGTCCTGCTGTGCTGGTCCCACCACCGACAAGTCGACCTCAACCGCTGGAAAATCACCCGAACCACGGACCCCAGCCCCGGCGACCCGTTCTGGAAAGTCACCCCCGTGGCTCGGGAGCACTGGCGCTCCACTCCCCGCGCGGCGTGATCTCAGTCGCAGTGCGGCTCACACCTGGTCGATCTCGCCGATCTTCGTGGCGCCCAGCGACCGCATGGCGAGGTCCACTCCCGTCAGTCCGCCATCGTCACCCAGGTCGGGGTCGTCATGAGACGGCTCGTCCGGCGGAGCGGCTCGGCCGGCGTCGGTTCCGGCAGTGGCCACCACCTGCACATCGATGCCGAATGACTCGATCAGCATCGTGCGCAACATCAGGTCACGTTTGCTGCGGGAGATCGACTTGGCCTGGCCCTCGCTGGGCACCGCGATGGTCAGGGTGTCGTCGGACACCGCCAGGGGTTCGGCACCATCCCAGGTGGCTGCTGCCACTCGGCTGCGCTCGGCAACCTGGGCCATGAGTTGAGGCCATACCTGGGTCACCCGAGCGAGCTGAGCGGCGCCGGAGTCGCCCGCGGATCTCGACGGAGAACGCTCAGCCGCGCCTCCCACGGAAGCGGTCTCCGTCGCCGGCGTCTGAATCGGGTCAGCTTCGGCCGCGGACGGGGTGTCAGGGGGTGTTGGAGCGGCGGACTCAGGTGGGCCGGTGGGGGGGTCCGGCTGAGCGGTTCGCGGGCCGCCGTCGGCCAGGCTCGCCAGCGTCGGTCGCGCGGGCGGCGGTGGA
>CAZVYU010000281.1:0-1292 GCA_964631645.1 uncultured Actinomycetes bacterium
GTGTCGGTGCGCGACAACGCAGACCCCGGTTCGATCTTCGACGTGTGGCTGCCCGGCGCCCCGCCAGTGGGGTGAGGATCGGGCCGGAGCCGCCCCTGTCCGCGGGGTGAGTAGCGGCCGCAGGCCGCGTATCGAAGCCCACCCTTCCGCGGCTAGAACCCGGTGCTGCTCGCCTCGCCCGGGCCTTCGATACGCCGCTGACGCGGCTACTCACCCGCCGGGCAGAGCGCTGCCGCGGCTACTCAACCGCCGGGCAGAGCGCTGCCCCGGCTACTCGACCGCCGGGCTCGTCAGAGCGGCTCGGACTCCTGCGACCAGGCTGCGGCCGTCCACGCGGAACGATCCGTGCACCTCGCTCACACCTGTCGCTGCGACGAGGGGTCCCACCAAGTCAGGCGTCAGTCCGCTGCCTGCCATGACCGTCACCGGAACCGCCGCCGTCATGGCCGCAAGAGCTGCTATCCCGTCGCGTGCCGTGGGCGCGCCCCCCGACGACAGGATGCGGTCGCAGCCGAGGTCGGCCACCTGGCGCGCGGCCACCACACAATCGGGGGTCTCGTCGATGGCTCGGTGGAACGTCACCGGACCATCGGCCAGGGCCACCAACTCCGCAGTCAATGCGGTGTCCACCCGCCCGTCGCATCCCAGGCAGCCGAGCACCACTCCCCCCGCGCCGGCCGACGTCGCATCGGCGATACTGGCCCGCATCTGGTCGGCCTCGCCCGCCGAGTAGACGAAGTCGCCGCCCCGAGGACGGATCATGACCATCACGCCGACGCCCGCTTCGGCCGCGGCAGGGACGGCTTCCCGGATGAGGTCCGTGGGCGGAGTGACCCCACCGGCCTCCGGTGCGACGCACAGTTCGATGCGGTCGGCTCCGGCGGCGAGCGCCGCCGTCACCTCGGCAATGGACGTGCACAGTACTTCGATAAGGATCCGCGGCACCGGCCGCCAGGACGCGAAGGTAGCCGCCTGCCCGACCACGCGAGCGTCGCGCAAGACCGGCCAGATCGTGGCGTCCTCAATCACGAAGCGGCGCCCGGTGGCCGACACCCGTACCCCTGAGTAGCCGCGGATCACGCCTTCGCCGGCCAGCGCGTGGGCGCGAGCGGTGCGATCGTCCGGCAGCGCGGTCCAGCGTGACGGAATGCCTACAAAACGCTGCGGAGACCGCTCCCAGAGTCGCGCTGCAGCGTCGTTCACCCAGGTGATCCGGTGATCCGCCCCGTGCGCCAGGGCCGGCTGCTGCGGCAGATCCGAACCCGTGGCGATCCGGTAGGAATCGTTGACCA
>CAZVYU010000282.1:0-1290 GCA_964631645.1 uncultured Actinomycetes bacterium
GCGCGAGAAGCAGAAGTGCGCGCGCATCTACGGCGTCCTCGAGAAGCAGTTCCGCGGCTACTTCGCCGAGGCTTCACGCCGTTCCGGCAAGACCGGCGAGAACCTGCTGCAGCTCCTGGAAAGTCGCTTGGACAATGTCGTCTTCCGTGCCGGCTTCGCCCCGTCGCGCGACGCCGCTCGCCAGCTCGTGAACCACGGGCACTTCACCGTGAACGGTCACAAGGTCGACATCCCGTCGTACCGCGTCAAGCCGTCCGACATCATCGAGGTCAAAGCGTCGTCGCGTGAGCTGACGCCGTTCCTGGCCGCGATCAACGACGCCGGGCTGCGCGAGGTCCCGGGCTGGCTCGAAGCCATCCCCACCCAGCTGCGCATCCTGGTGCATTCGTTGCCCGAACGGTCGGCCATCGACACCGACATCCAGGAACAGCTGATCGTCGAGCTCTACTCGAAGTGATCCGGTTTCCCGGCTGCGTCAGCTGGGAAACCTCCCATGAACTCCGGCGTCATATTGCGGTCGCCGGCAGAAAGGAACAACTGTGCTCATCACCAAGCGTCCCGTGCTGCGCGAAGAGGAGATCTCGGACTACCGCTCGCGGTTCATCCTCGAGCCGCTCGAGCCGGGATTCGGTTACACGCTCGGCAACTCGCTGCGGCGCACCCTGCTGTCCAGCATCCCCGGCGCCGCTGTCACCAGCATCAAGGTCGACGGCGTCCAGCATGAGTTCTCGACGATCGAGGGCGTGAAGGAAGACGTCACCGAGATCATCCTGAACGTGAAGTCGCTGGTCGTGTCCATCGACGGTGACGACGTGGCCACTGCCTACATCCACCGGACCGGTCCCGGCCTGGTCACCGCCGCTGACATCCAGTTGCCTGCCGGCGTCGAGGTGCACAACCCCGACCTGGTCCTGGCGTCGCTGGACGACCGGGGTCAGCTCGAGATGGAGCTCACGATCGAGGCCGGCCGCGGCTACGTGTCCGCCCAGGCGCCGGCCCGTGATGCCGGCGTCGAGATCGGTCGCATCCCCGTCGACTCGATCTACTCGCCGGTGCTCAAGGTGACCTACAAGGTCGAGGCGACTCGTGTGGAGCAGCGCACCGACTACGACCGTTTGATCCTGGACGTCACGACCAAGCAGTCGATGCTGCCTCGTGACGCCGTGGCATCGGCCGGCCGCACCCTGGTGGAACTGTTCGGGCTGGCCCGTGAGCTCAACGTCGAGGCCGAGGGTCTGGACCTGGGCCCGTCGCCCGACGACGAGCAGGCCAGCGAGCAGCTCAACATGA
>CAZVYU010000283.1:0-1288 GCA_964631645.1 uncultured Actinomycetes bacterium
GGCGTAGTCCGGCACCTCCTGAACCCACGGCTCGGCCGCTGCGGCGGATGCCACGTGAAGGATGAGCGGATGATCGGCCGGCCGCCCCTTGATCGCGTAGATGCGCGCGACGGCGTGTGGGTCGGAGGCATCGGCGGCCAGCCCGTAGACGGTCTCGGTCGGTAACACGACCAACCCACCGCGCCGCAGCGCGGCGACAGCTCGCACGACTCGCGGGTCCATCGTCGTCACCGGCCCATTATCCCGGGCTCCAGCCGTGGTCGATCGGGGCAGCCCCGCTCTGCCCGCATCGTCATCGGGGCAGCATGCGACTGCCCCGAACGTCACCGGGGCAGAGGAAGAGTGCCCCGATCGACGAAGGATTCAGCCGTAGCCGAGGTCGTGGAGGCGGTCGTCGTCGATGCCGAAGTGGTGGGCGATCTCGTGAACGACGGTGATGTGGACCTCGTGCACGACGTCCTCCGGCGTGTGGCAGATGTGCAGGATCGGCATCCGGTAGATCGAGATCCGGTCCGGCAGGGCACCGGCGTACTGCGTACCGCGGGCCGTCAGCGGCACCCCTTGGTAAAGCCCCAGCAGGTTCTCGCCGGGCGGGGGCCAATCCTCGACCACGAACACCACGTTGTCGACCAAGGCCGCCAGCTCGGCTGGGATCTGGTCGAGCGCCTGCGCAACCAGGTCCTCGAATTCCTGCCGCGACAGGTGCAGCACGTCAGCTGAGCACCGTCCCGATTCCCACCCAGTGGATCACGTTGCGCGACAGTCGGAAGTCGGTGACGATCTCGCCGGGCTTCATCTCACCGATCGTGCAGGACTTGAGGTGCCGCTCGGTGGCGACCCGCTGGCAACTGACTGAGTAGGCACTGGTCAGTTCGGCCTTCGTGGAGCCCACTCCGATGCCCTTGCTCGTGCGCTGCTTGGCGCCGACGGTGACAACGTTGGTGACGTACTTACGGACCAGCGTGACGCTCAGCGCGTGCGGGTAGGTGAGTACCTGGTACGGGCCGTCGTCGTTGCGGCCTTTCTGCACGTGCAGGGGCTGTCCCAGCTTGCGCACGACGGTCTTCTTCTTGTGGCCGACCTTGACGCCACTGATTCCGACCCCGACCTTGATCGTGTCGGAGCCCGCCTGTGCGGGGACGGAGGACAGGACGAGCCCGGCTGCGGCGAGTCCGACGATGGCAGTGGTGAGGCGTTTCATGAGCCGAGCCTACGGAAGCCAGCGGGTTATGGCGGGTCGATCCGCCTTGGCCCGGTGCAGGCCGTGGTCCGCCTTGGCTTCGATACG
>CAZVYU010000284.1:0-1283 GCA_964631645.1 uncultured Actinomycetes bacterium
TCGGTCATCGTGGTGGGCCCGCAGCTGCAGCTGCACCAGTGCGGTCTGCCCAGGCAGATGGCGCTGGAACTGTTCAAGCCTTTCGTCATGAAGCGCCTGGTCGAACTCGGCCACTCGCAGAACATCAAGGCGGCCAAGCGCCGCGTCGAGCGGGCGCCGGGTGGCGGTCACGCCTACGCGGACGTCTGGGGTGTGCTGGAAGAGGTCATCGCCGAACATCCGGTGCTGCTGAACCGGGCCCCTACGCTGCACCGCCTGGGCATCCAGGCGTTCGAGCCGCAGCTGATCGAGGGCAAGGCGATCCAGATCCATCCCTTGGTCTGCACCGCCTTCAACGCCGACTTCGACGGTGACCAGATGGCGGTCCACCTGCCGTTGTCGCCCGAGGCGCAGGCCGAAGCGCGGATCCTGATGTTGTCCAGCAACAACATCCTGTCGCCGGCCAACGGTCGACCCATCACCACGCCGACTCAGGACATGGTCCTGGGCATCTACTTCCTGACCGGGCAGGAGGACGGTGCCGCCGGTGAAGGTCGCTCGTTCGCGGCTCCCGCCGAGGCGCTCATGGCCTACGACATGGGTGACCTGTCGTTGCAGGCGACGATCAAGTTGCGTCTGTTCGACGGCCAGCCGCCGGAAGGCACCCCCCTCCCCGAGGATTGGCAGCCGGGTGACGGCTACATCGTCGAAACCACTCTGGGTCGCGCGCTGTTCAACGAGGCGCTGCCGAGTGACTACCCGTACGTGAACCAGCGGATCGGGAAGAAGGAACTGGGCGATCTGGTGAACCGCTTGAGTGAGCGGTACATGAAGATCGACATCGCCGAAACGCTCGACCGGCTCAAGGAGCTCGGTTTCCATTGGGCCACTCGTTCCGGTGTGACCATCTCCATCGACGACGTGGTGACACCGCCGAAGAAGAAGGCGATCATCGACGCTGCGGAGGCCAAGGCCGCCAAGGTCGACGCCAAGGTGGCCATCGGTGGTATGACCGACCAGGAGCGCCGCGAGGAACTGATCAAGATCTGGACCCGCGCGACCGACGAGGTCGACCGGGCGATGCGGGAGAACCTCCCCGACGACAACTCCATCGCCGAGATGGTGTTGTCCGGGGCCGGCGGTAACTACAGCCAGATCCGTCAGATCGCCGGTATGCGCGGTCTGGTCGCCAACCCCAAGGGCGAGACGATCCCGCGGCCGATCAAGGCGAACTTCCGCGAAGGTCTGACCGTGCTGGAGTACTTCATCTCCACCCACGGTGCCCGTAAGGGACTGGCCGACAC
>CAZVYU010000285.1:0-1264 GCA_964631645.1 uncultured Actinomycetes bacterium
AACTCATCGCGGATGGCACCGTGCCCGGGGCGGTGGTGGTCATACAGTCCGACGGGGAGCGCCAGGAGATCGCAGTCGGTGAGTCCGACATGTCCTCCGGCGCACCGATGTCGGCGTCGCTGCCCTTCCGGATCGCCAGCGTGTCAAAGGCCTTCAGCGGGGCCGTAGTCCTCGGGATGGTGAACGAAGGAACGCTGAAACTGACCGACCGGCTTCCGGCCGTCTGGTCGCAGGCCCCCAAGTCGTGGCGCAAGGTGACGGTGGGGCAGTTGCTCCAGCACACCAGCGGTCTCCCCGACTACATCCGTACTCCGAAGTTCGTGAAGGAGTTCATCGCCGACCCCCAGATGAGCCGGACTCCGGAACAACTGGTGGACTACGTGCGGGACGAGCCCACGGAGTTCCGCCCAGGTAAGAAATACAAGTACTCCGACACGGACAACATCGTGGCCGGTCTCCTCGCGGAGCAGGTCAGCGGCAAGAAGTACCCGGAGTTGCTGGATGCCGTCACCATGCAACTGGAACTGACCCAGACGACGTTGCCGGAGACCTCGGCGATGCCCGCTCCCTTCATGCACGGCTACGCGCCTGCCGAGGAGTCCGGTGGGGCGCCGGAGGATGTGAGCGAACTGATCAACCCGCAGCTGGCCTGGGCGTCCGGTGGGATGATCAGCACCGTCGACGAGCTGAACACGTTCATCCGGGCCTATGCCGCCGGTGATCTTGTCGACGATCAGGTGCGCGCCGCGCAGCGCCAGTTCGTACCGGGCGCCGGCGGACCGCCCGGACCGGGGATCAACAGCAGCGGACTGGCCATCTACCGGTATCAGACCCCGTGCGGCACGTTCCTGGGCCACACGGGCAACATGCCTGGCTACACGACCTTCATCGGGGCCAGTCTCGATGGCAAGGACAGCGTGGTGGTAGCGATCAACAGCCAGGTCAGCCCTACCTCCGCCCCGGACGAGTTCCGCGCCTTGCGCGCGTTGGAGAACGTCGCCCTCTGCCGAGCCGTAGAGCGAACCGGCTGACCGCTTCCCCAGCCGCTCCCCCCGGCCGCGGGGTGAGTAGCGGGCGCAGCCCATCCGGCCGCGGGGTGAGTAGCGGGCGCAGCCCGCGTATCGAAGCCAAGGCCGACCTCCGACCCCCGCCGCGGATGAGCAGCGCGACGCCCACCGGCCGCGGGGTGAGTAGCGGGCGCAGCCCGCTTATCGAAGCCAAGGCCGACCTCCGACCCGCACCCAGTACGAGCCGACCTGAGCGG
>CAZVYU010000286.1:0-1262 GCA_964631645.1 uncultured Actinomycetes bacterium
GGGTGAGTGCCGCCGTCAGGCGGTGTATCGAAGCCCGCTCAGGTCGGCTCGTACCCAGGGCGGTCGCCTGGTGCGGGCCGAACTCCGCCTTGGCTTCGATACGCGGGCTGCGCCCGCTACTCACCCCGCGGCGGGGGGCTGCGCCCGCTACTCACCCCGCGGCGGGTGGCGGGCGCCTACTCACCCGGCGGCCTCGGGCCGGAGCGATGCATTGCGGGTCAGCGAGTGGTGGTGTCGTCCGACAGTCGCTGCGCCAGGTAGATCGGGATGATCGACACCAGCACCAGTGCCGCGGCGACGACGTTGACGATGGGCGCCTGCTGGGGTCGGAACAGGTTGTTGAAGATCCACAGCGGCAGCGTCTGGATCCCCGGGCCAGCGGTGAACGTGGTCACGATGATCTCGTCGAACGACAGGCCGAAGGCCAACATTGAACCGGCAACCAGTGCTGAGCGCATGGTCGGGAAGGTGACGTGGCGGAACGTGAACGCACGGCTCGCACCCAGGTCCATTGACGCTTCGACGAGGTTCCCCGACGTCCGCCGCAGGCGGGCGGCGGCGTTGTTGTAGATGACCACGATGCAGAACGTGGAATGCGCGATCACCAATGTGGCGAAGGTCAGACCGCCCAGCCAGGTGGTGAACATGGTGTTCAGGGCGACACCGGTGACGATGCCCGGCAGAGCGATGGGCAAGACGATCAACAGGGAGATCGACTGGCGCCCGAAGAACGAGTAGCCGGTCAACGCCACCGAGATCAAGGTGCCCAGGATCAGGGCGATGGATGTCGCGATGGTGGCCACGATGACCGACGTCACCAGCGCGCTGCGCACCCCCTCGTTCCCGATCGCCCGCTGCCACCACTCCAGCGTGAAGCCGGGCGGGGGCCATTGGAACGTCAGGCTCACGTTGAACGAGTTGATGACGACGACGGCGAGAGGCACGTAGATGAACGCCATCACCAGCAGGAAGACGGCGACGAGGGTCCAGCGCGCCGGGCGGGACAGGTTCATGAGCGCCTCACAGGCTCTCCAGGGCGCCGGTGCGGCTCACCGCGGTGAGGTATCCGACCATGATCAACACCGTCAGCGAAGCGATGGCCGCCGCGAACGGCAGGTCGGTGGCGAAAGTGCCGTACACGACGTTGCCCAGCATCTGGGCCTTTCCGCCGACCAGTTGCACGGTGATGTAGTCGCCGAGTGACAGTGAGAACGTGAAGACCGAGCCCGCGATGATGGCGGGCTTGACGATCGGCAACAGGA
>CAZVYU010000287.1:0-1253 GCA_964631645.1 uncultured Actinomycetes bacterium
GTCGACGAGTACCTCCGCATCGTCGGCGACTACGCCGACGCGCACCCCGACGAGACATGGATCACCGGCAGCGGATGGGCGCTGGAGCACTTCACCGACGGCACCCCGACGGCTGCGGCGCTGGACGCCGTCGTTCCTGACCGTCCGGTGTTCCTGTTCAACCGGGACCTGCACGGCGCCTGGGTCAACAGCCGGGCTCTGGCCATCGCGGGCATCGACGCCACCACCCCGGATCCCGCCGACGGACGGATCGAACGCCTGCCCGACGGCAGTCCCATCGGCATGTTGCAGGAAGGTGCCGCCTACTCGTTCAACAGCCGTCATGTACCACAGCCCGATCGGGACTCGTGGCAGGCAGCGATCCGGACCGCCGAAGATCATCTGTTCTCCCTCGGGGTGACGTCGTGGCAGGACGCCTGGGTCACTCCCGACACGCATGCCGCCTACCTCGCGATGGACCGGGCGGGGACACTACGCGCGTCGGTGGTCGGAGCACTGTGGTGGAGCCGGAATCGTGGATTGGATCAGATCGACGAGTTCCTGGCACAGCGGGAAGCGGCTCCCTCGGGGCGCTACGCGGCCACGACGGTCAAGATCATGACCGACGGGATCGTCGAGAACCGGACGGCCGCGATGCAGGAACCGTATTGCGGCTGCCAGCACGACGAACGTGGGCTCACCTACGTCGATCGCGATCTGCTCGCCGCAGCGGTGACCCGCTTGGATGCCGAGGGATTCTCCGTGCACATGCACGCCATCGGGGACCGCGCCGTGCGCAACGCTCTGGACGCGATCCAGGCGGCTCGCCGATCGAACGGAGCCAACGACCTGCGTCATCACATCGCCCACCTTCAGATCGTGAACCCCGACGATGTTCCGCGCTTCGCCGAACTCGGAGTGGTCGCCAACTGCCAGCCGTTCTGGTGTCAGAACGAACCTCAGATGGACGATCTCACACTGCCCGTGATCGGCCCCGAGCGCGCGGGGTGGCAGTACCCCTTCGCGGCACTACGGGCGACCGGCGCCGCACTCGCGGGCGGAAGTGACTGGCCGGTCACCACGCCCGATCCCTTGGCGGAGATCGATGTGATGGTGAACCGTTGGGCCCCCGGACATGCAGACGCAGGAGCGTTCATGCCCGAGCAGCGAGTACCGCTTGCCGCTGCCATCGACGCCTTCACCCGCGGGTCTGCGTTCGTGAATCACACTGACGACCGACTCGGAGCTTTGGCGCCGGGCATGCAAGCGGACTT
>CAZVYU010000288.1:0-1245 GCA_964631645.1 uncultured Actinomycetes bacterium
TCACGCCCGACATGATCGGCCACACCATCGCGGTGCACGACGGACGCAAGCACGTGCCCGTGTTCATCAGCGAGAACATGATCGGCCACAAGCTCGGCGAGTTCGCGCCCACGCGCACATTCAAGGGGCACATCAAGGACGACCGGAAGGCCCGCCGGCGCTGAGCCGGTCGGGGAACAGGAGAACGTGATGGAAGCCAGGGCACAGGCGCGTGGAGTGCGCGTCTCGCCGATGAAGGCCCGCCGGGTGGTGGACCTCATCCGCGGTCTGTCGGCCGAGCAGGCCCAGGCGGTGCTGCAGTTCGCGCCGCAGGACGCGAGCGAGCCGGTCGCCAAGGTGCTGGACAGCGCCTTGGCCAACGCCGCCAACAACCACAACATGGATACCCGCGAGCTGGTCGTTGCTGCGGCCTTCGTCGACGAGGGTCCGACGATGAAGCGGATCCGGCCGCGGGCCCAGGGACGGGCCTACCGCGTCCGCAAGCGCAGTAGCCACATCACGATCATCGTGGCGCCGCCGAACGAGGTCGTCGACGCGACCGGGAACAGGAGCTGACATGGGTCAGAAGATCCACCCCCACGGCTTCCGCCTGGGATACACCGCCGACTACGCGTCGAACTGGTACGCCGATGGCAACAAGCCGGGCCAGCGTTACCGCGACTACGTCGAAGAGGACGTGAAGGTCCGTCGCCTGATCGCCGACCGCATGCCGCGGGCCGCGATCAGCAAGGTCACGATCCAGCGCTCGCAGGGGCGTCTGGAACTGTGGATCCACACCGCTCGGCCGGGCATCGTCATCGGCCGCGGCGGCAAGGAGACCGACGCGCTGAAGCGTTCGCTCGAGGAGCTCACGGGCAAGCAGGTGCAGGTCAACGTGCTCGAGGTCAAGGATCCCGAACTCGAGGCTCAACTGGTCGCCCAGGGTGTGGCCGAGCAGCTTGCCGGCCGCGTGGCGTTCCGCCGGGCGATGCGCCGGGCGCTGCAGTCCACGCTCAAGGCCGGTGCCGAGGGCATCCGGATCCAGGTGTCGGGCCGTCTGGGCGGCGCCGAGATGAGCCGTACCGAGTTCTACCGCGAAGGCCGCGTGCCGTTGCACACGCTGCGCGCGAACATCGACTACGGCCTGGCCGAGGCGCACACGACCTTCGGCCGGATCGGCGTGAAGGTGTGGATCTACAAGGGCGAGGCGCCCGTGACCCGGGCCGACCGCGAGCAGGCCGAAGCGCAGAAACTCATGGGCCGCCG
>CAZVYU010000289.1:0-832 GCA_964631645.1 uncultured Actinomycetes bacterium
CGTTTCGCTTCCGCCCTCTGGACCGTCTCCTTCCTGGAAGCCCACACTGGGCCCGCCGCTACCAAGGAGAGACTCATGCGCAAGACCACCACCATTGCCGCCTCAGCCATCGCGCTCACACTCGCCGGCACCGTCATCCCGACCCAGGCCAACGCGGCCAAGGTGAAGTTCGGATCCGAACTGAACGAGACCGTCCAACCGTCCAACTCGCTGCCCGGGCTGGACTGTGCCCCGATGCAGCCGCAGTGCTCCTTCGTGCAGAACGAGGCGTACGGCCGCCCCGACGGAGGAGAGAAGGCCCCACGCGCGGGCACGCTCAAGCGGGTGCGGGTCATCGCCGGTGGGCCCGGTTCGTTCAAACTGCAACTGGTCAAGTCCAAGAACGTCGGCGGCGTGTGGAAGTCGCGCGTCAAGGCGGTCGGACCGAAGATCACCTACACGGGACAGAGCGCTGAGAACTGGGACATGGACAACTACAAAGTCGAGTCGTTCCGCGTGAACATCCCGATCAAGAAGGGCTGGCGCCTGGCCATGAAGAGCCGCAAGACCAGCGTGATCCGCTGCTCCTCGGGTGGCGACAACACCCTGCTGCACACCCCGCCGCTGGCCCGCCGCGCTCCGTTCACCCCAGCCACGGGCGACGACGGGTGCTGGACCCTGATCGAGGGCGTGATCAAGTACTGACCGCCGATGACCCCAGGCCGCGGGGTGAGTAGGCGAGTGCCGCCCAAGGCCGCGGGGTGAGTAGGCGCGACAGCGCCGTATCGAAGCCAAGGCCGACCTCCGACCCGCACCCACCACCCGGAGCGCGAGCCGACCAGGCCGCGGGGTG
>CAZVYU010000289.1:842-1220 GCA_964631645.1 uncultured Actinomycetes bacterium
GTCCCACAAGACCACCAAGACCGCGGGCGGCGTGGTCGCACAAGACCGCCCAAGCCGCTGGGCTGAATGGTCGCGCAGTCGCCAAGCCGCTGGGCTGAATGGTCGCGCAGTCGCCAAGCCGCGGGCTGAATGGTCGCACAAGATCACCAAGCAGTTGGCTGAGTAGGCGCGTCAGCGCCGTATCGAAGCCCCCCGCTCCTCCGGCCCGCACCCATCACCCGGGTGCGGGCCGGTCGAGCGACTCTCTACCCGGCCCCAGCAGCACCCCAGCCGCTGGTCCGAGTGGCCCCACAGGATCACCCAAGCCGCGGGCTGAGTAGACGCACAAGAACCGCCAATCAGCTGGCTGAGTAGGCGCGTCAGCGCCGTATCGAAGCC
>CAZVYU010000290.1:0-1218 GCA_964631645.1 uncultured Actinomycetes bacterium
TCCTACCGGCCTCGACGCCAACGCCAGCTGAGGGTCAGTGAACGCAAGTGCCCCCACCGCTCACGGGGGAGTGAGCAGCGGGGGCTCAAATAGTATGACCGACACCCGAGCCCGCACAGACCGGATCGGGTGTGGCCTCGACCGCAGTCACCCGCTTACGTTCCGTCGCCACCGCCTCACATGCCTTGCGTGTGACCTGTTGCCGCTTCGGTCATCGGGCACGCTCAGCGGGCCATCACTTTTCAGGGTTGCCGCCGTTGTTCCCTGGAAGTTATCCGGGCAGCCTCGTGGTACTCCCGTTGCGGCACATCTTCGACGGGAAACGGATCGCCCATGATGTCGTGAATCATGGTGCTGTCGAGGCCGCTTGGCGGGCTGTCGGTGTAATGAGCTCTCGCGGGGTGGAGAGCGTATGCCAACATGTCCAACTCATCCGGTGTGAGTGTTCGAGCGCGCTCCCAGATCATGGATGTTCCACGCTGGATTCGCGCTTCTCGGTCGCTGATGCCGATCGCGCATTTCCTATCGTGATAGCCGCGTTTCGGGCGGCATCCGTACTGCACGCACTCTAAGCGCCGACCGGTGAGTTTGGCGGTTACCCATTGCATTCCCCCCAAGACCGCACAGAAGAGGAGCAAGACGGGGAAGCCGACCACTGCCCAAAAGATCAGATCCATATGGGAACGTCAGCCTCCTTCCCGTGGCTCGCGTGAACCCCCACTGGGAACTCTTTCGTGTGGAGAGGTGCATCGGTTGCATCAAGGGGTGCCTTGAATCCCGGACAACGCGTCGTCAACTACCGCCCCTGAGACCATCCGGCATCGCCCTGTTCTTCCGGTCCTGGTGCTACTCGCCGGACTTGCTCGCCGTCGATCCAGTGCAGGTATTTCTGTCCGACCCCTACGGTGTAGGTGACGTAGGCCCGCCACTCACCGGTGGCGCGGTCGGTGGTTCGCCAGTCGAGCAGTTCTGCGGGCCGCCAGCTGCCTGCGGCGAAGATCATGACGAGTTCCGGCTGGCGCACACCGTCATCGTGGGGGAGAGGTCCGACGAAAAGAAAGACCAAGTGCTAGCGCGCTAGCATGTAGCCCGCTACAGTCGCTTTATGAGGACCAGCGACGCAACGGCACGGGATCAGGCATACCAGGCGCGAGGGAAGAATCTGGCGGACCTGGAGCGGCGGGAGTTGACCCTGCTTGCGGAGTCGGCGGGCTGGCC
>CAZVYU010000291.1:0-1187 GCA_964631645.1 uncultured Actinomycetes bacterium
GAGCCGACCTGAGCGGGCTTCGATACACCGCCTTCGGCGGCACTCACCCCGCAGACCCCGGCCGCGGGGTGAGTAGCGCGTAGCGCGTATCGAAGCCAAGGCCGGCCTGCGACCCGCGCCCAGTACGAGCCGACCTGAGCGGGCTTCGATACACCGCCTTCGGCGGCACTCACCCCGCAGACCCCGGCCGCGGCAAGAGTAAGCGCGGCCCCGCCGGCCTGCGACCTCCTTCGGCCGCGGGGTGAGTAGCGCGTAGCGCGTATCGAAGCCAAGGCCGACCTCCGACCCGCACCCAGTTCAGGCGGCGGCGCATCGAAGCCACCCGTGGTCAGTCCAGCTCCTGCCAGAAGTAGAACGCCCGATCGGTCGAGTCGGGTTCTGTGTCAGTGAACCCGTGACGCCGGTAGAACCGCTGGGCATCTATGTCCGGTTCATCGACATTGATCTCGACGAGGCTCACCCCGCGACCGCGGCACTCGACCATGAATCGGCCCAGCACCCGCGAGCCGATTCCTTGGCCGCGCAACCGCGGCTCGACAACCAGTTCGTCGAGGAGTGCGACGGGCCCGTCGTACCAGACATTGGGTCGCAGCGTCGCCAGTGCCAGTGCGAGGAAAGGGCCGTCTCCGGCCACGACCGCGAAGGTGGCATCTGTGGACAGCAGATGCGCGACTCGAGGGGTGAGTGCGTCGACTCCCGGCGATGGGGTGGCGAACTCGACGTTGAATTCGTGCAATACCCGGGCGATCCCCGGAGCATCCGCCGGGTGGGCGATCCGGATGGTGATTCCCTCCGAAGTCATGTCGACAGGGTAGGGCGTCGATGCGCTACGCCTTGTTCACGGCCTCTTGGCGAAGTCCGCGGCCTTGTCGACGTACTTGCTTTTGGTCGGCTGGGTCGACTTCGCCTTGCCCGCGGCCTGGTCGATGCCGGCGTTGATCTTGTCGGAGTGCTGGTTGGCCAGTTGCTGTGCCTGCTTGGCCCACTTCGCAAATCCCATGAGTCTGTCTCCTTCTGTGGTGTCACCCAGTTTAACCCGAATCTGAATTCAGGTATTCCCAGGCGGGGGAAAGCTCCGGTCGACCAGTCCGTGGTGCGCCAGCAGCGACCGGGCCAGGGTGGGTGCGGCGCGGTCGTAACGCTCGAAGTCGTCGCGGTTCATCAGAGCGATGTCGTAGGCGACGAAC
>CAZVYU010000292.1:0-1186 GCA_964631645.1 uncultured Actinomycetes bacterium
ATTACCTCGCCCCGCCCACCGCGGTGCTGACCGAACGACAGCGCCAAGAGCGGCTGGCCCGGCTGGGGCGGATCCAGCTGGGAAATGGGGATCGCCTGCCGGTTCCCGTCGTGGGAATCCGGGTGCTGCTGCCCTGTGCGGCTGGTGAACGATTGTTTGTGAAGTGCGGGGACTGCGGCCCCGTCGAACTGGACCCCGAGCGCGTCATGAGACACGCCATCACCGCAGCCCAAGCGGCCCAAGGAAACGACGCGGGTTCAGAACTGTCAATCACTGTGCTCGACGTCGCCCAGCGTTAGGCTGGTCCCGTACAGCGGTCGTTGATGCGACCGCACCACGCGACGTGCCGGTGGCACACCCTGGGAAGTGACGCACCCAGAGACACACCGGTGCGTCATGCCCAAATTCACTCCAGGTTCCCTCCACGCCCGCTCAGCCGCCCACGCGTCCTGGGCGAAGACCGCCAATCGAACCCAACGGACCGAGAAGGCCCGCGCGGCCGCCTTGGCCCGGTTCGAACACGAGGTGGACCCGGACGGGAAGCTACCGTCGGCGGAACGACGTCAGCGTGCGCAGAACGCGATACGGGCCTACTTCCTCAACCTCGCGGCCAAGTCTGCTGCTGTTCGCGCCGGGCGGGGGCAGCGATGAAACCCCAAGAGTTGTTCGAGCGTGCCGTGACCTTCAACGGCAACGGGTGGCGGGCCTTCCCAGTGAAAGTGATCCGAAGCGCCAAGACCCAGACGCTGATCAAGAAGCCAGCCATCAAGGGGTATCACGGTGCGCGGCCCTTCACCGCGCAGGAGTTGCGGTACATGCCCTGGAGAAACGCCACTCACGTTGGTGTCACCTTCGGACCGAACCACTGCCTGCTGGATATCGACATCAAGCGCGGCGGTCATGGGTTTGCGCACCTGGACCAGTTGATGGCGGCCTACGGACCTCTCCCGGTCACGGCGACTCAGCACACCCCCAGCGGGGGACAGCACTTGCTGTTCGCAACCGAGATCCGTTTGGGACGGGGAATTCCGCGAAGCGCTCATCTTCCCGACGGCCAGACCAGCAACATCGATCTGGTCCGCTTTCGCAACATGTACGCGGTCGTGTACGACGACACGCTGTTACAGGTCGACCCGCAAGAGGTGCCCGTTCTTCCCGCGGCATGGCATCCCCTCTTCAGAAAGAG
>CAZVYU010000293.1:0-1166 GCA_964631645.1 uncultured Actinomycetes bacterium
CGCAGGGTGGTTCCATCCACGAGGAGTTCGACCCGTACCTGTACGGCATGGCGCCGGCCTTCGACGAGGACGGCAACTACATCGGGCCCGACGGCTTCGATCCTCAGACCGGGGATTGGAAAGAAGGCTTCGAAGACCAGCGGGCCCAGTGGGAGCAGGAGTACGCCGAGGCCCAGGCCCGGTGGGAGGCTCACCGCAAGCAGGTCGAAGATGCTGCCGTCGCCGACCAGGCGGCCATCATCGACGCCGGTGGCACCCCGTCGAACTTCAGCACCGATTCCGGTTCCAGCAACGAAGGAACCCTCGCTTCGGACGAGGCACTCCAGGCGCTGCGCGACAAGCTCACCGGCGACGACGAGGAGTGACCTCCTCCGGCCAGATCCGGGTGGCCCTGACGGGCGGCATCGGATCGGGCAAGTCCACCGTGGCGCGAGTGTTCGCCCGTCAGGGTGCGGTGATCGTGGACGCGGACCGGATCGCCCGGGAGATCGTGGCCCCGGGGCAACCGGCATTGGCCGAGATCGTGGACCGGTTCGGCAGCGGCGTGATCGGTGAGGACGGTTCTTTGGACCGCCCCGCCCTGGCCGCGATCGTGTTCTCGGACAAGCCGGCCTTGGCTGCTCTGAACGCCATCACTCATCCGCGCATCGCCGCACGGTCGGCGGAACTGATCGATGCGGCACCGCCCGACAGTGTCGTCGTCTACGACATGCCACTGCTGGTGGAGCAGCGGCTGGCTGACGGCTGGGACGCCATCGTGGTGGTCGAGGCCCCGTTGGACCTTCGGGTGGAGCGGCTCATGCGGGACCGCGGCATGACCGAGTCGGATGCCCGCGCCCGCATCGCCAGTCAGGCCGACGACGAACAACGCCGAGCCGTCGCCGACCACCTGATCCGCAACGATGGCACCGTCACCGACCTGGAACGTCGCGCCGCCGCCGTGTGGGCTCGCCTCCGGGGGACCGCAAACCCAGGGGCCGCGCGGGTCACACCGCCCGAGGTGGGCCGCGCCGGCGGGACAGGGCGGGGGTGGGGGCGGGTTGGGTGGTTTGTGTTTTTGTTTGCTTGTTGTTTGTGTCTTTTTTTTGTTTTTTGTTCCACTTTTTTTGTTTTTTTTTTTTTTTTTTTTTGGGTGGTTTTTTTTTTTTGGGCGGGCCCCCCCCCCC
>CAZVYU010000294.1:0-1152 GCA_964631645.1 uncultured Actinomycetes bacterium
GGATTGGACCCGCAGGACCGCCCCGGCCTGCACCCAGGAGGTCAGCCGTGTCGGATGCCGACGAAGTCACTGTCGCTCTGTTGGGCGGCGGCACCGTGGGCTCCCAGGTGGCCCGGCTGCTGACGGAAGGTGCCGACGATCTGGCGGCGCGTGTCGGACGACCCCTGCGGCTGACCGGGGTGGCGGTCCGCGATGTCGCCAAGGACCGCTCCGGGATCCCGACCGAGCTGGTAACCGACGACGCTGTGGCGCTGGCCGGCTCGGGTGCCGACGTGGTGGTCGAGCTCATCGGGGGGGTCAGCCCGGCCGATGAGTACGTCCGTGCGGCCATCGGCGCGGGCTCAAGTGTCGTGTCGGCGAACAAGGCGCTCATGGCCGAACAGGGAGGCGATCTGCATGCCGCCGCCGAGGCCGCGGGGGTGGATCTGTTCTACGAAGCGGCGGTGGCCGGTGCGATCCCGCTCCTGCGCCCGTTGGGCGACTCCTTGGCCGGCGACCGGGTCCGCCGGGTCATGGGCATCGTCAACGGCACCACCAACTACATCCTGACGCGCATGGACGAAGAGGGCGCCGACTACGCCGACGTGCTGGCCGACGCGCAACGGCTGGGCTATGCCGAAGCGGATCCGACGGCCGACGTCGCGGGCCTCGACGCCGCCGCCAAGGCGGCCATCTTGGCGAGTCTGGCGTTCCATACCCGAGTGACGCTGTCCGACGTGTACTGCGAGGGGATCGAGAATGTCAGCGCCGACGATGTGGCTTCGGCGCGCGCCATGGGCTACGTGATCAAGTTGCTGGCGATCGCGGATCTCACCCCGGACGGTAGCGGGATCTGTGTCCGGGTCCATCCGACGATGGTGCCCCGGACCCACCCGCTGGCGGCGGTGCGTGGCGCTTTCAATGCCGTGTTCGTGGAGGCCGAGGCGGCGGGTCAGGTCATGTTCTACGGACAGGGAGCGGGCGGTGAACCGACTGCGTCGGCGGTCCTGGGCGATCTCGTGACAGCGGCCCGGCACCGGGTCACCGGCTCGTTGGGTGCGGCCGCCTCCACCTACAACGACGTTGCCATCCTTCCCGTGGACGACGCCGTGACCAGTTACTACGTCGACTTCCATGTCCAGGATCGTTCCGGTGTGCTCGCCGAGATCGCCC
>CAZVYU010000295.1:0-1152 GCA_964631645.1 uncultured Actinomycetes bacterium
GGATTGGACCCGCAGGACCGCCCCGGCCTGCACCCAGGAGGTCAGCCGTGTCGGACGCCGACGAAGTCACTGTCGCTCTGTTGGGCGGCGGCACCGTGGGCTCCCAGGTCGCCCGACTGCTGACCGAGGGTGCTGACGATCTGGCGGCGCGCGTCGGACGACCTCTGCGACTGACCGGGGTTGCGGTCCGCGACGTCGCCAAGGACCGTTCGGGAATCCCGACCGAACTGGTGACCGACGACGCCGTGGCGCTGGCCGGCTCGGGTGCCGACGTGGTGGTCGAGCTGATCGGGGGGGTCAGTCCGGCCGACGATTACGTCCGCGCTGCCATCGGTGCCGGTTCCAGCGTGGTCTCGGCGAACAAGGCGCTCATGGCCGAACAGGGCGGCGATCTGCATGCCGCTGCGGAGGCCGCCGGTGTTGATCTGTTCTACGAGGCGGCGGTGGCCGGGGCGATCCCGTTGCTGCGCCCGCTGGGTGACTCGCTGGCCGGTGACCGGGTCCGGCGGGTCATGGGCATCGTCAACGGCACCACGAATTACATCCTGACGCGCATGGACGAAGAAGGCGCCGACTACGCCGATGTGCTGGCGGACGCGCAGCGCCTGGGGTACGCCGAGGCCGATCCGACCGCCGACGTGGCCGGCTTGGACGCCGCCGCCAAGGCGGCCATCCTCGCCAGTCTGGCGTTCCATACCCGGGTGACGCTGTCCGACGTGTACTGCGAGGGGATCGAGAATGTCAGCGCCGACGATGTGGCTTCGGCGCGCGCCATGGGTTACGTGATCAAGTTGCTGGCGATCGCGGATCTTACCTCGGACGGCAGCGGGATCTGTGTCCGGGTCCATCCGACGATGGTGCCCCGGACCCATCCGCTGGCGGCGGTGCGTGGCGCTTTCAATGCCGTCTTCGTGGAGGCCGAGGCAGCGGGTCAGGTCATGTTCTACGGACAGGGCGCGGGTGGTGAACCGACTGCGTCGGCGGTCCTGGGCGATCTGGTGACGGCGGCCCGGCATCGGGTCACCGGTTCGTTGGGTGCGGCCGCCTCCACCTACAACGACGTGGCCATCCTTCCCGTGGACGACGCCGTGACCAGCTACTACGTCGACTTCCATGTCCAGGATCGTTCCGGTGTGCTCGCCGAGATCGCCC
>CAZVYU010000296.1:0-1147 GCA_964631645.1 uncultured Actinomycetes bacterium
TCTCGTCGGGGTGCGCGTCGGCGTAGTCGCCGACGATGCGGAGGTACTCGTCGACTCCGGCGGCGTCGTTCAGGTAGACCCGGCGCAGGCTGTCACCCCCGACCGGTGCGTGGATGTGCGCGTCGATGAACCCGGGGAGCACCAGTCGGCCCGGGAGTGACAGCACCTGGGTCGCTGGACCCCGATGGTCGGCAGCCGCCTCGATTCCGACCGCGCTGACCCGACCGTCGCGGATGGTCATCGTGCCGGGGCGGGAACGTCCGCCGAGCCACAGGTTCGCATCGGTGATGATCAGGTCCGCAGGCATGGATCCATCGTCCCAGCCGCCTGGGCCGGAGACTGATGAATTGACGCTCGCCATACTGGCGGGCTCGGGCGTCGGTCAGTTGCTGGCCAGGGGGACCACCGCGTTGGAAGGACTGCTCGACTGCCCAAGTCCGTACGTGTTCTCGGCCTCGACCGTGAAGGTGTACGAGGTCCCGGGGGACAGCTTGGCCACCTTGCACTTGGTCGCCGGAACAATAGCGCTGCACGTGCGACCCCCGGGGGACGCGGTCACCGTGTAGCCGCTGATCCCGGTGCTCCCCGGGAACGTCGGCGCATCCCAGTCCACCGTTGCGGACAAGGTCCCGGCAGTCGCGGTCACGTTGCTCGGAGGTCCAGGGGTCTTACCCGGCGCGACCTTGGCAGAAGGAAGGCTCGGAGAACTGGAACCGGCCTGGGTGTAGGCAACCACCGTGAAGGTGTACGCGGTGCCGTTGGTCAGGCCCGGGATCGAGCACGAAGTGTCGGGTGCTAGCGCCGAGCAGGTCAGCCCACCCGGCGACGAAGTGGCCGTGTAGCCCGTGATGGGTGCCGACCCGGAGGTGGAAGGCGGCTTCCAGGACACTGTCGCCTCGGTGTCGCCCGGATCGGCGGCCACTGACAGCGGTGGATTGGGCGGTGTCCCCTCATCATCATTCGACAGGCTGCTCACCGGCAGACCCTGGTAGGTCATGTTCAGTTGGTTCACGGGCGTCTGCCACGACCAGTTGGTCTGATAGGTGTAGTTGCCTCCCCAGAAGTTGGCGGGCCATCCCTGGCCGCTGGTGCTGGGCATCGGCCAGTTGTTACCCCAGGCGTTCGCCACCGCCGTGCCGTCCGGCGC
>CAZVYU010000297.1:0-1142 GCA_964631645.1 uncultured Actinomycetes bacterium
ACGGCCACTCCGGCCCGGGAGAGTTTCCTCGTCCCGATCGAGAACTACGACGGCGACTTCACCTGGTCGGCAACCGCCACTGCCGGTACCGCCGCTGTGGTCGAGCTCGACAGTGTCTGGTACGCCCGAGTGACCGGACTGGCTCCACTTCAGGAGGCCACGGTCACCGTCCGGACGGTCCGCAACGGCTATCTCGACGGGTCTGCATCGCGGGCCGGCGCCGCGCAGATCGGCGGGCGCCTCGATCCGTCGATCGGCACACCCACGCCCACTGCCGACGGTTTCACCGCCGTGATCACCAATCACACTGCCGACTTCAACTGGGGCGCCACAGCGACCGTCGGCACCGCGCAGGTGGTCCGCCGCACCAACCGCTGGTTCCTCGTGGTCACCGGAGTGGACCCCGACACGAGCGTGACGGCCACGGTGACCACCACGAGGCCCAACTACGACACCGGTTCTGCCTCCGTGGACTCGCGGAGCCTGAAGCAGGCTTTCGTGCCTCAGCTGGGCACCGTGGAGCGGATGAGTGGTGGCTTCTCGGTGGAGGTCCTTCGTTACAGCTCGCGGTACCGCTGGACCGCCCGCACGACTGCCGGTCGCGTCAGCATCACCGATCAGGGCATCGTGCGGGTGACGGCGCTGAGCGCCGGAAGGTCAGCGACAGTGACGGTACGCACCACACGCAGTGGCTACGCCGACGGTGTCACCACCGTGATCGGACAGGCCCTGGGCGCAGCGCGGACCCCGGTCTTCGGTCCCCGCACCGCGACCACATCGAGCGTCACGGCGCAGATCCGGAACTACAACCCCACGTTCCAGTGGCGCATCTCGGCCAACGGGGGAGCGGCGGTCATCAGCAGCACCGGCCGCATCACCGTACGCGGCCTCGCCCCCGGCCAGGGCACCACGGTGACGGTGGTGTCCCAGCGCAGCGGCTATGACTCCGGCACCGCGAGCTTCTCCGCCAACGCGGCCGCGAGGCAGGTCAACATCCCGTCCGCCAAGGCGCCGGGGCGGCCGCGGATCACGGCCATCCGGCCGGGCAAGGCGCGTGCCACCGCATCGGTGCAGTGGGCAGCGACGACGACAGGCGGTGCCCCGATCCTTCGCGCACGTGCCGTGTGTCTGCTGGGCAAGAC
>CAZVYU010000298.1:0-1136 GCA_964631645.1 uncultured Actinomycetes bacterium
GACGCCATCCTGCGACAGTTCGGCATCGTGCTCACCGATGCGGCGCGGATCCTCGTCCTGGTGATCTTCGCGGGGTTGCTGATCCTCATGGTCGGCTTGGGATATCGCCTCATCCAGGTCACCCAGAAATGGATCGCGCTCGCCGTGGGTCTCGTCATCGTCGGCCTCACCATCGACGCCGCAATCCATACCGACTGGGGGACCACGTTGTCGGTCCCGCTCAGCGGTATCGAGCCGGTCGTCGCGGGTGTGGTCATCGCGATGACCAGTGCGGCGTCCGGCTGGTGGAACTCCGGCGCTGACTTCAGTCGTTTCCTGGCTCCCGACATCCGGGAGCGAACCGTGGTGCGCGTAGTCATGGCGGGCATGAGCGGGATCGCGATCATTCTGTTGGCGGGCTGCTTCGTGTTCTTCTGGCAACCGGACATCCTGCAGGAGGAGAACCCCGTCGTTGGGGCCACGCAAGAGCTGTCTGCTGTGGGAGCGGTCGTGGGGATCGCCATCGCGCTCCTGGGTCTGCACGCCGCGACAGTGACCAACCTCTACTCGGCATCGCTCAACCTCAACACCTTCGGGCTGCGCAGCCGGTCGATCTCGGTGACCGTGTGCGCGGTGGCGGTGGTGGGGATCGGGACCTGGGTGCTGCTCGGGGCAACGTCCTTCTACGAGTGGTTCCAGGCGTTCCTCACCGTGCTGGGGGTTCCGATCGCTGCCTGGGCGGGGGTGTACGTGGTGCCCGCCGTCGTCTCCCGCACCTGGCCCGAGGCACCCGCCCGCATCGTGTGGTGGCCTATGGTCTGGTTGCTGCTGGGGATCGCCGTCGGCCTGGGTTTCCTCGAGACCGACGTTCAGGGACTGTCGTGGGTGGGGTACCTGTCTGCGCTGGCCCCGGGGTTCGCCGCGGCCGGCGGCGGAGTTCTGGTGGCGTTCGTGATCTCGTTCATCGGCGCTTGGGTGACACGGCGCCACTGGCTGTCCACGGCGATCGACTGACTCTCACGGGCCGGGTGGTCTGCGGGGTGAGTGCCGCCGGGTGGTCTACGGGGTGAGTGCCGCCGGAGGCGGTGTATCGAAGCCCGCTGGTGCGGGTCGTGGTCCGCCTTGGCTTCGATACGCCGCTGCGCGGCTACTCACCC
>CAZVYU010000299.1:0-1133 GCA_964631645.1 uncultured Actinomycetes bacterium
AGCGTGGACTGACGTACCGTAACCCCGTACCGAATGTTGCGCGTGCCGGAACCGGAGACCCGAGGTTTGTGGAACGATGCTGTGCATGGGAGCTGTCGGATACGCCCGCGTGTCCACGACCGAACAGGATCCGGCGCTGCAGCACGACGCACTCAAGGCAGCAGGATGCGTGAAGGTGTTCACCGACACCGCATCCGGCGCCAAGGACGACCGCGTCCAGTTGCAGGCCACCATGAACTTCCTCAGACCTGGGGACACCCTGGTGGTGTGGCGGCTGGACCGACTGGGTCGAAGTCTGCCGCATCTGATCAGCACCATCACCGACCTCGAGAAACGAGAGGTCGGCTTCCGAAGCCTCACCGAGGCCATCGACACAACCACGGCCGGCGGGCGCCTCCTCTTCGGCATCATGGCCGCTCTCGCCGACTTCGAACGGCAACTGATTCGCGAACGAACCATCGCCGGTCTGCAGGCAGCATCCGCTCGAGGACGCCGCGGCGGCAGACCCCCAACACTCACCGACGTCCAACGCGACCACGCGCGATCCCTGCGTGCGGATGGCAAGTCGTTCGCCGCAATCGCTGCCATCCTCGACGTGTCAAAGTCCACCGCAGCCCGAGCCTGCGCGGGTACCTCCCGGTAATCGGAGTCCTCGCTTCGAGAAAACCCTCGCTGCGTCGGTCGCTGATCGTCTCGTTGGTCAAGAAGGGAATGGGGCGGCGTCCACCCTTGGGCTGGGACACCGACGGGAGTTCCGGGCCCACTTTGAGGGCAGCACACCGTCTCGCAGATCGTCGAGATCCTGAAGTGTGCCGCGCACCACCCTCCACGGGCACCTGCAGCGGTGCACCGGGCGAAGCGTCGACCGTGGCCAACCACTGAGAACGAGTTGCGTCAACTTCGAGAGACAAACGACGCGCCATCGTGCGTCAGGTTGATGAGACGTAACGCGTTCTACGCGGGCCCGTACGTCACCTTCGTTGAGACGGGACATCAACTCAGGATGTCCTTCCGATCGAACCGCCAGAACGCGACCGCCGCCAGCGCCACGAACGCCACGACCGAATAGGTGGCACCACGCGCCATCTGCGACCAGTCGACCTGCGGCTGCAGCAGCGCGATCCAGGAGTTCG
>CAZVYU010000300.1:0-1133 GCA_964631645.1 uncultured Actinomycetes bacterium
AGGTCGGCGGCCATGCCGGCGCAGTCGCCGACGTTGTCGCCCACGTTGTCGGCGATGGTGGCGGCGTTACGCGGGTCGTCCTCGGGGATGCCCTGCTCGACCTTGCCGACCAGGTCGGCGCCGACGTCGGCGGCCTTGGTGAAGATACCGCCGCCGACACGCATGAACATGGCGAGCAGCGCTGCGCCGAAGCCGAAGCCCTCGAGCACCTTGGGCGCTTCGCCCTTGTAGACCAGCACCACCAGGGCGGCGCCGAACAGACCGAGGCCCACGGTGAACATGCCGGCAACACCGCCGGTGCGGAACGCGATCTTCATCGCGCCCTGCTCGTTCTCCTCGCGCGCGGCCGCGGCCACCCGCACGTTGCCTCGGACGGCCAGCCACATCCCCATGTAGCCGGTGATCGCGGAGAAGGCGGCACCGACGAGGAAGAAGATACTTCGGCCGATCTTCTCGCTGGTGGTCTCGGCGGGCAGCAGCCACAGGACGAAGAACACGATGACGGCGAAGATGCCGAGGGTGCGGAACTGTCGGCTCAGGTAGGCCGAGGCGCCTTCCTGGACCGCAGCGGCGATGGTCTTCATGCTCGACGTGCCCTCGTCGGCGGCAAGCACCTGGCGAACCAGGACCGCGGCCACACCGAGCGCTGCGAGGGCGATGACCGCCACCAACACGACGGTGATGAGGTTGGTGCCCGTCAGATCGACGGCAGAACTCTCCACAGGTTTTTCTCCTTGATCGGCGTCGGCGACGGGTCGCACGACTCACAGCGGGCCGGAGGTCCCCCCGCCCCGCGCCCCGGATCGAGGGCATGGCGGATTCCACCGACGCGTGAGATCTTACGCGACCCTGATGTGTGCCCCGGGACACGCCTGGCTCCGGGTCGTGTCCGGCGCCCCGGTGGATGCGGGCTGCCTACGCATCCCGCAGAAAGAAGGCCGTCGGACCACGGTTTGAGCAGTCCCTCCGCGGGTTGAGCAGCGGCGTCAGCCGCCCCCTCTCCGCCGGTTGAGTAGCGGCGTCAGCCGCGTATCGAAACCAAGGAGTGGTCGAGCCGCACCACGGCGTCCCCGGCCAAGCTCCACCCGCCGGGCTTCGATACGGCGCTTCGCGCCTACTCAACCGTCGGCGGG
>CAZVYU010000301.1:0-1129 GCA_964631645.1 uncultured Actinomycetes bacterium
TAGTCGACGCGCTTGCCGAGCAGGTTCTGCCGGAACCGACCCTGCTTGCCCTTGAGCATGTCGGACAGCGACTTCAGCGCCCGGTTGCCCGGTCCCGTGACGGGACGACCACGCCGACCGTTGTCGAACAGCGCGTCGACGGCTTCCTGCAGCATCCGCTTCTCGTTGTTCACGATGATCTCGGGGGCACCGAGGTCGATCAGTCGCTTCAAACGGTTGTTGCGGTTGATCACGCGGCGGTAGAGGTCGTTGAGGTCCGACGTCGCGAACCGGCCACCGTCCAACTGCACCATCGGCCGCAGGTCCGGCGGGATGACCGGGACCGCGTCGAGGACCATGCCCAGCGGGGAGTTGGTCGTGTTGAGGAACGCCGACACGACCTTCAGGCGCTTCAGCGCGCGGGTCTTCTTGGGGCCGGTCCCGGTGCGCACGATCTCGCGGAGTTTCTCCGCCTCGCCGGCCAGGTCGAAGGTCTCGAGGCGCCGCTTGATCGCCGCCGCACCCATGTGACCGGCGAACCACTTGCCGTAGCGATCGGTCATCTCACGGTAGAGCGCCTCGTCTCCCTCCAGGTCCTGGACCTGCAGTGTGCGGAACCGGTCGAACACGCGCTTGAGGAAGTCGACGCGGTCGTCGGCGCGCTTGCGCATCTGACGCATCTCGCGCTCCGCACCGTCCTTGACCTTGCGCTTCGCGTCCGATTTGGCACCCTCGGCCTCGAGCGCAGCCAGATCTTCTTCGAGCTTGGCCATGCGAGTGTTGATGTCGTTGTCGCGACGCTGCTCGATGCGGCCGATCTCCTCGCCCAGGCGGGCTTCCAACGACGGAAGGGCCGTGTGGCGTCCCTCTTCGTCGACCTCGGTGATCATGTGAGCCGCGAAGTAGATGACCTTCGGGGCCAGATCGAGCAGATACCCCAAGCGGCTGGGAACGCCCTTGAAGTACCAGATGTGCGTCACGGGAGCGGCCAGTTCGATGTGACCCATCCGCTCACGCCGCACCTTGGCCCGGGTCACCTCGACGCCGCAGCGCTCACAGATGATGCCCTTGAAGCGGACGCGCTTGTACTTGCCGCAGTAGCACTCCCAGTCCTTCGACGGACCGAAGATCTTCTCGCAGAACAGGCCGT
>CAZVYU010000302.1:0-1126 GCA_964631645.1 uncultured Actinomycetes bacterium
TCTCGCGCTCCTCGAACGTCTCGATGATGTCGCCCTCCTTGATGTCGTTGAACGCTCCCAGCCCGATGCCGCACTCGAAGCCTTCGCGGACCTCGGTGGCATCGTCCTTGAAGCGACGCAACGACGCCACGGTGAGACTGTCGGAGACGACCACACCGTCGCGCAGGAGTTTCGCCTTGGTGTTGCGGCGGATCGTGCCGTCGCGGACGATACAGCCGGCGATGTTGCCGAACTTGCTGGAGCGGAACACTTCGCGCACCTCGGCCGAGCCGGTCTGCACCGACTCGTACTCCGGCTTCAGCAGACCCTTCAGCGCCGCTTCGACCTCGTCGATGGCGGAGTAGATGACCGAGTAGAAGCGGACATCGACGCCCTCTCGCTCCGCCAGGTCACGCACCCGCTCGGCGTAGCCCACATTGAACGCGATGATGATCGCGTCGTCGACCGTCGCCAGGTTGACGTCGTTCTGCGTGATCGCACCCACCCCGCGGTGGATGATCCGCAGCACCACATCGTCGCTGACCTCGATCTTCAGCAGGGCATCCTCGAGGGCCTCGACCGAACCGGACACGTCGCCCTTGAGGATGAGGTTGAGTTCCTGCACCTCGCCCTTCTCGACCTGGGAGAGGAACTCTTCCAGGGTGCGACGGGGCCGCGAGCGAGCCAGTTGCGCATTACGTTCGCGCGCCTGCCGCGTGGCTGCGATCTGCCGCGCCACCCGGTCCTCGGACACCACCAGGAACGAGTCGCCGGCGCCGGGCACGGACGTGAGTCCGAGCACCTGCACGGGACGCGAAGGTCCGGCCTCATCGACCGGATCGCCGTTCTCGTTCAGCATGGCGCGCACTCGCCCGTGGGCGTCGCCGGCGACGATGGATTCGCCCGGCCGCAGCGTTCCTCGCTGCACCAGCACGGTCGCCACCGCACCCCGACCCTTGTCCAGGTGCGCCTCGATGGCCACGCCCTGAGCGTCCTGCTTGGGGTTGGCCTGAAGATCCAGCGAGGCATCGGCGGTGAGGACAACCGCCTCGAGCAGTTCCTGGATTCCGATCCGGGCCTTGGCGGACACGTCGACGAACATGACATCGCCGCCGAACTCCTCGGCCACGAGTCCGTACTCCGTGAG
>CAZVYU010000303.1:0-1119 GCA_964631645.1 uncultured Actinomycetes bacterium
GAATTCGGTTTCGACTACCTGCGCGACAACATGGCCTGGACCAAGGACGAGATGGTGCAACGCGGGCATCCGTTCGCCATCGTCGACGAGGTCGACTCGATCCTCATCGACGAGGCCCGCACCCCGTTGATCATCAGCGGTCCGGCGGACGAGGCGCCCCAGTGGTACGTCGAGTTCGCACGCATCGTCAAGGGCCTCACCCGTGACGAGGACTACGAGATCGACGAGAAGAAGCGCACGGTCGCGATCCACGAGAGTTCGATCGACCACGTCGAGGATCAGATCGGCATCGACAACCTCTACGACACCGTCAACTCACCACTGGTGTCCTACCTCAACAACGCGGTCAAGGCCAAGGAGCTCTACAAGCGCGATCGCGACTACGTCGTCATGAACGGCGAGATCATGATCGTCGACGAACACACCGGCCGCATCCTGTCCGGCCGTCGCTACAGCGAGGGCCTGCACCAGGCGTTGGAGGCCAAGGAGAGCGTCGAGATCAAGGCCGAGAACCAGACGCTGGCCACCATCACGCTGCAGAACTACTTCCGGCTCTACGACAAGCTCAGCGGCATGACCGGAACGGCCATGACCGAGGCAGCCGAGTTCGGCCAGATCTACAAACTGGGCGTCGTGCCCATCCCCACCAACAAGCCGATGGCCCGGGTCGACCAGGCCGACCTGGTGTACCGCACCGAAGAAGCCAAGTTCGCCGCAGTGGTCGAGGACATCGCCGAACATGTCGAGGCCGGCCAGCCGGTCCTGGTCGGAACGGTGAGCGTCGAGAAGAGCGAGTACCTGTCCGACCAGCTGCGCAAACGCGGGGTGAAGCACGAGGTCCTCAACGCGAAACAGCACGACCGGGAAGCCACCATCGTGGCCCAGGCGGGCCGCAAGGGAGCGGTGACCGTGGCGACCAACATGGCCGGCCGCGGTACCGACATCATGCTGGGCGGCAACTCGGAGTTCATGGCCGCGCAGGCCCTGGAGCGCCAGGGGCTGAGTCCGGTGGAGAACCCCGAGGAGTATGAGGCGGCATGGCCCCAGGCATTGGCCGAGGCGCAGGAGGCCGTGGCCAAGGAGCATGACGAGGTCACCGATGCCGGTGGCCTGTACGTG
>CAZVYU010000304.1:0-1119 GCA_964631645.1 uncultured Actinomycetes bacterium
TCCCACCCCGTTTCGCCTCCGGATTCGACCACTTCAGTACCGGATCAATCGGGAGTGGGTCAGATCTTGTCGATGTGGACGGTGAACACGGCCCAGTCGCCGGTGTCACTGGTCTCGTGGCCGCCGTTCCAGCCGTCCTTCTCGCGCTTCACCCAGAACGAGCTGGTGGGGGTGACCTCGTGGTGCGATTCGTTCTGGCTCCACCCGGTGCGCAGGGTCTTGATGGGGTAGGCGTCGAAGTACGTGTCCGGGCGCCCGACGTAGGGGTCGGACAGGGTCAGGTAGTTGGGCCGGGTGGCTCCGTCACCCGCGCGAGTGATCGTGAAGTTCGCGCCATGACCGGACAGCAGGAGCTTGTATCCATCGCGGTACTCGAACTTGCGCGAGTTGTAGAAGGTCACCTGACCGCCGGGCGGGATCAGCACGAAGACGTTCTCGCCGCCGTACAGTTCCGCGACCTTCACGCTGTGGTCGGTGAAGTTCCTGATCGTGCCTTTCACGCCGTCGTCGCGGTAGCGGGACAGGACGAGGTCCTTGACCTGGCGTTCCTCGAGGTGAGTGCGCGAAGCCGGCGCCGAAGCCTCCTGTGCCGGGTCCGCCTGCGCGGCTGGCGGGGAGGCAACCTGTGCCGGGGCTGCCTGCGCGACCGGCGGCGGCGCTGCGGCGGGCGAGGCGATGGCGGGGACTGCAGCGAGGCTGGCGGTCAAAGTGGCGCCGAGGGCGGCGATGGCGATGCGGGCGACTGTTCGATGGGACATGCCTCGCAGATGCCCGCTGCTGGCTTCGGCCATGCGCAGAGGAAGGGCCGGAACGTTCCGGCAGCAGATAGTTGTGGGGTCGGCGTTCGGTGCTCCGGTGCCACCTGGCCCGTGTCGGATGCGCGCGTCGCCAAAGCTGTCGGCTGCGGGACCGGCGGGGGCGCCGGATCGCAGCACCAACCGCGACGGAGTGAGAAGCCTCGCTCCCCTCACGCGATCTGGCTGGAACCTAGCGACCGTGCCTTGCGATGGATCGAACCTGGCCCACAGCGCCTGCGGTTCACCGTCGGCAGAGGCGCGCACGCCACGCTTCAGCTGGCTGAGTAGCCGCGCAGCGGCGTATCGAAGCCCGCCCCTCGAC
>CAZVYU010000305.1:0-1109 GCA_964631645.1 uncultured Actinomycetes bacterium
AGTTCGTCCAGCGGATGTGTGACCGGCAGAAGCGCACCCTCTACCACGTCAGCACCATTCGCCCGATCGAGCAGCGTGGAGATATGAAGACCACACTGCCGGGACGATACTCCACCCCTTACTGCATCCGTACGGTTCCTGGTCAAAGTACGACCGTCCAGAAAGCCCGCGCAGTCGAGTGGTCGGATGGTGTGCAGCTCAGGGCCGTCTCCGATATCGGATTGGATCTCTCGTCGCAGACGGGCCACTCGGCCTCGGGCAAGCTCAACTTCGCGTGGCGGAAGGACCGTCGAGGGAAACTGTGTGGACAGTTCGACTATCCGCGAAGGAACGAGAGTGACGGTGTGATGGTGGGCAGCCTTGCGGCCCGCTAGTTTGCGGGCCCCCTTGTGGGTTGCTTCGCTGGGGCTCTTCGTCATCGGCTGCGGTCCCATCGAGCCGGTTGAGCGCAATCTAGGCGCTCCACTGACGCCGGTGGAGACATGTGTTCCATCACCTACCGGTAAGCCTGTGTACTTCGGGAACAACAGCCTCGAGAGCGATTCGCCCGCGACCATAACGGCGGTGAACCCGGTAGGGGTCCAAGGTGACCTCCGGGTGGTCCCCTTCGTGGTTCCCGTGGCCTCTGCGGGCGGCGGACCCCTTGCATCCTTCAATCCCGCGAAGGAACCCGATTGGTCGTGGGCCCAAGCCCGGTCCGCCGAGGGAAGCGTCATCGACCGCAACAACGCCCCCATGGACCTCGTGCTCAAACTGAGTAGCGACTCAGGCGGCAGCGTCGAGGCAGTGCGCGTCGACTACCAGCTGGATGGATCAAGTTGCTTCGCCCTGATGCCAAACAGTATGGAGATCGTCGTCGGAGAATCGTGTTGACTCCGCTTGAGCTCTGGCATTAGTTCGAAACGCGCGTTCGTCTGCTGCTGACCGTCGCGCTCAGGGGGAAGGTCCGCCTCCGCCGCCCCCGTGGGGTCAGCTCAGGATGTCTTTCCGATCGAACCGCCAGAACGCGATCGCTGCCAGCACCACGAACGCCACGACCGAGTACGTGGCACCGCGCGCCATCTGCGACCAGTCGACCTGCGGCTGCAGCAGCGCGATCCAGGAGTTCG
>CAZVYU010000306.1:0-1089 GCA_964631645.1 uncultured Actinomycetes bacterium
CTAGAGGCCCTGAGCCGGACGGCCCGGTGGACCCAAAGGGTCCGGCTTCCGAGGGTACCGCTCACTTCCCCCGGCTCGGCCCTTCGGGCTCAGACCGGATGCACGACGGAGACCGGGTCCCCCACCCGCACGACACCCGCATCGCGGACCAGCACGTTCCAGCCGAACAACACGCCCCGGTCACCCCGCCGGAAGGTACCCAGCGTCCGCAACGGTTCGGCGCCGTCACGCACCCCCCGGTCGGGATCGACGGTGGTGATCGCACACCGGGCACACGGCTTCACCAGTTCCAGCAGACAGTCGCCGACACGCACCTGCGACCACGCATCTTCGTCCCAAGCGGCGGATCCCGTGACGACCAGATTCGGCCGGAACCGGGTCATCGGCAGCGGCCGACCCATGCGCCGGTTGAGGTCGGCCAACGACGCGTCCGCGGTCAGCAGCACCGGGAACCCATCGACGAACCCGACCGGCACATCGTCACCGCCATACCCCGCGTCCGCGGCGCGATCGTGGTCCGGTGCCAGGCCGACCACCCGGACCGGCCGGTCCAGCAGGTCGCTCACCGCTTCAGCCGCCTCATCTCCGGCGTCGACCGCCGGTCCCGTGTGCTCCCACACCGTCACCGTGGTGCGAGAACCGTCGCTGATGCGGAACGGCAAGGTGAAGGAAACCTGATCGGCCACCTCGACCAACCACCCACCATCCACCGGGGTGGGACGCACCAGCGCCAGGCGCGGGCACTCCCGCTGCGTCAGGTAGCGACCATCGGCGTCGACGACCATGAACGACCGGTCGTGCCGCAGTCCGGAACGGTCCAGTGGCCACTCCGACACAGGGACAGCGGCCGCCGACTTGATCGGATAGACGACCAGACCACTTGCATACACCGGGCCGAATCTAGTGCCCGCCGTGGGGCGCTCCAGGTACCGGGCAGCGCGGGCCGATCTGCGACACAGCCACTCCCCAACCCCCCGACCACGCTCCATGATCGACAAAAGTGAGGAGGCGAACTCATGCGGATCGGGATCGTGGCACCGCCCTGGGTCGCCGTGCCTCCGCCCGGGTACGGCGGAACCGAGACCATCA
>CAZVYU010000307.1:0-1085 GCA_964631645.1 uncultured Actinomycetes bacterium
CCGACGCGCGCGCCCGAGCAACGCAACTGTGGGCGAACGACCTCGCCGCCGCACGACACCACCCGCAACGGATCTGGAGCACTCGCGGACCGGGCGCCCAGGACGGGGTCGGGGGAATGTTCGTGGGCTGGGCCGCCCTGGCCGCACTCCAGCCGGACGGCTGGTCGGTGGCCCGGGAGACCGTGGACTTGCTGTTGGACGCGATGCCAGAGGCGGTCGGCCCAGGAAATGCGGATCTGCTCAGCGGTGACCTGGGGCTGCTGGCCGGGCTGCTCGCTGTGACCAGTGCCGGATGGCACGGGGTCCCGCCACCGTCGCTCATGGACCGAGTCGTCCGTTCCGTTCACGCGCAGCTGGCACAACCGGGACCGAGTGGATTCAGTCATGGCGACGCGGGGATGATCGCCGTCCTGCACGCAGCGGCGGGTCGAGGATGGGGGGACCCTCATGTGCTGCGTTCCTTGGCCGAGGCCTGCCTGGCGCGCGAGTCCGCTGCGTTCGACCGGTCGTTGGGCGACTGGCCGGACCGACGCCGCGAAGGGCGCGTACCGGGGCCGGGGTGGTGCAACGGCGCTGCGGGCATCGCCCTGTCCCGAGCGTTGGTGAACGACGTGGGCCGCGATCTTGACCGGGCGTCGCCCCGCTTGGGTCACGATGTCCTGCCCCGTGACACGTTGTGCTGCGGTGCGGCCGGGCGCACGGAGGTGCTTCGGTTTCTACGAGACCGGGGGCTGGTGGCCGATTCCGCGTACGCGCATGCTGTCGGGGGGTTGGTTCAGCGCACGGCGCAGCAGGAACTGCGGCTCGGTGTTCCCGCCGATTGCCGGCTTCAGCCCCTCGGACTGTTCCAGGGGATCAGCGGGGTGATGCTGGCTCTGGCCGGTTCGGTGAACGCCGGGACGCCACACGTGCTGGCGTTGGGGACCACCTGAGCCCGCCGGCCCTGGCCCCACCTGCTTGATGGCCCGGCTGACCGACAGTCTGCGACCCAAACGAAGACAAGCGACTGATCCAACCGGTCGCAAGTGGCGGTTTCGGTCGCAAGCGACCAGAACCGTCCCCAGGGCCCCACCCGACGAGGCGGT
>CAZVYU010000308.1:0-1081 GCA_964631645.1 uncultured Actinomycetes bacterium
CGGCCGTCACCCAGTGCCGGGACGCTCGGCGGTGTGGCCCGGTGCACGCGCGAGGGGATGGTGGTGCTGGAAGCCGCCGGGTTCGACGTGGTGATCGTCGAGACGGTCGGGGTGGGCCAATCCGAGGTTGCCGTCTCGGAGATGGTCGATACTTTCTTGCTCTTGGCGTTGGCCCGCACAGGCGATCAGTTGCAGGGAATCAAGAAGGGAATTCTCGAACTGGCCGATGTGATCGCAGTCAACAAGGCCGACGGCGATCATGCCGGTGAAGCGCGACAGGCCGCCCGCGAATTGTCCGGCGCGCTGCGCCTCCTGGCCCCGAACGATGAGTCGGCTTGGCGGGTGCCGGTCCTGACCTGCAGTGGTCTGACCGACGTCGGTGTCCCCGAGGTGTGGGACGCGGTCACGGCCCACCGGGACTGGCTGGTCCGGACCGGCGAGTTGCAGCGACGACGCGGCGAACAACGGGTGGCCTGGATGTGGGAGTCAGTGCAGGATCGGTTGATCCGCGATTTCTCCCGGCACCCGGCGGTGGTGGCAGCGCTGCCACGATTGAGCGAGCAGGTCCGGGACGGCCGACTAAGTCCGGCTGCGGCTGCCGACCAACTGCTGTCCGAAGGCTGACGCGTCAGTCGCGGTTCACGAGAGTCCGCCACACCCAACTGTTGCCCACCCGGCGACCGTTGACCACGTATTCCAGCACCGTGGGCACGCTCAACGTGGCGTCCAGGGCACGTCGCGCGGATGCGGTACCGGCCAGCAACAGGTGGTCGCCGCGCACCAGGATCGTGTCGTCCTCCGGTGCCAGGACCGTCCGGCCCGAGCCGTGAAGCAGCAGGGGCACACAGTCGATCGTGCGTTCGCGGTCCTCGGGGTCACGCAGGAGATCGCCGAGGCGGGCACTGCCCGAGGTGAGCCAGGTGTCCAGGGCGCGGTTGTCGGCGCCCACCACCGTGGGCTCCCACAGGTCGGGACGGCCGGTTCCACATGCCGCAGTCAGTCGTTGCAGGAGTTCCCGCGACCAGGCGTCGGGCTTCGCGCGGGCGCCTTGGACGAACCGCCACAACATCGGGTCCCCGAT
>CAZVYU010000309.1:0-697 GCA_964631645.1 uncultured Actinomycetes bacterium
TAGTGCCCCTCTAACTTTTATGAATCATGCTTAAAACCGAAGACTAACGGATAATCATGCGTTTAGTCCAAATCATTCATCGCCATGTCCGGTTTCATACCCTGGCTCCCGGTGCCCATGCAGTTTATGGGTCTACTGGTGTTGTCGAACATTTTCATGACTTTTGCCTGGTACGCACACCTGCGCAATCTGTCCGACAAACCCTGGTGGATTGCAGCCCTTGTCAGCTGGGGCATCGCCCTGGCGGAATACCTGTTCCAGGTTCCGGCGAATCGGATCGGCCATACAACGTTTTCGCTGGCGCAACTTAAGATCACGCAGGAGGTCATCACCCTACTGGTGTTTGTCCCCTTCTCGGTGCTTTATATGGGCGAGGGTATCAAACTAGACTACCTCTGGGCCGGCCTGTGTCTTATGGGTGCGGTGTACTTTATTTTCCGTAGTTAAATACCATGCCGCCTACCCCTGATGTGAGCACGCTAAAACCACACCACAACCCGCATACGCGCGTCGCTGTTGCCGCCTGCTTTGGCACCTTTTTAGAGTGGTATGACTTTCTGACATTCGCCACTCTAGCGGTAGTTTTTGGCCCCCTCTTCTTTCCATCGAGCGATCCCAGCACCGGCCTCTTAGCCAGCCTAGCGACCTTCGGCGTTGGTATGGTGGTCAGGCCCATTGGAGCGGCTATTTTCGGCAG
>CAZVYU010000309.1:707-1081 GCA_964631645.1 uncultured Actinomycetes bacterium
CTTTTTAGAGTGGTATGACTTTCTCACGTTCGCCGCACTGGCCGTCTGGTTTGGCCCGTTGTTTTTTCCTCCGGAAAACCCGACGGCGGCTCTTCTCGCCAGCCTGGCTACTTTTGGCGCGGGCATGGTGGTACGGCCGCTAGGCGCTGCCCTCTTCGGATCCCTCGGCGACCGTATTGGTCGACGCAAAGTCTTCATGATCACCATAGTGCTCATGGGCGGTGCCACGCTGGCAGTCGGCTTATTACCCACCTATGCGCAAGCCGGTCTCTGGGCACCAGTGTTACTGCTGATACTACGATTACTGCAGGGGCTCTCTGCCGGCGGAGAAATCGGTGGCAGCGCGGTCTATCTGACCGAGCATGCACCCGTGC
>CAZVYU010000310.1:0-1076 GCA_964631645.1 uncultured Actinomycetes bacterium
CGCCCGCTACTCAACCCGCAGGCCCCTGGACTCCCGCAGCCGGGCTGAGGCGCGGCCCCAAGCAGACCGAGCCGGGGTGGGGGTGGGGTCGAATCCGGCGGCGTCAAGCGGAACCAGCGTGCGCAGCCGAGCGCCAGCGAGGCGAAGCACTGATCAACACCGCGCCGCCCGCAGGGCGGCGACCTCCACTCCAAGAGCCGCCGGATCGATCCCCACCCCCACCCCGGCGCAGCGGCAGACACCAGGGGCCGGCATCGACGACCCGGTGGGCTTCGATACGCCGCCTTCGGCGGCTACTCACCCGGCGGAGGTGGGCGCTCCGGCGGCTACTCACCCGGCGGAGGTGGGCGCTCCGGCGGCTACTCACCCGGCGGAGGTGGGCGCTCCGGCGGCTACTCACCCCGCAGAACGGCGGCAACCGCCCCGCAGATGGCGGCCCTCACCCCGCGGACCTCGACCGGTGCGCGATGGGTAGGCTCGACACATGGCTGTGGAATCCGGGGCCACCCGGCTGGGGAGCGCTCTCCCCGACATCACCCTGCCCGATGTGAACGGCGTGCCGGTCTCACTGCAGGCACTGCGCGGGACCGGAGTCCTGGTCGTCGCCTTCGTCTGCAACCACTGCCCTTACGTCCAGCATGTCGAGCAGTTACTGGGCCAGATCGCCGCGGCCGCTGACGAGGGGGTGACGTTCGTGGCCATCGTCTCCAATGACGTCGCCACTCATCCCGACGACGACATCGCAGGCATGTCGGCGCAGGCCGAACGAGCCGGTTGGGAGTTCCCCTACCTGCAGGACCTCGACCAGTCCGCGGCTCTGACCTTCGGTGCCGCCTGCACGCCGGACTTCTTCGTCTACGGAACCGACGGCACCCTGGTCTACCGCGGCGCCTTCGACGAGTCGAGCCCCAAGAACGGCGCCCCTTTGACCGGCGACCTGCTGCGGGGCGCGATCGACGCGGCCCGATCCGGCCGGGACGTCCCGTTGCCCCATCGTCCGGCGCTCGGCTGCGGCATCAAGTGGCTGCCGGGCAACGAACCGGAACCGGTGACCTTCGGATGAGCGACACCACGAC
>CAZVYU010000311.1:0-1070 GCA_964631645.1 uncultured Actinomycetes bacterium
GGTGCTGGCGCTGGCCGTTCTGTCCGGGCCGCTCATGTACGCGGTGACCGCGGTCATCGATGTCGTCGGCTACTTCCCCACCGGTCAGGCGCTGTACTACGGCCTGAACCCGCTCACGATCGCCGGAATCGGGGCGCAGAGCGGCACCGCAGCCCTGTGTGAGGCGGGCTGGCGGTGGTGGCAGCGACGGCACGGCCGTAGGGGCGGTCCGGTGCTTACGTTCGGATTGGTCGCCGTTGTCATCGGCGGCTACGCGGTGTTGTACTTCGCAGTGCTGTTCCGCGGTGGCGTCGCCTACTTCTTCATCTACCAGCAGGGGTACCTGTTTCTGTTCACCTGACGGCTGCATGACACCTGGCGCCGCGCCGGAGCCGTACCCTGTCGCACATGCAGCCCGCCATCGTGCTCGTGGCCGGAGAACATCCCGAGGTCCTGACCCGGGAGTTCGCCCGCTACGAGCAGGATTACGACGTCCGTCTCGTCGGGTCGGCGCAGGATGCCACTGAACTGGTCGCCTCGCTGCAGGACGACGGGCAGCCGGTCGCTCTTTTCGTCGCCGAGTCGGTGCTCGCCGATGCCGACGTGCTCGATGCCGGCGCCCAGTGGCGCACGCTGGTGCCGACGTCCCGGCGCATCGTCACCGCTCACCGCGATCGGCTACGCCCCGACAGCGACCGCCTGCGGTCGGGGCTGCTCACCGGTCTGGTGGATGCACTGCTCGTCCTTCCCCAGGGAGTCCGGGACGAGGAGTTCCATTCCGCCGTGGCCGAACTGCTGTCGGACTGGGGGTCGACCGTTGCCGACCCGGAAGTGGAATTGATCCGGATCGTCGGTCAACCCGATGATCCCTTCACCCGGCAGATCGCCGACCTCATGGCCCGGTCCGGGTTTCCCTACGGGGTCCATCCGCCACACGGTGACATCGGACGCGACGTGATCACACGTCACTCTCAAGCCTGCCCGGACGACGCGGGTCGACTCCCCCTGGTGGAGGTCGAGTTCCGCGGGCTGCTGATCGCGCCCGGCGATGCCCAAGAGGTCCTGAGCCACTTCTACGGCCGACCCGCCGA
>CAZVYU010000312.1:0-1070 GCA_964631645.1 uncultured Actinomycetes bacterium
TGTTTGTCTCGCCGCCTCCCTGACCTCTGGGTCGCTCGCACGCCGTGTCGTACGGTCCGGGCAAGGGGGAGCCATGCGGGGGATTCGACGATGTGTAGCGCCGTGGGCGCTGGGTGCCTTGGTCGCTCTGGCCTCGGTCGCCGGGCAGGCTCGGGCCGACGATGGGGTGGCGGCGGCCGGGGACGCGTTCGTGGTGAGCGGATCCGCCGGTGGCGGTAGGTCCGGCGGCGGCGGTTTCCCTGGTGGCGCGGTCGTGATCTTCGTGCCGGTCTGTGTGGTGGCGGTGTCCCCGGTGAGCCCGCAACCGGGCTCGGGATGTCTGACGCTGTCGGATCGGTCGTGCCCGCCAGGGGAGTCGTTCGTGCGTCGATGGACGTCCGGCGCGAACGCGTGGGTGCAGGGCGACGTCGCGTGTCTGGATCTGACCGGCGCACCCACAGTGGCCCAGGTGGCTGCGATGGTGCGAGAGACGGTCGTGCATCACGTCCCTGCGCCGACGGTAGGTGTCCAGCCTGCCGGGCGACCCTTGATCGTGTTACCCGTGCTGTTCCACAGCGGACAGCCGGACGGCTCGATCACCTGGCACGACACCGTTGCTGGCATCCCGATCACCGCAACCGTCTCGTCGTCGTGGACCTGGGAGTTCGGTGACGGTGCCACGCTGACTACGACGGAGGCGGGAAGCAGGTGGCCGGAGACGTCGGTCAGTCACACGTACCGGGATCCCGGCGTACGGACGATCCGGGTCACCAGCACATGGACGGGTTCGTTCCGCATGGGGCAGTTGGGTTCGCAGGAGATCCCTGGGACGGTGACGCAGACCGACTCCCGGAGCATCCGCGTCACGACCGCCGTGTCGCGGCTGAGGGCGACGCACGACTCCCGACGGGAGCGACGACGGTGACCGGCGCCGTCATCGGAGTGTTCGCGGACTGGCCGCAGGGTGATCCTGCCAGCACCTCAGAGGCCCTCACGGGTGCGTGTGGCGCCCGGCCCCGGCCGCCCCTACCGTGAACGGGTGAGCCCTGATCTGAAGTTGGCCCAGGATCCCGACGCCGACCGGCTGCTGT
>CAZVYU010000313.1:0-1070 GCA_964631645.1 uncultured Actinomycetes bacterium
TCGGCGGGTCGGCCGTAGAAGTGGCTCAGGACCTCTTGGGCATCGCCGGGCGCGAGCAACAGGTCGCGGAAGTCGACCTCGACCAACGGCAGGCGACCGGCGTCGTGCGGGCAGGCCTGGGCGTGGCGGATGATGATGTCGCGTCCGATCTCACCGTCGGGCGGATGGACACCGTAGGGGAAGCCCGCTCGGGCCATCAGGTCGGCGATCTGGCGCGTGAACGGATCGTCGGGCGCTCCCACCACCCGCACCAGTTCGACCTCCGGGTCGGCAACCGTGGATCCCCAGTCGGACAGCAGTTCCGCCACGGCGGAATGGAACTCCTCGTCCCGAACTCCCTGGGGAAGGACGAGCAGTGCATCCACCAGGCCGGTGAGCAACCCCGCCCGCAGGCGGTCGCTGTCGGGGCGTAATCGATCGCGGTGAGCGGTGACGATGCGCCGGGACGTCGGCACCAGCGTGCGCCACTGGGCGCCGGCATCGAGCACGTCGGCATCGGCGAGCACCGACTCGGCGACGAAAAGAGCGACCGGCTGCCCGTCGTCCTGCAGCGAGGCGACCAGTTCAGTGGCATCCTGCGCCGACCCGACGAGACGGACGTCGTAATCCTGCTCGTAGCGGGCGAACTCCCGGGTCAGGACCTCGGGATGTTCTCCGGCCACGAGCACGATGGCGGGCTGCATGTGCGACAGGGTACGGCTCCCGAACGGCGCCAGGTGTCATGCAGCCGTCAGGTGAACAGGAACAGGTACCCCTGCTGGTAGATGAAGAAGTAGGCGACACCGCCGCGGAACAGCACTGCGAAGTACAGCACCGCGTATCCGACGAGGACCACGGCGACCAATCCGAACGTGAGTACCGGTCCGTCTCGGTGACCGCGCCGCCGCTGCCACCACCGCCAGGCCGCCTCACACAGGGCGGCGGTGCCGCTCTGCGCCCCGATGCCGGCGATCGTCAGCGGGTTCAGACCGTAGTAGAGCGCCTGACCGGTGGGGAAGTAGCCGTTGACATCGAGGACCGCGGTCACCGCGTACATGAGCGGCCCGGACAGAACGGCCAGCGCCAGCACC
>CAZVYU010000314.1:0-1060 GCA_964631645.1 uncultured Actinomycetes bacterium
GCGAGCCATCCTGGTGCAGCAGATCCCGGGTCGTCCGGAACTGAACCGATACATCCCCCGCCAATAGCCATCCCACCACGGGGTCACGTGCCATGACAGTCATGGTGACAGCAGCCGGCTGGGCAGTCATCACGGCCGGTCCACCGGACAGGGCACCAGTGCGGACGGTAGGACTGAACCATGAACACCTCCGACGTCGAAGGCCCGAGTTCACTGGTCGAGGTGGGCATCAGTGACGACATCGCGACGCTGACGTTGCACCGCAGCAGACGACGTAATGCCTTGAGTCGGGAGCTGGTGGGGCACCTCATCGATGGGCTGCGTGCCGCTGAGGAGCAACACTGCCGATGTGTCGTGCTTCGGGCGGAGCCGGGCGTCACCACGTGGTCGGCCGGCCACGATGTGGACGAGTTGCCCTCCGATGGCGACGACCCGCTGCAATGGAGTTCGCCGCTCGAGGAGTTGCTGCGAACGGTGCGAGCGACGTCGATGCCGGTCATCGCCGCCGTCGAAGGTGGTGTTTGGGGTGGCGCCTGTGACCTGGTGTTCACGTGTGACTTCGTCATCGCGACTGACACGGCCACGTTTGCCATCACCCCGGCCAAGCTGGGGGTGCCGTACAACATCGCGGGAGTCGAGCATTTCTTGGGAGTGCTGCCACTGCATGTGGTCAAGGAGATGTTCTTCACCGCCGATCCTTTGCCTGCTGTTGAGGCAGCCCAGTACGGGTTGGTCAATCGCCTGGCTGCTGACTCCGACGACCTCAACGCGCAGGTGGCAGTGGTCGCACACCGGATGACCCAGATGGCTCCGCTCGTGGTGGCGGCGGTGAAGGCCGAGTTCACAGCACTCACAGCGGCCAATCCCATGAATCCGGACATGTTCGAGAAACTGACTGAGATGCGACGGCGGGCTTGGCGCAGCCAGGACTACGCCGAGGGTATGAAGGCGTTCCACGAACGCCGCCCGGCTGAGTTCAGCGGCGAATAGCCGGCCGAGGCGTCACTCAGGAGCAGGTCATCGCCCGTTGCTGCAGGCGACAGGCAGCGAAGGGGGTGCC
>CAZVYU010000315.1:0-1040 GCA_964631645.1 uncultured Actinomycetes bacterium
GTCCTGCACTGACTCGCATACTGATCCGGTGACGGCCGACGCTCGCTGGGAGGCGGAGATCGGCTTCGCCCCGGACCTCGGTCGGATCCTCGGCCCGCAACGTCGGGGGCGTTCGGACCCCACGATGCGGTTGGTCGGCGACGCCTGGTGGCGCACGGCCGGCACCCCCGCGGGTCCGGTCACCCAGCGGCTTCGTGCCCGTGGCTCGCTGGTCACGAGCGACTGCTGGGGCCCGGGGGCGGAGTGGCTGAGCACTCGGGCCGGCGAGGTGGTGGGTGCGCACGACATCGACGCCGCAACCTTCGACCCGCCGCCGGGGCTCATTCGCGACCTGTGGCGCAGCAGCGGATCCCGCTGGCGCGTGCCGCGCAGCCACAACGCCTGGGAGTGTGCGGTGGCCGCCGTGTTGGAGCAGAAGGTCACCGGGCTGGAGGCCAAGACGGCGTGGGCCTCGCTGGCGCGGCAGTTCGGACAGTCCGCGCCGGGTCCGGCCCCCGACGGCATGGTGGTGTTCCCCGATCCGGTGACGGTGCGCTCGATCCCCTCGTGGGTATGGCGTCGCAACGGGGTCGACCGGTCGCGGTCGGACACGATCATGCGACTGACCCGCGTGGGTCATGTCCTCGAACGCTTGACCGGTGAGACCGCGGACGAGGCGCGACGACTATTGACCGCCCTTCCCGGCGTCGGTGCGTGGACGTACGCCGAAGTAGCCCAACGGGCGCTGGGTGACGCCGACGCGGTGAGCGTCGGGGACTTCCACCTGGCCGCGGACGTGGTCTACGCGTTAACGGGCCGCTTCGGCGGGACGGACGAGGAGATGCTGGAGCTGCTCGCGCCGTACGCCGGGCATCGGTACCGAGCCGTGCGGATGCTGGAACTCGGCGGTCCCCGTCGCCCCCGCCGCGGCCCGCGGTTGGCGATCCCGCCCCACCGCCGCGGCTGACCGACCACCCGCCGCGGGGTGAACGGCCGCACGGCCCCTCGCCGCGGGGTGAGTAGCCGCGCAGCACCCGGCCGCCGCGGGGTGAGTAGCCGCG
>CAZVYU010000316.1:0-1038 GCA_964631645.1 uncultured Actinomycetes bacterium
TGGGCGGGCTTCGATACACCGCCTTCGGCGGCACTCACCCCGCAGCCCCTGGCCAACCGCCGCGGGGTGAGTAGCGGCGAGCATCGACCGCCCCACCCGCCGCGGGGTGAGTAGCGGGCGTCAGCCCGTGTATCGAAGCCAAGGCGGAGTCCGGCCCGTACCCGCTCCCGCCGCGGGGTGAGTAGCGGGCGTGAGCCCGCGTATCGAAGCCAAGGCGGAGTCCGGCTCGTACCTGGCGGACCGCTCTGGGTACGGCCCGTACCGGGCCAGACTTCCCTCCGGCCGCCACTAGCTATTCGTCCCACTTCCGGCTCAGGGCAGAAAGGCGATCGAACTCTCCGTTGATCAAGGCCTCCCTCTTGGCGCGCCCCCAGCCCTGCAACTGCTTCTCCAGTTCGTAGGCCAGGCCGATGTGCTCCGCCTCTTGGTACCAGACCAGCTTGATCGGAAGACGTTTGGACGTGTACGACTCTTCGGTCCCGCTCGCATGCTGAATCAGACGGTGTTCGAGGTTCCGGGTGCTGCCCACGTAGTAGGTGCCGTCAGCGCACAGCAGCATGTAGGTGGCGATCATGTGCCCATCCTGTTCCCGATGGGAGAGGCGCTGACTCGTAGTCCACAGGCTCTGGTGCGGACCGTGGTCCGCCTTGGCTTCGATACGGCGCTGGCGCGCCTACTCACCCCTGGCGGCGGGGCCGCCAGGGGGTGGACTGTTCCCGCGGCAGGTTGGACTTGGGGGTGGTGGTGCTGGGTTTGGGCCGTGGTCCGCCTTGGCTTCGATACGGCGCTGGCGCGCCTACTCACCCCGCGGCGGGTGGGGCCGTCCGGGGGTCGACTGTTCCCGCGGCAGGTTGGACTTGGGGGTGGTGGTGCTGGGTGCGGGCTGCGGTCCGCCGTGGCTTCGATACGCGGGCTCACGCCCGCTACTCACCCCGCGGCGGGGGTCTGCTCGACGGTCGGATCACCCCGCGGCGGGTGGGGCCTCAGGCCAGCGAGCGCAGGCGCAGCAGGTCGCGCAGGCTCGCGTCGAGGCGCACC
>CAZVYU010000317.1:0-1023 GCA_964631645.1 uncultured Actinomycetes bacterium
GGGCGCCGCCGGTCAGGCCTTGGCTGCTTCGAGGCGTTCGCGCAGGGCGGCGAGTTCCTCGCGCAGTTTCGCGGGCACCCGATCGCCGAACTTGGTGAAGTACTCCTCGGTCAGGTCCGCCTCGGCCAACCACGAGTCCGGGTCCACCGCGAACAGTTCGGTGACCTGCTCGTCGGTCAGGTCCAGGCCTTCGAGGTACAGATCCCCATCCTTCGGCTTGCCGCCGATGGGAGTCTCCTCCGCCTCGGCGCGACCTTCGACCCGCTCGATGATCCACGCCAGCACGCGCGAGTTGTCACCGAAGCCGGGCCAGATGTACTTGCCGTTCTCGTCCTTGCGGAACCAGTTGACCTGATAGATCTTCGGCAACTTGTCGGCGTCGGTCATCTCGCCGATCTTCAGCCAGTGACCCCAGTAGTCGGCCATGTTGTAGCCACAGAACGGCAGCATGGCGAACGGGTCGCGCCGCAACGCCCCGACCGTTCCCTCGGCCGCAGCGGTCTGCTCCGACGCGATCGTCGCGCCGAGGAACACTCCGTGATCCCAGTCGCGGGCCTCGTTGACCAACGGCACGTTGGTCGCACGCCGACCGCCGAAGAGGATCGCCGAGATCGGCACGCCGGCCGGGTCCTCCCAGTTGGGGGCGATCGACGGGCACTGCTCGGCCGGAGCCGTGAACCGGGCGTTCGGGTGACTCGACGGGGTGTCGGACTCCGGCGTCCAGTCGTTGCCCTTCCAGTCGATCAGGTGGGCGGGCGCCTCCTCGGTCATGCCTTCCCACCACACGTCGCCGTCGTCGGTGAGGGCCACGTTGGTGAAGATCGAGTTGCCCCAGAGCGACTTGATCGCGTTGGCGTTGGTGTGCATGCCGGTCCCCGGCGCGACACCGAAGAACCCGGCCTCCGGGTTGATCGCGTACAGCCGACCGTCATCGCCATAGCGCATCCACGCGATGTCGTCGCCGACCGTCTCCACGGTCCAGCCGGGCACGCTCGGCTCCAGCATCGCCAGGTTGGTCTTGCC
>CAZVYU010000318.1:0-1020 GCA_964631645.1 uncultured Actinomycetes bacterium
GACACCACCGGATGAAGACACACACGAGATGGCGGCAGTCTGTCGCTGAATCCGAAGGTTCCGATCCCACGGCCTGGACGTGGACCAGCCCGTCCGGAATCACCTACCAAGACAGCGCGGACGCGGACTCTCTGCGACCTCTCACGTGTAGGCGGCCAACACGCGCAGGGCGCGGAGCGTCACCCAGCGGTTCGGGGTACCCGCGACCGGAGGCGGCAAGTGGGTCACCCCTGGATAGGAGCGATTGACGGGCCACCGATCATCGGGTCCGCGCCGATTGGTGAGCACGTCCAGCGCGTCGTCCATCCGGGGGTCAGCGGAGATGCCCGCATCGGCCATCCAGTCCAGGCATCGCAGGATGTCGTAGTACCAGCGCGTGGGGTGATGCAGCCGGGTGAACTCCGGGCGGATCACGCGGCCGGTGCGCTCGCTGCGGAACAGTCGATGGCGCAGAAGGAACTCGACGCTGGCTTCTTGCGCTGCCAGCAGTTCGTCCGTTCGGTACGTGTGGCCGGCCCGGTGGTAGCTCGTGATTCCCTCCACCACCGACAGGGTCGTGTGCAGCGACGAGTGCTGAACCTCTTCGCGGCGGGAGCGGCAGTTGAAGCCACCGTCGGGCAACAGACCTCCCAACAGGAAGTCGACCATGCTGCCCAGTTCGTCCTCACCGGCGCCGAAGTAGCTGGCGTAGTTCAGCGCCATCCCGTTCACGCACGCATCGCTCGGGCTGGAACGGTTGGGGTGCAACCCGCCGTCGTCGTTTCGGTGGTCACGTAGCACGATCGACACCGATTCGCGGCAATCCGGATGGGTCGGAGCCAGTCCCAGATCCCGCAATTCGAGCAGCGTGTAGTGAGTGCTCGTCCACTTGGGGGAGTAGAAGCCGTCTCCCCAGTGGCCGTCGGGATGGCGCGCCGCCAGGATCGTCGCGCCGTCCCCTTCGTCGGCGATGCGGTTCTGCAGGTGCGAGCCATCCTGGTGCAGCAGATCCCGGGTCGTCCGGAACTGAACCGATACATC
>CAZVYU010000319.1:0-1013 GCA_964631645.1 uncultured Actinomycetes bacterium
GCTGGCAGGCGCGGGTCGCGACGGGCGTGGAGTGGACCCGCAAGGGGATCAACCGCCTCCTGCGTCGCCCGGTCAAGCCGTCACCCCGGGTCGGGATCCGCATCACGCTGACGCACTGACCCGCGGGCGGCCGGCGGTCAGCCGGCGGCAGAGGCATCGCGTTCTTCGGCGGCGGTCACGTAGCCCGCGGCCTCGGTGCGGGCGGCGTTGCGCGGCAGGAACAACGACGCGAGGAACCCCAGCCCGATGAGTCCCGCGGCCACGAAGCCCACGTCTCGAGTGGCCGACGCGAAGCCGGACGAAGCCCCGGCGAACAGCACATCCCCGCCCGGCTGGGCTGGAAGTGCGACCACCGCCGTGCCTGCGCTGTTCTGGACCGCAGTCGTCACCTGATCAGCCACGGGTTCGGGCACGCCGCGATCCGTGAGTTCCGCGGTCACCGAGCCCAGCCCGGCGATCAGCGTGGCACCCAGCAACGCCGTGCCGATCGCCGCACCGACCTGCCGGGACGTCGACTGCACCGCCGAGGCCTGGCCGGACTCCGACACCGGCACCTCGGACAGGATCACGCCGGTCAGCTGCGCGGTCGCAAATCCGACGCCCAGCCCATAGACGAACAGCCCGGGGGCCAGCGCCCAGCCGGTCACCGACGTCGAGATCACGGCTGAGATGAGTAGGACACCGAGCACCTCGAGCGCCATCCCCGTGCGGACGATGAGGACCGGCCCGACCCGCTGCGCGAGCCCGGCCCCGGCACCGCTGGCGACGAACGAACCAGCGGCTAGGGCGAGCAGGATGACGCCGGTCTGGAGCGCGTCGTAGCCGATGACCGACTGCAGGAACAGCGGCAAGGTGAACAGCAGCCCGAACTCGCCCAGGCTCACCAGGGCCGCAACGGCATTGCCCCACCCGAAGGTCCTGATGCGGAACAGCGCGATGTCGACGAGTACGACCTTGCCCGCCCGGCGTCGCGCACGTTCCACCACGACAAACACGAGCAGGGCCACCACGCC
>CAZVYU010000320.1:0-1002 GCA_964631645.1 uncultured Actinomycetes bacterium
GCTGTGTGTTGTGAAGGCTTGTGTCGGATGGGCGGACATGACGAGAGAGCAGGGCCGTGGTGCGTTGCTGTTTTGCTTTGGTGAAGTCGCGCGCCAAAGCGGTGTGGTGTTTGGTGCCATACGAGGTGCGCAGCCAGGTCCATCGGTCGCGCAGGGCACAGTGGACGTCGGCCAGGGTCATACCGGCGTTGACGGCGTGGCACATGACGGAGAAGCGGGCCTCAGAGGGGCTCTTGAAGGCCCTAGCGGGGTGTTGTCCTGTGACTGCCAACTGTTCGGCGGCCTCAGCCATGCGGCGGCGGCGGATTCCGGCAGCCGCGGGGGAATCAGCGGCCGCGGGGGGTGGGGGAGTGGCGCGCAGCTCCGCGACCAGCTCCTGGCGCAGTCGGGTCCACGCATCCGGGCGGGGCCGGCTGGTGAGAGCAAGCACCACTTCGTGGTGAGAGTGGACGAGGCGCTGGAAACCCCCGGTCTTGTGTGCGGAGCCGGGCGGCCTGATGCAACCGTGCAGGGGGTTGGCCAGCGGGCCGACGTCGAGGCTGGGCAGGCGCTGAGCCAACGCGGTGACCACGAGCAGCACCTGATCGGCCGGCTGTGGCGTCGGCAGGGGGGCGTAGACGTGCCAACCACCCACAGGGCTGCGGTCGGCGAACGGGTGCAGACCCGCCTTGGTCAGCAGCTGTAGGGCGGCGGTAGCGTCCGCGGCCGCAGTGCGAGGGCCGTGACCGTTCTTGGCGTCGAAGTCCAGGGCCAGCACAGGGAGCTGCTGCCGGTCGTTCCACAGCATGACTGCGGCAGGGGCAACCGGAGGAGTCGCACTAAGGGGCCGTTGGCTGGTGGCCGGGTACGCGGATCGCCCGTTGCGGCGCACCATGACGCGCTGAGCAGGCTGGCCGGCAATGACGTGTGCGCACAACTGCCAGTCGGCTTCAGCCGCGGCAGGATCATGGAAGTTCGGGGCGTGCAGCGACACACCGGCCGCGCCGGGACGCGGATATGCGT